>JANXGQ010000050.1 GCA_024959305.1 Porticoccaceae bacterium | reverse complement strand
GGTCAAATAGGCGCTCCAGCGCCATTTTCCCGTCGGCCCCTAAAACCTGCTTAATTTGTGAAATTATTTGCTTTTAGGGCCCTCGCATTGCCCTGCGGCCAATGGAAAAACATCCCTATTTTTCTCCTATTAAGCCACCGGCTTAATAGTGAAGGCCCTGTTCTGACCGGAGAATAGAATTTTACGCCTTAGCTTTAAGAGCGGCACGTATAAGTTGTTCTGCAGAGGTTATCTCCGCATCCGCAACACGACTAACCATTTTCGCGGCATCCTGGGGTCGGTATCCCAGAGCCGTCAGGGCGCTCTCCGCCTCAAGGCCAATATCTTGAGCAACGCTATGAGCTTTTTCCACCGCCTCTCCAACCTTTATATTGGCTACCTTATCGCGCATTTCAATCAGTAGCCGCTCGGCTGTTTTTTTGCCTACTCCGGGCACCTTGACCAAGGCGGCAATATCATCCTTGCGCACACAGAGAACAAACTCATCTACCGACATACCTGACAATATGGCTAAGCCCATCTTGGGCCCGACACCATTGACCTTTATCAGATCTCTAAATAGAGCTCGCTCTGCTAGCTGACTAAATCCATATAATTGCTGCACATCCTCGCGAACCACAAAATGCGTATGCAGGGTAACCGTTTCACCTATATCGGGAATCTCAAAAAACGTATTTAAAGGCACTAGCAATTCGTAGCCGACGCCCTGCACGTCCAGCAATAAATCTGGAGCCTGCTTGCTAAGCACTGTACCCTGAAGTCTTCCGATCATAGTCGTAGCTTTTTCACCGTTTAATTGTTCCCAAACCTATCTAAACCGCCCGCGGGCAAAGTTTTTTAAGCCATTATTCGCCAACAGCTTTTCACTTCGCATACTGTGTCCGTGACAGATCGCTACCGCCAGCGCATCCGCGGCGTCTTCCGACGGTTCGCTGGGAAGCTTTAGTAAGGAGGCAATCATCATTTGCACCTGCTTCTTATCGGCAGCGCCGGTTCCAACTACCGCCAGCTTAACGCTGCGCGGGGAGTACTCAGATACCGGCAGTTGCGCATTAACCCCAGCCACAATTGCCGCGCCCCGCGCCTGACCCAGTTTAAGCGCCGCCCGCGGATCTCGGGCAAAAAAAACGTCCTCAATACCCATGGTTTCTGGATTGTATTCAGCCACCAACTGACTGACAGCATCGAAAATCAACTTCAATCTGGCGGGTAATGACTTCTCTGGGAGGCGGATTATACCGCTACTCACATAGCTAATATTTGCCCCAACCATATCAACGATGCCGTAACCGGTACGTCGCGACCCTGGATCTATGCCGATAATTCTAGTCATTGATATTCTTGTGGTTATTGGTGGAAGCAGTGTTGCAATCTCAGCTGATTGAGTCAAGCATTATGGTTCAGTGGCTCAGTGGGCATGCAAACGGCTATATGGATGGATAGCCAACTCGCCCCCTTAATTGGCTGGTTAGCACTAACCGTAGAACACTTTTATTTAGCATGCCATGAACTGCGTCACAAAGAGGGAAAATTATTTTATTTTAAATAGTAAGAAGAGAATTAGGCGGATGCTGTTTGCTACAAAATGCTCCCCCAACGGGGAACTCTAGGCTGCAAGAGCAGCTAGGCCGAGGCGAATACACCAGATACGAGGGGCGAGCAATAAGCTTATAGCATTTTCGGCGCGCAGCGCCTTGATAAACAGGTCTTGTGTTTACGAAAGCCCCTTGAAGTAACTTCAAGGGGCTTTAATTTACACTCAATGACTGTGCAAAGAGAATTTCGAGGTTTTTAATCCTCTGATTTTGACTTAGGAGCAGCTTTGGCCTTGGCTTTAGGTGCAGCTTTTGCTTTGGCTTTGGGTGCTGCTTTAGCCTTGGCTTTGGGTGCTGCTTTAGCTTTGGGTGCTGCTTTGGCCTTGGCTTTGGGTGCTGGCGCTTCTTCAACCACTGGAGCTTCTTCCGCTACTGGGGCCTCTTCCGCTACTGGAGCCTCTTCAACCGCTGGAGCTACAGCCACTTCAGCAGCTACCTCTTCCACTGGCTCTGCTGGAGCTGGTGATGCAGGCATTACCGTTCTTACCAGCTTTGCAGCTAGTAAAACTTTTACTTTCTCATCAGCATTGACCCAATTTTTGTCAGCGTCTTTTACCGCGAATCTACCCGATCCCTTTTGGTAGATAACATAGTCTTTGGTTCTTTTAACAACTTTCATCGTAGTTACCTCTGTGTAGATTACTCGTTTAAATTTTAGTTTTTTATCGCAATTAAAGCAGCTAGGCGAGCTGCGCCATCACCTCTTCGGAGATATCTGCATTAGTATAGACGTTCTGCACATCATCCAAATCTTCTAGGCCATCGATCATAGCTAATAATTTCTCGGCGGCGTCCTTATCCATAGGCACTGCAATATCGGCAACCATGGTAGTTTCCGCATGAACCGGTTCATAACCAGCTTCCACAAGGCTGTCTTTTACCTGCAAGAAATCTTCAAAAGCAGTTTCAACATCCACGGAGCCATCACCATGAGTCTTGATATCTTCAGCACCAGCCTCCAAGGCTACATCCATTAGGGCGTCTTCATCAATACCTGGCTCATAACTAATTTGACCTATACGATTAAAAAGGTAGACCACGGAGCCATCGGTACCCAGATTACCCCCACGCTTGGCAAAGGCATGCCGCACTTCCCCCGCTGTTCTATTGCGATTGTCGGTCATACATTCAACCAGCACCGCAACACCACCGGGAGCGTAGCCCTCGTAGGTGATCTCATCATAGTTCTCGCCCTCTCCAGCACCGGCACCGCGAGCGATTGCCTTATCCACAGTATCGCGCTTCATATTGGCACCCAGCGCTTTATCCACTGCGGCTCTAAGCCGTGGATTGTCGTCGGGATTTGGGCCTCCAGCTTTGGCTGCCACCACCAATTCGCGAATTAATTTGGTGAATATCTTACCGCGCTTGGCATCCTGAGCCGCTTTTCGGTGCTTTATATTGGCCCATTTACTATGACCTGCCATATGCTTTCTCCAACTATTTCCTGCTAACTGGTCTGATTTTCTTTATTTCGCAATCTTATATTTAGATCGCGCAGTTGCGTGGCCTCAACGGCACCCGGGGCATTTGTCATTAAACAGGCCGCCGACTGGGTCTTGGGAAATGCAATTACATCTCGAATCGATTCAGCGCCTACCATCAGCATAATTAAACGATCCAATCCAAACGCTAAACCGCCATGAGGTGGCGCACCATACTTAAGGGCGTCCAGCAAGAAACCAAACTTTTCAGCCTGCTCTTCTTTACCTATACCCAGCACCTCAAATACAGTTGCCTGCATTTGCTGGTCGTGGATACGGATCGAACCACCGCCTAACTCCACACCATTGATAACCATATCATAGGCGCGAGATAATGCAGTGGCAGGACTTGCCTTGAGCGCCTCTGCATCACAGGACGGGGCAGTGAACGGGTGATGCAGCGGTGTTAATGCTCCAGCATCCGTGGTTTCGAACATAGGAAAATCCACAACCCACAGCGGTGCCCAATCAGAGCTGTAGAGGTTTAGGTCTTCACCCACCTTACAGCGCAATGCACCCAGCGCCTCTGAGACTACTGATGTTTTATCTGCACCAAAGAAAACAATATCGCCATTCTGTGCACCCAGACGCTGCATAATTTGCAGGGTTACTTCATCGCCGAGAAACTTAATAATAGGTGACTGTAACCCTTCAATGCCGGTCTCTATGGCATTGACCTTAATCCAAGCCAGCCCCTTGGCGCCGTAGATACCGACAAATTTAGTGTAGTCGTCGATCTGTTTGCGCGATATGCTGGCACCACCCGGCACTTTTAACGCAGTAACTCGGCAGCTGGGATCATTGGCTGGACCGGCAAAGACTTTAAATTCAATATCTTTTAGCAGGTCTTTGATCTCCACCAATTCCAGAGGAATACGCAGATCTGGTTTGTCGGACCCAAAACGATCCATGGCCTCGGCGTAGGTCATGCGTGGAAACTTATCAAACTTAACATTTTTGTGTTCGGCAAAAATATTGCCAATCATAGTTTCAGTGGTCGACATAATGTCCTCTTCGTCAATAAAAGAGGCCTCTATATCAATCTGAGTAAATTCCGGTTGTCGATCGGCGCGCAGATCCTCATCGCGAAAACACTTGGCGATTTGATAGTAGCGATCAAATCCAGCCACCATCAGCAGCTGTTTAAATAGTTGGGGGGACTGAGGCATGGCAAAAAACTGGCCGGGATGGGTGCGCGATGGAATCAAATAATCCCTAGCCCCTTCTGGTGTAGCTCTGGTCATAATCGGCGTTTCTATATCCAAAAATCCCTGCTCAACCAAATAGTTGCGAATTGAGGAGGTGATCTTGGAGCGCAGTCGCAAGCTATCTTGCATTTCGGTTCTGCGCAAATCCATATATCTATATTTGAGACGCACATCCTCGCCAACCGCAATATGCTCATCCATTTGGAATGGCGGTGTTGCCGCGCCGTTTAGAATCTCTAGCTGAGTGCCGTAAACCTCGATCTCACCGGTGTCCATATTGGGGTTTACTGTGGATTCACTGCGAGCCCTAACTCTGCCGGTAACTTGCAATACATATTCCGAGCGCACCCTGTCCGCCTGAGCAAAGAAATCTCCGGCATCTGGATCAAATACCACCTGCACAATACCCTCTCGATCACGCAGATCCAGAAAAATAACACCGCCGTGGTCACGGCGGCGATCAACCCAACCACAGATTGTAATCTCCTGTTCGAGATGGGCGCTTCTAACCAGCCCGCAATAGGTTGTTCGTTGCATTGGTCTTTAATCCTTGTTGTTCGTTGTCGTGGATGCTTGTGAAGTGGCCATTTTTTCACTGGAGGACGCTCTGTCTGTGCCCCCTGATTCGCCACTAATATTTTTCTTTTTTGAATCTTTAAAATCAGTCTCGTACCAGCCGCTGCCACTGAGTCTAAATCCAGCGGCAGAAAGCATTTTTTTTAATGCCGGCTGCTGACAGGCTGGGCAATCTATCAGCTGCTTATCGCTTATTTTTTGCAACGCCTCATGTTCCTGCCCACAGGACTGACAATTGTATTCGTAAATCGGCATAAAACAGGTTTCCCGTACTTTCGTTTTGCAACACAAAACAAAAGCTTGGCATTATACATTAGCTGTTGTATCTGGCGAGTATCCTAAACAACAGTTTTATTTTTAATCCACAGGGTATTCAAGCCCGCAACTCAGCAAGCGCTGGCGCAAACTAGCACAGCGCGCGCTCAATATCTGCGGATCATAGGGCGTAGGCGCAGATGCCCCCCAAGTCGGGGCCGGCCATGCGCAATCAGAGGCGTAGCGCGCCACATGGTGCATATGCAGCTGCGGCACCAGATTGCCCAAGGTGGCTATATTTAGTTTATCTGGCGTAAATAGCGCCATCATTGCCTCTGATAGATTGCAGGACTCCAGCAAAAGCTGCTGTCTATCTGCCTTTTCGAGCTGATAAATTTCTCTTATATCTTGCCTCTTGGGGACGAGAATCAACCAAGGGTAGTTGGCGTCGCGACTCAATAGCACCAGACTTAGGGTAAATTCCCCTACCAATAGGCAGTCATTTTCCAGCGTTTTATGCAATTTAAACATTTTATGTTTCGATTCCTCTTTGCTCTGTACCACAACAGCTTAGCACCGTAGAATAAACCACCTAGATTTTTAATCCATTAGAATGTAAAAAAACTATGCGCGCTAGCCAATATCTGATTACTACCAAGAAAGAATCCCCTGCAGATGCAGAGGTTATTAGCCACCAGTTGATGTTGCGAGCAGGCATGATCCGCAAGGTCGCCTCGGGGCTTTACTCATGGCTGCCTTTGGGCCTGCGTGTATTCCGCAAGGTTGAGGCCATTGTTCGCGAGGAGATGAATAAGTCTGGGGCCTTGGAGTTAATGATGCCTGTGGTTCAACCCGCCGACCTGTGGCAGGAATCCGCACGCTGGGGGCAGTTTGGGCCAGAGTTACTGCGTATAAAAGATCGCCACGATCGTGAATTTTGCTTGGGGCCAACCCACGAGGAAGTGATTACCGATATTGTTCGCAATGAAATCAATAGCTATAAACAGTTGCCAGTGAACTTTTACCAGATTCAAACCAAATTTCGCGATGAGCGCCGCCCGCGCTTTGGGGTAATGCGCACTCGCGAGTTCTGCATGAAAGATGCCTATTCTTTCCATAGTGGCGAACAGTCACTGCAAGAAACCTACGATCTAATGCATCGCACCTATAGCAGTATATTTAGCCGTGCTGGGCTGGTTTTTCGCGCCGTATTGGCTGACACCGGCAGCATAGGTGGCAGCTATTCCCACGAATTCCATGTGCTGGCCGATTCTGGAGAGGATGCTATTGTATTCTCCACCGCAAGCGATTACGCGGCCAATATAGAAAAAGCCGAGGCCCTGCCCCCCAGTGGCGCAAGATCTGCGCCAACTGCCGATATGCAGGAAGTTGCCACACCCAATGTGCAGAGTATTGAGGCGTTATCTGAGTTTTTAGATATGGATGCCAAACAAACCGTTAAGACATTGATTGTAAGCACTGAAGATAGCGAAGGTCATCAACAGCTCTGCGGCTTGGTGTTGTGCGGTGATCATGAACTCAACGAAGTGAAAGCGCAGAGAGCGCTGGGCATAGAGTCTGAGTTAACCTTTGCCAGCGAACAGCAAATTATTGATCAATTAAATTGCCCAGTGGGCTCCCTGGGTCCAGTCAATTTAGATATCCCCATGATTGTGGATCACAGTGCCGCTGCCCTATCCGATTTTAGCTGTGGTGCCAATCGCGATGGCTTCCACCTGCTGGGCGTCAATTGGGAGCGCGATTGCCCAACCCCTCAGGTGGCAGATTTACGCAATGTGGTGGCGGGCGACCCCAGTCCAGACGGCAATGGGACTCTGGAAATTAAACGCGGCATTGAAGTGGGGCATATATTCCAGCTCGGCACCAAATACAGCGAGGCAATGAATGCCACTGTATTGAACGAGAATGGAAAGGAGCAGGCGATAAGCATGGGCTGCTATGGCATCGGCGTCAGTCGTATTGTCGCCGCCGCTATCGAACAAAACCACGATGACAACGGCATTATTTGGCCAACTGCAATCGCCCCCTTCCAAATTGCCATTGTGCCTATCAATATGCATAAGTCGGAAAGGGTTAAGGAGACCTGTGAAACCCTTTACGGCGAATTAACCGCAGCTGGTTATGATGTGCTGTTTATGGACGCGAAAAAGGCGCGGCTAGGCGGCATGCTGGCCAATATTGAACTGATTGGTATACCTCATCGTATCGTTATAGGTGATCGCGGCCTGGAGGATGGCAACGTGGAATACCGCAATCGGGCAGAGAGCGATAACCAGTCTATAGAATTAGATAAATTATCTCAGTTTATTAAAGACCGAATAGAAAAATAACCCTCTATAATTAGAGGTGAGGCTAGATAACTGCGGAATTTAGGATGAATTTACTGCTAAATTGTGATCTTGGAGAAGCTATTGACGGCAATCAGGTAAGTGTCGATAGCCAGATCATGCCCTGTATAGATTGTGCCAATATTTGCTGCGGGTTTCATGCTGGCAGTCCTCTGATTATAAAAAACACCCTAGCGCTGGCAAAAAAACATAATGTGGCTGTGGGAGCCCATCCCAGCTACCCAGATAAAGCCAATTTTGGGCGCCGCTCCATAAAAATGCCGGCCACTGAGTTGATCGCCTGCCTTCAGTACCAGATTGCTGCATTGGCTGGCATGGCGCAAAATATTAGCCTGACCCTGAGTTACGTAAAACCCCATGGTGCGCTGTACAACGATATGATGAGCGATGGCCATCTGCGCAGTGCGGTTATGGCATCTATCGCTGAGTCTGGGCCCAATCTGGCCTTTATGCTCCAGGCTACAGCGGATTCAGAGATGCATCGGCAAGAGGCTGAGACATTTGGATTAGAGCTATATTTAGAGGCTTTCGCAGATCGCTGTTATGAGGATTCCGGCGCCCTTGTACCGCGCAGCAAAGCCGGCGCAATTCTCAGTCGAGAAAAGATGCTCGAACAGGTGCGGCAACTCAAGGAGGATCATTCGGTTACCACCATAAATGGTCGGCGATTGCCACTTTGCGCAGATTCGCTGTGCGTGCATGGCGATAATCCACAGGCGGTTGCCGCTATTGGCGAGATTCGGAGTATTTTATCCACATGACTCCAGACTATCCAAGAATAGAGATCGCCGGCGAGAATAGTTCAATCGTCTACTTCTCGGACCGGCCCTGTAGCACTACATCAAGCATTATTAGCCACACACTGAACAATTTAAAAACCGCCCTAGCAGACCCGTTAATCGATCTAGTGCCCTCTTATACTTCGCTATTGGTTATTTACAATCCGCTGCTGACTGACCAGCAGCAAATTCACAAGGCGATTCGCCATGCCGCCGCCGATTGGCAACCGGATACAGAGATTCAAACAGGCCGCAGAATCCAGCTACCGGTTTATTACAGTGTTGAATCAGGGCCAGATTTACAATCGCTAGCCCAGAATGCGGGGCTGTCCATGGATGAGGTGATCGCTCTCCACCAGCAGACGGAGTACTTGGTTTACGCCATTGGCTTTGCCCCAGGATTCGCCTATTTGGGTGAAGTAGACTCCAGAATTGCCGCCCCTAGATTGGCCACACCCAGACACAAAGTGCCCAGAGGTGCAGTGGCTATTGCAGATCGGCAGACAGCCGTCTATCCGGCCCAATCCCCCGGCGGTTGGAATCTTATAGGGCTCTGCCCAACCGTTATGTTTGATCCCACCCAGCAACCCACCATGCCAGTCAGGGTGGGCGATAGAGTGTGCTTTAGCGGCATTGACCGAGAACAGTTTTTGCAACTCGGCGGATCTGCAACAGCCCTAGCGGATAAAGTTCGATGAGTGGCTTAAAGGTTATCCAATCCGGTGTGCACAGCCTTGTACAGGATGCTGGCAGGTACGGCTTTCACAATATCGGGCTCACCACGGGAGGCCCTTTAGATCACAGCTCATTTCGATGGGCCAACCGGCTCTGTGAGAATGAGGATTCAGCAGCCTGCCTTGAGATCTTGGTGGGCGGCTTGGTTTTGGAATCTCAGATTGACACCCAAATCGCCGTAACTGGGGCAGAGATACCCCTCAAAATCAATGATCGAGCTGTCTCTGGCTGGCGCAGCCATAGAGTGCTTGCCGGTGATCGTATAAAACTCGGCTATGCAACCGCGGGTTGTCGCGCCTACTTATCAGTAGCTGGGGGAATCAAAGCCCCATTGGTATTTGGCAGTGCCGCCACCGTGGTAAGAGAGGGTCTGGGCGGCCTTTATCAGAATGGCAAACCTTTGAGTAGCGGTGATATCTTGCCCTGTATACCCTGCAACACTGATAAGAACCTGTCTTTACCACAGCATCAACGACCGACTTTAGACGCTGCTATAACGCAGATTCGAGTGGTGCTGGGCTTTCAGCACGCCTCCTTTACCCAATCTCAGACACAGCTTTTCTTTAGCTCCGAATACAGCCTGTCTGAAAACAGTAATCGCATGGGATACAGACTCAGCGGAGTAGCGGTAAAACCGTCCCTAAAAGGAATGCTTTCCGAGGGCATCTGCCTGGGTGCCATCCAGTTTCCCGCAGATGGACAGCCGATAATTCTTCTCTGCGACCGACAAACCATCGGCGGATACCCCAAGATTGGCTCGGTATTCTCTTTGGATATTGCCAAACTGGCACAGCTTATGCCGGGCAGAAAGTTGCGATTCGAGGCCATAAGTATTGAGCAGGCCCACAGTGCATTGAAGTTGCATGAGCAACAATTTCTCTCTACGCCTCTTGATATCGACGCCCAATCACAGGTTTAGCGACCAATTTGCGTATAAAGCAAATTTTAGCTTTGCGTACAGGCAGGCGCACTGATAACATTTTGGATTAATTTAAAGAGTACGCTAATGGGCATTGCATTTCTCAATGGTAGCTTTCTGCCAATTGAACAGGCCAAAATCTCGCCTATGGATAGGGGCTTTTTGTTTGGCGATGGCATCTACGAAGTGGTGCCTTCCTATCAGGGCAAAATGGTCGGCTTTAAACCACATATGGAGCGCATGAAGCATGGGCTCAGTGCCATAGGTATTCCACTGGACTGGTCCCAACAGCAGTGGCCTGATCTGTGCCATAGATTGATAGAGGAAAATGGCTCAGGGAATCTGGGGCTATATCTGCATATTAGCCGCGGAACTGATAGCTCTAGATCTCACGGATTCCCCAAGGCTGTAGATCCTACAGTATTTGCATACGCCTTTGAAATAGCACCGCCACCGATCGCCGATAAAGCAATGGCAAAGCCGTACAGCGTATCCACTGCACGGGATATGCGCTGGGAGCGCCGCCATATTAAGTCTACTGCGCTTCTCGGCAATGTGCTTCACTTTCAGTACGGCCTTGAGAGAGGACATGGGGAAACACTACTTTACAATGCTGATAACGAACTGACTGAAGCCAGTGCCTGCAATGTGTTCGTGGTTAAAAATGGAACAGTTTTGACACCTCCTCTAGATCATCAGAAACTGCCCGGCATTACGCGCTTTATGCTATTGGATATGCTGCGCAAAGATGGCCGCATCCCAGTGGAGGAACGCGCAATCACCATGGACGAGGTAGCTGGGGCAGATGAAGTCTGGATCACCAGCTCGTCGAAGGAAATTGTACCGGTCACCGAGGTGGATGGCGTGCCGGTCGGCAATGGTCAGGTAGGTGATATCTGGCTGGCGGCACAAACCCTCTACAGCGCCAATAAGTTCAATTACTAAATCGATGACTAATAATGTCTAGACCTACTTCAGCGATAATCGATTTGCAGGCTCTGCGGGATAACTTCTCGCTGGCACAGTCCCTTGCGCCAGACTCACAGAGCATGCCTATAGTCAAAGCCAATGCCTATGGTCACGGCACAGTGCAGACCGCTAAAGCACTGGCTGAAATGGCACCGGCGTTTGGCGTGGCCTGCATCGAGGAAGCCCTAGAATTGCGCAGTGCCGATATTCGACAACCCATACTGCTACTCGAAGGCGCCCAGAGTGCCGATGAGGTACTGGTAGCGGCACAGGAAAATTTCTGGCTTATGGTAGAAAATCGCCCACAGCTAGAGGCAATGGTTAATACACAGCTGCAAAAACCTGTGAAGGTTTGGATTAAGCTGGATACCGGCATGCACCGCTTGGGCTTCCATCCTGAGGACGCCCAATCTGTTTACCAACAGCTGAGCAGCAGTCAAAATGTTGCAAAACAGATCGTTATCGCCTCCCACTTCGCCTGTGCCGATAATTTAACCAATAAGTTCACAAAGCAGCAGCTAGAGCGCTTTGAATCTGCTATTCAAACCATTGCAAAACCCGATATATTAAAGAGCTTAGCCAATTCAGCGGCTATTCTCGGCTGGCCTGAAGTTCGCGATCACTGGCAGCGTCCGGGCTATATGCTGTATGGCAACTCGCCCTTTTCCCAACCACAGCACAATGCCGATCGACTGACAGCAGTGATGCAGTTTAAATCTGCTGTCATATCAACACGCAATATTGATCCGGGTCAATCCGTAGGCTACACCGCCAACTGGACAGCACAGCGGCCATCCTCTATAGCCACCATTGCCGTCGGCTATGGCGATGGCTACCCACGTCAGGCGCCCAATGGCACTCCGGTGCTTATTCAGGGCAGGAGATGCCCTCTGGTCGGCTGCGTTTCCATGGATATGATAACAGTTGACGTAACCGATCTACCGCAACCGCTATCGATTGGAGAACCGGTTACCCTGTGGGGACCAGAGCTACCTGTGAATGAAGTGGCAAGTCACTGCGGCACTATCGGCTATGAATTACTGACACGAATATCCGCTCGGGTGCCAAAAATTTATCTATAGTGAGCCTGTAGGTTAATAGCTTAAGCTACCACAACAATCCATCACTGCGTGCGCAATGGCGCATTGCCCTCCCAGCGTTCAATATCGTTGTCTTCAATATCAAAGAGATCCAGAATCCTTGCTACGGATTGATCAATAATATCATCAAGGGATTGCGGCCTAGTATAAAACACCGGTGAAGGTGGACATATAATTGCACCGATTTGACTGGCTCTAAGCATCAACTCACAGTGACCGGTGTGCAGTGGTGTCTCACGGGGCACAATCACCAGTTTGCGACGCTCTTTTA
>JANXGQ010000084.1 GCA_024959305.1 Porticoccaceae bacterium | reverse complement strand
ACTCAACAAGCAATTTCCCACGCGGTATGCTGGTTGATTATGTTAGGGTATTCCAACCAACTAACTAACCAATAGTGCCGTTATTAAAAATAACCGATCCCTTCCGAGGGGTCGGTTATTTTTTTCCGCAACACTTAATTTATCACCCCGTTGTGGCTAAAAATTGGTTCGAGTTGGCCAACTCGAACGACAAGTGCACTGAAAAACACCATCCTTAACAATCCCTATAGTCTGTTTTATCAGGCTATCAATATAACTAAAAGTGACGTTAACAATGAGAATATTTCCAGATTCAATAAGCCGCTTGGCTTTGATAGCTTTTTCCTATCTTCTACTATCGGCCTGTAGTGGTGGCGGCAGCACTAACCCCGCACCTACGCCAGCTGATACAACAGCACCGGTAATAACGCTGGCAGACTCAGCGGCCATCAGTGTTGAGCAGGGCGGTACTTTTAATGCGCCCAGTGCTACTGCAACTGATGAGGCTGACGGTGATATTTCTTCCAGTATTGTGGTGAGTAATCCAGTGGATGCGAATACCGCAGGTACCTATGAAGTGACCTACAATGTCGCAGATAGTGCCGGCAACGCAGCAACCGAAGTTACTATTAGCGTCACTGTTAGCGCAGCGGATACTGGAAACAATGGCGATGAGGGTGCTAGCGGCCTAGTTGGCAACTGGCTATTTAAACCTGCAGCTAACGCCTTTGAGGTTGGCCCAGATCGAGGTGATGGTGGCGTCTGGTGGGCAAACTGGGAGGATGATATAACCACTAGAGACTGCTTCTTTGATGATATTTTCCGCTTCAACGCTGACGGCAGCTTTGAAAATATAATGGGCGATAAAACTTGGCTTGAAGATTGGCAGGAGGGAGAGGTTGTCGAGGATTGTGGCGCACCAGTTGCACCACACGATGGTTCTGCTACTGGCAGTACCTACAGCTATGATGAAGCAGCTGGCACCCTAACTATTACTGGCACTGGCGCTCATATAGGTCTGCCCAAGGTAGTTAATGGTGGTGAAATCAGCACTGGGGCAGCTGTGGCAGACTTAATTACCTATCAGGTAGTTGAGATGACTGATACCACCATGACTCTGGATATTAGTATAGGTGTTGGCTGGTGGCGCTATAAGATGATCAAAGAAGGCACCTATGCTGCGGGCACAGATGATGGTACAGGCGACAATACAGCGGGGAATAGCGGTAGCTCTCCAAGCGATCTCGGCGACCCCCTTGATTCCAGTAAATGGTTCCACCAAACTAAGCTACCCAACGGCTCTGGTTGGCATAATAATGAACAACAGCATTACACCGATCGCAATACCTACGTCAGTGATGGCAGCTTAAAAATTGTTGCCAAAAAAGAGTCTTTTACCCAGCAGGGCCATACCAAACAATATACCTCAGCCAGACTTAACTCTAAGTTTGCCTTTACCTACGGCCGCGTTGAAGTGCGAGCTAAGATGCCCACTGGTTATGGAACCTGGCCAGCTATTTGGTTGCTGGGCAAAAATATCACTGAACGCGGTGCCTACTGGGAGACCCAGGGCTTTGGTACAACCGGTTGGCCAGCCTGTGGGGAAATAGACATAATGGAGCTCTGGGGAGCTAATCCAAGCTGGGTGCAAAGTGCCATACATACGCCATCTAGTCACGGCGGCACCGTAAATCATGGCGGCCAAACTATTTCCACTGCCTCCAGTGAATTCCATATCTATACGATGGATTGGACAGCAGATCGGATGGTTTTCAGTGTCGATGGCAATGTCCATTACACTTACAACCCAGCTACCAAAAATGCCGATACCTGGCCATTTGATTCGGAACAATATCTGCTACTTAATGTTGCCATTGAAAGTCGAATTTCCGCTAGCTTTGATGAGAGTCAAATGGAAGTGGATTATGTGCGAGTTTACAGCCCTGATGCCGCGCCTTCTGACTTGCCTATCTGGTCCGATGAATTCGATGGATAAATAGATTTAATGGAACATTAGTAAAGCACCAGAAAATCAATAATTTTGGTTACTCATTTAACCGACCCCTGTACAGGGGTCGGTTATTTTTTTGCGTGGCATAATAAAATACCGATACCTGGCCATTTGATTCGGAGCTATACCTACTGCTGAATATTGCCATTAAAGGCCGAGTTTCCTCGAGCTTTAATACGAGCTATATGGAAGTCGACTATGCACGCATCTACAACGCCAACGCAGAGCGCGATGGCTTGCCTATCTGGTCGGATGAATTCGGTTCAAATACAGGATAATCAATAATTGTAGCTAAGCATTGGTTTGAGTTGATCAACTCAAACGATCGATCGGTTCGAGTTGGCCAATTCGAACGACAAATGCGCTGAAACATACAATACTTAACAGCACTTACTAGCCTGTTTTATCAGACTATAAGAACTCTTAAGGATTATTGCCTTCTACTTAACCGATCCCTACCCCTCCAGGGATCGGTTAATTTTTTCCAACATTTGCATTGGGTTCTGAGCCTGCGTAATGGGGCGACCAATCACTAGATAATCACTGCCTAGCTGTATGGCTTGAGGCGGGGTAACAATACGCCGCTGATCATCAGAGGCACTATCGGGCAGGCGAATCCCCGGAGTCACCAACTTAAACTCGGCACCCAGAGCCCGCTTTAAGGCAGCCGCCTCTTGGGCAGAGCAGACCACGCCATCTAATCCACAGCTTTTGCTCAGTGTAGCAAGATCCAACACCTGTTGACTGGCAGCGCGATCAATGCCAACTTCTTGCAGATCCGAGTTATCTAGACTGGTTAGAACGGTCACAGCAATCAGTAGCATATCACTGCCCTGTTGCTCTAGGGCCTGTTTGGCGGCAGTGATCATACGGCTGCCACCAGAGGCATGCACATTGCTCATCCAGACCCCCAGATCGGCGGCAGCACAGACAGCTTTGGCCACTGTGTTGGGGATATCGTGAAATTTTAGATCGAGAAACACATCGAAGTTGCGATCGATTAGCGATTTTACTAATTGCGGACCTGTTGCAACAAAAAGCTCTTTGCCGACCTTCAGCTTACATTGCGTCGGATCTAGTTGATCGGCAAGCGCCAACGCCGACTGTGCACTGTCAAAATCTAAGGCCACGATAACCCGCGGATCTGATACTGTCATGATTTGTTGATTCCTTTTTTGAAGCGCACCAACTTGCGGCGGTAACTTCCAACAATAAGACCACTGGCAACAATACCCAATAGGGTTCCCATTGCCAAAAACAAAACCAACCAGAGCCCCAGACTGATCTCCGGACCCCGCATCAAAATAAAATCAACGCTCAGGGGTTGATTATTGTGAAGGGCAAACATGGCTCCCACCATGGCCACCGCAAGCATTATTACAGCTTTAACAAACAACCAAATCGCGCGCACTGGCAACTCCAAGGTAACAAATTGCATGGCGCCATTGTACCCGCTAGAAGGAAACACAACAAAATATCAAAGCGGCTTATTTTCAAGCGGGCACAAAAAAGTGCCGCGGAGAATCCGAACGGCACTTTTTAAGAATCTTAAAGGCTTGCAGCCAAAAAAATTACTTCTTGGCGCTACCGAAACGCTTATTAAAGCGATCAATTCGACCACCGGTATCAGCAGTCTTCTGCTTTCCAGTGTAGAACGGGTGACAGGCCGAACAAATATCTATATGCATGTCTTCAGAGCGAGTTGAGCCCACTTTGATTTTGTTTCCGCAACTACAGGTCGCGGTCATTTCACTGTAAGCTGGGTGAATATCATTTTTCATCTTTTACTCCAATCTGCAAACCGCCACCTCAACCTGTTAAAACTGGTATGCTATAGGCCTTCAACAGACTTACAACACAACGGTAATACGCAAGGCACGGCTCGCTATTCCAAAAGAGCGCGGATTCTAGCAGAAATTAACCCGCATACAAAAGGAATTCTTTAAATATATGCTCCAAAAAGAGCCTTTTATTGTCCGCGTTGCGGTGCCCTCCCCACTGCGTCGGACCTTTGACTACAGAGTGCCAGAACATCTTGTATCCGACGCCGGCATTGGCGCGCTTAAACCCGGGTGCAGAGTAGCTGTGGACTTTGGCCGCCGCAATGTTGTCGGCTTAGTTTTAGACCTCGGCAGCAACAGTGAGTTGGCCCTTGAGAAACTTAAGCCAATCACCGCCATTATCGATTCCACACCCCTATTGCCACCCCCCTTATTTAAACTGTTTATTTGGGCTGCTAACTATTATCAATATCCTATTGGGGAAGCATTATTCACTGCATTGCCGGTGCTACTGCGCAAAGGCAAGTTGCCACCAGCCCAAACCGCGCTGCATTGGACATTGAGCGAACTGGGCTATGGTCTGGGGCCAGATTCCCTCAACCGAGCGCCCAAACAAAAAGCCCTGATCAAACTTATTCAAAATCATTCAGGCGCGCTGGCCGAGTCTGAGATACTGGCGCTGTTTTCTAGAAGTATTATCAATCAACTGCAACAGAAAGCACTGATAAAATCGGTCGAGATCAAGCCCGTCGAGGACTCGCCAACAGATGATATTCTTAAACAGGCGAGTTTAACACTGGATAAACAACAGCAGGCGGCGCTGGACAGCATAGATCTGCATAGCTTTAACTGTTATCTACTCGACGGGGTCACCAGCAGCGGCAAAACCGAGATTTATCTTCAAAGTATAGAGAAAACTCTGCGCTACGGACGCCAGTCCATAGTGCTAATCCCTGAAATAAGCCTGACCCCACAGACCGAAAAACGCTTTCGAGATCGATTTAACGTGCCGGTGGTAACCCTGCATTCTGGACTCACTGACAAGCAGCGCCTCAAGGCCTGGGAGCAGGCGAGATTGGGGCAGGCAAAAATCATACTGGGCACCAGATCAGCTATATTCACCCCACTTAAAAAGCCCGGTTTAATCGTGTTAGACGAAGAGCATGATCAGTCCTACAAGCAACAGGAAGGATTTAGATATTCGGCACGAGATCTGGCGGTAATCCGCGGTCAGCAAGAAAACATACCTGTGATCCTTGGATCTGCGACGCCCTCTCTGGAGTCTCTTAATAACTGCGCGCAAGGTAGATACGTCCATCTGCTCTTGAATAGTCGCGCTGGCAATGCTGTTGCTCCAGACTGGAACCTTGTCGACCTGAGGAGCGAATCCGTTGAATGTGGCATAGCTGGCTCCACCCTAGAGGCCATTGGCCGCACGCTTAAAGCACAGCAGCAGGTATTAGTTTTTCTTAATCGCCGCGGCTTCGCTCCAGCCCTGCTCTGTCACTTTTGTGGCTGGACTGCTCAGTGCACAGACTGCGACACTAAATTGACCGTACACCGAGCCAGAGGGCGTCTAATCTGTCATCACTGTGATTATCAACAACGGCAACCCAATCGCTGTCCACAATGCAAGAGTCAGCAATTGATGGCCACCGGTGATGGCACAGAACGCAGTGAAGACTATTTGCAAAAACACTTCCCCCAACACAGAGTAATTAGGGTTGACCGCGATAGCACCAGAAAAAAAGGCGCTATGCAGCAGTTCTTTGATACCGCAGATAGCGGCAAACCCTGTATTCTTATCGGCACACAGATGCTGGCAAAAGGTCACCACTTCGCCAATGTCACTCTGGTGGCAATTTTGGATGCCGACAGCGGGCTACTAAGCGCCGACTTTCGCGGTCATGAGCGCATGGGGCAGCTACTGACTCAGGTGGCTGGGCGCAGTGGTCGCGGTGAGGTGCCCGGTCAGGTGTTGGTACAGACCCATCAGCCACAGCACCCTCTGCTGGATATGCTGATATCACAGGATTATCGGTATACGGCCAAGCAGCTGCTAGCGCAACGGAAAAATCTGCAATTGCCACCCTTTAAGGCTATGGCTCTCCTGCGCGCTGAATCCACTCGGGCGCAGCAGGCTCACGAATTTCTATGTATGGCTCGAAGCGTGGCGGAGCAACTGATTGTTGCTTATAACGGCGTGGAATTGCTGGGGCCATTGCCGGCACTGATGGAAAAGCGTGCTGGACGCTACCGGTATATAGTGCAGATAGAGGCAGAAAATCGAGCGGCACTTCAAGAGCTTCTCAGAGCACTGGCATCGCAACTGGATACCCAAAAGAAGTTTTCTGGGGTTCGCTGGTCTCTAGATGTGGATCCACAGGAACTCTAACGACTAGATAAAGCTTAATGTTTCAGGCCTTTTCACCTACAATCTGCAGTAACTCAGGGTATAAGCTTTTATGGCACAAAACTATTCAAAAAAATCATCCGCACGCTCCTCTCAGCGAAATAGCCAACAGCAGAAATCGTCCTTTCCCGTTTTCCTCGCCGGGCTGGTTATCGGGGCACTTGGGATGCATTTTTTGCCTGTTTTGCTGGAGAAAAATACCAATCTCTCAATGTCGGAGAATAGCCCTGAACAGACTGTAAACCCCGTCACTCCAGACTTCCAGTTTACAAGTATGCTCAAAGGTGCTGAAATCAAAGTTCCCGAAACTGCCTCCAAACCCAAACAGGATTCCAACTTTGCCTACCTTTTACAGGTCGGTTCTTTTAAAAATAAGCCGGATGCTGAGAGCTTGAGAGTGCAATTGCTATTGCTGAACCTCGAAGCATTTGTGGAGCCCTTTGAAACTTCCTCTG
>JANXGQ010000004.1 GCA_024959305.1 Porticoccaceae bacterium | reverse complement strand
ATGCGCGTCGCGCTGTCGAGGGAAGATGAGAAGCTCAGTGCCAATTTGCCGTTTTTGGCAAGTGTAGCCTCGGTCAGTCCCTATATAGGTTTATTTGGCACCGTGTGGGGTATTATGAATTCTTTTCGCGGTCTCGCTATGGTTCAGCAGGCGACACTGGCGACCGTTGCGCCCGGCATCTCTGAGGCGCTTATAGCCACAGCTATGGGGCTGTTTGCCGCCATACCTGCGGTCTTGGCCTATAATCGATACGCCGCGAAAGCAGAGACAATCAATGCCAGTTACGAAACCTTTGCCGACGAGTTTTCCAGTATTTTACATCGTCAGATCCACTCGCGTTGAATAAGATATAGAGGTAGCAGTGGTGAAAAGTAAACGAGCCAAACGCAAACTAGTCGCCGAGATTAATGTTGTACCCTACATAGATGTGACTCTGGTGCTGTTGGTGATTTTTATGATTACCGCGCCGCTGTTAATGCAGGGTGTTAAGGTCGAGTTACCAGATGCCAATTCCGCACCCCTAGATAAAGAGGAGCAGGAGCCCTTAATAGTCTCCATTAAGGCGGACGGCAGTTACTGGATAGATGTCGGGGGTAAAAATACATCCGAGAGCCTGTCTTTTATTAAAGATAGGGTTGCCAAAGTGCTGCGTCAAAGGTCACAGACACCGATTCTGGTATGGGGAGATACCCGTGTTGATTACGGTACAGTTGTGGATCTAATGAGTGAATTACAGCTTGCTGGAGCGCCCTCGGTGGGACTGGTTACAGAGCCTCTCAGACAGTAATTATGGGTAAAATGGCCAGTTATATTATCGCTATTTTATTAAGTATCGCCCTGCATCTGGTGGTGATAGTTGCGCTGTTGATCAATTGGCAACCGCAAAGTAAAAAGATCATCGTACAGCCCCAATATATTCAGGCGCAACTGGTTGAGCTTGCAGCTAAGAAAAAACCCTCGCAAAAGAAACAGGTTAAGCCCGCGGTGGATTTGCAGGCTAAAAAGCGCGCAATGGAAAAACGCCGCGCGGCTGAACAAAAACGCGCGGAACAAAAACGCCGAGCTTTACTGAAAGAGCAGCAGGCTCAACAGAAAGTTGAACAGGCGCGCAAGGCGCGCGAGGAAAAACAGCGCTTGGCGGAAATCGAGCGCACCAGAAGAGAGGCTGAGTTTGCGGAGACATTGCGGCAAGAGCAGGCATTGCTCAATGCCGAGGAAGATAAAAAAGTTGCCAATAGCTATCTGCAGCTGATTCAAAAGCGCCTATCACAGCATTGGAGTCGGCCGCCGAGCGCAAGGCGCGGAATGGAGGCGTTAATTGAACTTAAGTTGGTTCCCACGGGTCGAATCGCGGGTGTTAAGATCTTGCAATCCAGTGGAGATGTAGCATTCAATCGCGCAGTGGAACAGGCGGCATTTAAAGCCGAGCAGTTTGAGGAATTGCAAAAAATGGATGCTAGAGTTTTTGAGCAATATTTTCGCAGTGTCAAAGTGGTATTTAGCCCCGAGGACCTGCGACTTTAGGGTATAGTTGTTCCCGCTTTAAGTGGGAGTGGAGAACAAACATTGAATTTGTACAGACAATTTTTAGTATTCCTTGCAGCTCTGGTTATTTCCAGTAGCGCGTGGAGTGAGCTGGTGATAAGAGTGACTCAGGGCAACGACCAGCCGACGGTTATCGCCGTGTCTCCTATTGAGTTAAATGGCATCCGCATCCAAGAAGATATTGGGGCCATTGTAGAGGCCGATCTGAGCCGTAGCGGCCTGTTTAAGATAACGCCGAGACGGGATATGCTGGCCTTTCCATCCAGAGCTGGCGATGTCTATTATCGAGATTGGCGTGTCTTGGGCGCTGAATATCTGGTTGTTGGCTCTATGCATGTTATAGAAGATAATCGCTATGAGCTGGAATTTAGCCTGCTGAGTATAAATTCTCAAAGAACTCAATTCACACATAGAGTGCGCGGTGAAGCTAACGAAATCCGCGATCTTGCACATTTGGTCAGCGATAAGCTCTATGAGTCCATCACCGGCATTAAAGGTGCTTTTTCCACGCGACTCGCCTATGTCTCAGCGCTGCGAGAGGATGATAAATACAGCTATCGACTGCATGTTGCCGATGCCGACGGTGCCAGAGAAAGTCTGATGCTAGAATCTGACCAGCCGATTATGTCTCCGGCTTGGTCGCCGGATGGAAAGGAGCTGGCCTATGTCTCGTTTGAGACCGGTCGACCGGCGATTTTTCGGCAGAGCCTAGTGACTGCCAAGCGCCGCCAACTAACAGATTTCCCCGGCCTTAATGGCGCACCGTCCTGGTCGCCAGATGGCTCAAAAATGGCCCTAGTGCTGTCTAAAGATGGCAATCCCGAAATCTATACACTGGATTTGAGCAGCGGTGCCCTGTCTCGACTCACCAGGCACTTTGCTATTGATACTGAGCCCACATGGACGCCGGATGGCAAGCATATACTGTTTACCTCCGACCGAGGTGGAACACCGCAAATCTACAAATTATCTATTGCCAATAAAGCTATTCAACGCTTAACGTTTCAGGGCAATTACAATGCGCGTCCAAGTCTGGCACCGGATGGCCGCACTCTGGCGTTAGTGCACCGAGCCTCCGATATGTTCCATATTGCCTCATTTGATCTGGAGACAGGTCGGCTTATTGAGTTGACCGAAACAACTTTAGATGAATCTCCCTCTGTTGCGCCTAACGGTGCTATGCTAATGTATGCAACTAAGCAAGGTGACAGGGGAATTCTCGCTGCGGTTTCCGTAGATGCTGGTGTAAAATACATGCTTCCAGCCAAGCGAGGTGATGTGAGAGAACCGGCCTGGTCACCCTTTTTGCGCTAGATGGGCTAGATGGGCTAGATAGCCCAGACAATTTTTATTAACATAAAACGTTACTCAAAGAGGAGTTAACAATGAAAGCTCGGATCAACCCATATGCAGTAATACTAGTTTTGTACTCGATCGTTTTGGCGGGCTGTAGCTCGACAGCAGTTGAAGAGGAAGTGTTGACAGAAATCGGAGATACCACTGTGCAAGCAGCACAGGTGAAAACGATTGAGGTTAAGGTAGTACCAGTTGAAACCGATGCTTCCACAGTATTCTATTTTGATTTTGACAAGGCGTTGCTAAAGGCTGAATCTCGAGCGGCTCTCCTTGAGCATGCGCTAGTTCTGAGCGCCAATTCGCGTTCGGTTCGACTTGAAGGACATGCCGATGAGCGCGGAACTCGCGAATACAATATGGCACTGGGTGAGCGCCGAGCCATTGCAGTCAAAGAGTTCTTGGTTTTGCAAGGTATTGCCGCCAATAGAATCGAAGTGATTAGCTATGGTGAAGAGCGAGCGACTGCCCACGGAAGTAATGGCGAAGCTTGGGCTTTAAATCGTCGCGTAGAACTTAAATAGACTGTCGCGGCTATTAAAAGAATGAGCCTGCGGGGTTGAGATATGCCCTCGACCCCGCCTCGGTGCATGTTTGGATATATTTAGTTATGAAACCCAGTTCATTATTGTTGATTCTAGCGGTTCTGCTGTCTTCGCAAGTGCTTGCACAAGCCCCGTCACCTATTGTCGATCTAAATAGCACTGATATAAATAGCACAGCCGATTCAGCGGATCAGAGCTCGACGGTTAAATATGAGCACAGCGCAGATAAGTTGCAGCAGAGTGATCAATATTATCGGATGCAAATATTGCAGGACGAAGTGAGAACCCTGCGAGGTATGTTGGAAGAAATCAATTACCAGCTGCAGCAGATTAAACAACGGCAAATGGATGATTATCTGGATATTGATCGCCGCTTGATATCGATTACTTTAAAACAGGTCGAGATTGACAGGCAGAGTGCTGATTCTGTTGCAGATAATCAGTTAGGCTTGGGTGCTGATTCTCAAGGACAGGCGACAGAAGTAGATTGGGTGAGCTTGGAAATAGTCGCCGACCACTCCTCTGTAGAAGCGCTAGACTTGGTTGCCATAAAAGCTGACTATGATGCCGCCTCCGGTCTGCTACTTAAAAATAGAGATCTAGAGGGTGCAATTCTCGCCTTCCAGAAGCATATCGACAGTTTTCCCGACAGTCCCTACGCAGCCAATGCCCATTATTGGCTGGGGGAGATTTATCTTTTACAAGAACAAAAAGAACTGTCCCTGCAATCCTTCCGCATTGTGGTAGATAATTACGCTGACCACAGCAAGGCCATGGATGCGCGCTTCAAGCTTGGCAAGCTCTACCATAAAAGTGGTCAGGCAAAGCGTGCAAAAGCACTGTTGGAAACAGCGGCTCGCAGTAGTGGTGGGGCAGCGGCCAAAGCTAAAGCCTATCTAGAAGCCAATGCCCTTTAGTGGTCTAATTAGTAACCCAATCTCGAAAATCGATGCAACTGCCCTATGAATGCCGATTCACTGCGTATCACTGAAATATTTCACTCCCTGCAGGGGGAGACTACCACCATGGGTCTACCCACCGTATTTGTGCGGCTTACTGGCTGCCCACTGCGCTGTGGTTACTGTGATACGGCGTACGCGTTCGAAGGTGGTAGCAAAATGTCGGTTACTGAAATATTGGATAGTATTTCCCAATACCAAGCTGACTATGTCACAGTGACTGGGGGAGAGCCTCTGGCGCAACCTCAGTGTATCGGCCTATTGCGTGAACTCTGCGATCTGGGCTACCGAGTGTCTCTGGAGACCAGTGGCGCTATCTGCGTGAAGGAAGTGGACCCGCGAGTAGTAAAGATTATCGACTTAAAGACTCCGGGCTCCGGCGAAGTTAGCCGCAACCTGTACGGCAATATGGAATTTCTGCAACCCGAGGACGAGGTAAAATTTGTGATCTGTGATCGCAGTGATTACGACTGGAGCTGTATGAAGATTGATCAGTTAAAATTGCGAGATTATGGGTCGGAAATTCTTTTTTCTCCCAGTCAGGGGCAGCTTTCTCCTCGCACCTTAGCCGAGTGGATACTAGAGGATAGGTTAAAAGTTCGTATGCAATTGCAAGCGCACAAAATTATCTGGGACGACCAGCCGGGGCACTAGGGGATGATGGCAGATAAAGCAGTGATATTAGTCTCAGGTGGTCTCGATTCCACCACAGTGTTGGCTATGGCCTGTGAGCAGGGATTTGACTGCTATACGCTGAGCTTCGACTATGGTCAGCGCCATAGATCTGAACTGGCAGCCGCGCAATGGGTTTCGGAGGCAATGGCGGTTAAAGAACACAAGGTGGTCAAACTGGATTTGGGTAGCATTGGAGGATCTGCGTTGACCGATACCGCAATAGATGTGCCGGAACAAGAGACTTCAGGTATTCCAGTGACCTATGTGCCAGCGCGCAATACGGTTTTTTTATCCATTGCCTTGGGGTGGGCCGAAGTGCTGGGCGCCAATGATATCTTTGTGGGTGTCAATGCGGTGGACTACTCCGGCTATCCAGATTGTCGCCCCGAGTATATAAGCGCCTTTGAGCGTATGGCCAACTTGGCAACCAGAGCTGGGGTGGAGGGCAACAGATTGAAAATTAACGTGCCCCTAATCAATATGACCAAGGCGCAAATTATTCAGGCTGGTATGGCTCGCGGCGTGGATTACAGCAGTACAGTTTCCTGTTATCAAGCAACGGCTGAAGGTGCTGCCTGTGGCGTTTGCGATAGTTGCAGACTGCGCAAACAGGGGTTTATTGAGGCCGCTGTTAAAGACCCCACCAGATATAGCTAAAGTAAGGATAAATTGACAGAGTAAAACCCCTTGCTTTAGCCTCCGACGCTGTTGCTCACTTTTCCCATTTTTTGCCCATAGCCACCACTATGCGCTGCAATGAGCGTCTTGTGAATCACAAAAATTTCGCACTTTTCTTTATGTCATTTTATAGTACTTACGCTCTAAACTACGTTGCTTTTCTTTATGTCAATTTACCCCTAAAAATAGTGCTTGAATTTATCCTTCTGGTCAGTATGATACGCACCTCCTCTGAGGGCCGTTAGCTCAGTTGGTAGAGCAGTTGGCTTTTAACCAATTGGTCCCGCGTTCGAGTCGCGGACGGCCCACCATTCTAAAGCACTAATAAGCTATTGATTGATAAAAAAATATTGAGATATTTTTAGATAGTTGATGTGTGCCTGAAATGCAAAAAACCGTGTTTACATACATCTTTATAGTCGTACCAATTTACCTAGCATCCAATAGGTTCCCTCAAAACTCCCAATAACGAGGATATCCGCGGTCTCCACCGTTGCCATACCACCATCATTGAATGCATGAAGTTAATAGGGGATACTTATATTAAGGATTGGTATAAACCCGCAGCTGACTAGTGGTTTCTTGGAGGCCTATAAATGGTTTTGTTAGCGCTTTGTATTGGTATGGCTCTAACGGTTTCTTTTTTGTGTTCTCTGCTAGAGGCAACGCTGTTGTCACTTACGCCAACCTACTTGGCGAGTCTTGAGAGCAAGCGGCCAAAACTAGGTGCATTGTGGCGGAATTTTAAAGCAGATATTGATAAGCCTTTGGCGGCTATCCTGTCGCTAAATACCATCGCCCACACGATGGGTGCCGCCGGTGCGGGCGCTCAAGCCACAAAGTTGTTTGGGGAGCTATACTTCGGGGTGATCTCTGCCGTTCTAACCTTGTCGATACTTGTCTTTTCAGAGATTATTCCGAAAACCCTCGGCGCTCGATATTGGAAGCAGTTGGCGCCTGTATGCGGCTATATTCTGCGATGGGTGCAGTGGTCTATGTACCCTCTGGTCGTGGTTGCAAAGAGCTTAACTGGCCGGCTGGCACTCAGTGGTGAGAGCCCCACTCTATCGAGAGATGACTTTCATGTGTTAGCCAGTATGGGTCGCCAAGAAGGGGTCATTGATGCAGGCGAGGCACGCGCTATAAGTACACTCTTAGCGTTTCGGGGGTTGGCCGCAAAAGACGTTATGACACCGCGTACGGTTATGGCTACATTGCCAGCCACTAGTAGGGTTGCGGATATCTTACCAACGGACCCCTCGCTTAAATTCTCACGAATTCCGATTTTTCAGAGTCACAACGACGATATTGTTGGCTTCGTTCGCAAAGACGACGTGTACAAAGAGGTCGCCGAGGGCCGTCTGGACACACCGCTCGCTGGTCTCAAGCGCGATTTATTAAGTGTATTGGAAGACAAGGCTTTGCCAGATTTGATGCAAACCATGGTGAGTGAGCGGGTTTCGATAAGCCTGGTAGTCAATGAGTACGGCGACCCACTGGGCATTGCCACAATGGAAGATTTGGTGGAAACCATGCTTGGCATGGAAATTGTCGATGAGTCAGACAGTCATATTGATATGCAAGAACGTGCTCGCGAACTTTGGCGGTTACGCGCCAAAGCAGCGGGGCTTGATCTTGAAGATGGCGAAAAATAAGAGCAGTATATCTAACAAAAGAAGCCAACCCTAGCGTGCATTTTACCTCTTTGAAGTAGGGGAGGTCGGTGGTTCAAGTCCACCCGTAGCTACCATTAAAATACATATCTATCAATAACTTAAGCAACAAATGCCTATCTGCCAAAAGCTAGAGTTGTTACCATTTTTCCCATGGGCTCTGTTTTTCAAAGGTTGCAATATACAAGCGCTCGACCTTGTCTCTCGCCCATTGCGTCTTACGTAAAAACGTCAGCGACGACTTGATGGAAGGATCGCTCTTAAAGCAATTGATGTCGATTCTTTGGGCCAACCCATCCCAGCGATAGTGCTCCTCCAGACGCGTTACAACCCTCTCAAGGGTCACGCCATGCAAGGGATTGTTTTTTTGCTTACTACTCATAGGTTAAGTACATTACATGACGCCTGATATTGACGGCGCCTAACACCACAAGCAGGGGCGCCCTGCGGAACAATGCGCCCCCGCCTGCTTGGTCTTTGGTGTGTTGCGACTTAGATAGCAGTCACTTTATTTGCACATGGGCCTTTTTGGCCTTGGCCAACCTCGAACTCAACCGCTTGGCCATCATTCAATGTTGCATACTCGCCGCCCGCTTGAATTTCTGAATGATGCACAAACAAATCTTTACTGCCATCTTCAGGTGTAATAAAACCAAACCCTTTGTCGGCATTGAACCACTTCACTGTACCTTTACTCATTTTCTTTACTCTTGATTATGGGTGAAATAATAAAAATTATATTCGATTTCACCAGTTCGAATATAAATTCGTCATGTTTAATAACGACGCATAGCGCCGTATTAAAAGGCGAAACATCCTTGGTCATGCTGTTAATGCGCCAAAACAGCTCAGGGAATTTTGTTGTTTTACATGCCCTGTTAGTTACTTTCTTTATGTAAAACGAGTGACAGGATACTTATAGCTGGCAACGCCACAACAAAAGCAAAGCTCCAAGCCTGTAACCAAAGCGTCATGATGTTCGCCACCATACCTACGTTAAAAACACTAATAAGAAAATACATAATTCCCGACATGAGTAATGCCATGAAAAATGAAAATACCAACTTGCGATGTTTAGGTGAAATCATTCGAATGACGCATAAATCTGTGTAACCCAGCATTATAGAGCACAATCCCGCTACAGCCAACAGTAAAAATCCCTAGAAGGGTAACATATTATAGGCGTTTAGTTCAGCAGGATTAAAAACCTGAGCCTGGCTCCGACAAAAATGCCATTTCCTCGTCCGTTGACACCCGCCCCAACCGAGCATTTCTGTGCGGGTAGCGGCCAAAACACACTGCGATGGCTCGGCCCTTCAATTCAAATTCCAGTTTTTCTTCATCAGCCAGAGCCGTATACAAATCCACCGCTACTGCATGTATTGCCACTGACTCGCTATGCACAAATGGCCATAAAAAAACTGTAAGGCGCCTCTCTGTCTGCACCTAAACCTATGGCTTCTTGCGACACAGCCAATACCCGTAAATCATTTGAAAATGCCTGTGGAAAATCTCTGTAGATAGGCCTACAAAATGGGTGAAAAACTATGATGATTCGACCAGAGTTGGTGAATTAGTTGGATTCTATCGCTCAGGAAAGTACAAGGATAGAAAGCATCCTTACTTAGCTATTGATTGATAAAGAAATATTGGGATATTTTTAGATAGTTGATATGTGCCTGAAATGCGCAAAACAGTGTTTACATACATCTTTAGAGTCGTAAAAATCTTACATACATCTAACTTATAACCTTTTGATTCTTATGGTCTACTTTCAGGTGGTTAACAAAACCCCATTTGCGCGAGTCTTTTTATTCTGAAGCCGGCCCTCACCCTACCTATTGCCCTATCTAAGGTATACTATGGTCGCACGGATATAAATTGACCAGAGTAGAGCAGTAACAGATGAGTAAAACCGATAATCATACCTACAGACTGATTATCCACTGCCCAGATAAAGTGGGTATTGTGGCCGCAGTAAGCCAGTTTATTGCCGATCACAGTGGCTGGCTGTTGGAGTCTAGTTACCATGCAGATCCAGATAGCGATTGGTTCTTTATGCGCAATGAAATTAGAGCCAGCTCCCTGTCCCTGAGTCTCGACGAATTTCGATCGCAGTTTGCGGCTCTGGCAATTAACTACGATATGCGATGGGCTATATACGATTCTATGCAGCCGCAGAGGGTGGTGCTTTTAGCCAGTCACGCATCTCATTGCTTGGCCGATTTGCTGCATCGCTGGCACAGTGGTGAGTTGGACTGCAAAATACCCTGTGTGATCTCCAATCATGAAAATCTTAGATCCATGGTCGAGTGGCATGATATTCCGTTTAAATATGTTCCAGTCAATCCGCATAACAAGGCGCCGGCCTTCGCTGAGATGGAGGCCATCATTGATAGCTATCATGCCGATACCGTGGTGCTGGCGCGCTATATGCAAATTATTCCACCTGAGATGTGTGCCAAGTACAAAGATCGCATGATTAATATTCATCACAGTTTTCTACCCTCGTTTATCGGCGCAAATCCCTATTCAAAGGCCTATGAGCGCGGGGTAAAGTTGGTGGGAGCCACCAGCCACTACGTCACAGGGGATCTGGACGAAGGGCCGATTATTGATCAGGATGTGGTGCGTGTGGGCCACAGTCACAGCGAAGAGGATCTGGTGCGTCTGGGTAGGGATGTGGAGAAGTTGGTGTTGGCCAGAGCATTGCGAAACCACCTTGAGAATCGAGTGATAGTGCATGGCCATAAAACCGTGGTTTTCGAATAAAAAATAGACCATTAAATGAGTAACAGTGGTTCTAAAGAGAACGTATAATTCGCCGATAACCATGCGCTGACTAGTTGGCCGGAACCTACGGGAGCTGGCGAATAGAATAATTGGATCTTAAATGACAGTTAGAACAAGAATTGCCCCTTCGCCCACCGGTGATCCCCATGTAGGCACTGCCTACGTCGCCCTGTTTAATATGGCCTTTGCGCGCAGTCAGGGCGGTCAGTTTTTACTGCGCATAGAGGACACAGATCAAACCAGATCCACCCCAGAATCCGAGCAGACTATTCTCGGCGCCTTGAAATGGCTCGGCTTAGATTGGGACGAGGGTCCAGATAATGGTGGAGATAAGGGCCCCTATCGCCAGAGCGAGCGCTCTGAACTCTATGCAAAATACGCAGATCAATTACTGGACGATGGGCATGCCTTCCGCTGTTTTTGTAGCACTGAGCGATTGGATGCATTGCGTGCCACGCAGATACAAGAAAAACAGCAGCTGGGCTACGACGGTCACTGTGCTCATCTGAATAAAGAGGATATTGCCCGGCGAGTGGCCGCCCATGAGCCCCATGTGGTGCGTATGCATGTGCCGAGGGAAGGGCAGTGCAGCTTTAACGATATGTTGCGCGGCGAGATCAGTATCGATTGGGCGCAGATCGATAGGCAGATCCTGCTTAAGGCAGATGGTATGCCCACCTATCATTTAGCCAATGTGGTAGATGATCATCTGATGGAAATTAGCCATGTAATTCGTGGCGAAGAGTGGATTAACTCGGCCCCCAAGCATATTTTGCTGTACCAATATTTTGGTTGGCAGCTGCCGGTATTCTGCCATCTGCCGCTACTGCGCAATGTGGATAAGAGCAAGTTATCTAAACGCAAAAATCCCACCAGTATCCTCTACTATCAGCGTATGGGTTATCTGCCCGAGGCGATGTTGAATTACTTGGGGCGCATGGGCTGGTCTATGCCCGACGAGCGCGAGAAATTTACTCTGGACGAAATGCTTGCAGAATTTGATATACAGCGGGTATCTCTGGGCGGCCCGGTATTTGATGTGGAAAAACTCAGCTGGTTAAACGGCCTGTGGATTCGCGAGGAGCTCAGCGATTCTGAGTTGGCAGATCGCCTACAGGACTGGGCGCTTAATCGCGATACATTGATGGCCTTTTTGCCCTTTGCCAAACAGCGTATGGAGACCTTATCGGATCTGGCGCCACTGGGCAGTTACCTAGTATCCGGTATGTTGCCGATTAGCGCAGAGGATTTGCAGTCTGCCGGTATGGAACAGGATCAGCTGCTGGAGGTATTGCAATACTCGCTGTGGCGATTGGAGTCAGTACAGCAGTGGCAGCGGGATAATATCTTCGATTCTTTAAAATCCGTTGCCGATGCCATGGGTATTAAAATGAAGCCCTTTTTGGCACCCTTATTTATTGCCATCGCCGGCAGCAGTGCTTCCATCTCAGTGATGGACTCCATGGCACTGCTGGGTGCGGATATGTCCAGAGCGCGATTGCGGCACGCCATAGAGCTGCTGGGTGGGGTGGGTAAAAAGAAACTTAAGAAAATGCAAAAGGCTTATCAACAGCTGGATCGAAACTGTTGATTTGACAACAAACAGGCTTGACTTGATAGGGGCTGATCCCTATTATGCGGCCTCCATTTTGGGGCTATAGCTCAGCTGGGAGAGCGCAACACTGGCAGTGTTGAGGTCAGCGGTTCGATCCCGCTTAGCTCCACCAAATAATAATCCCTCGCACCGCACTGCAGTGCGGGGGATTTTTGGTTATCGAATCCACGTTTATTGATTGCTAATATATAATAGTAGCTCAGGAGAAAACCATTGATTAAGCCCCATGGCTCAGACAGTCTTAACCCGCGCCTTGTAAGCGCAAACCGAGCACAGCAGTTGCGCGCTGAGGCGGAATCACTGCCCAGCCTGCTGTTGAATTCAGCCGCCGCCGCCAATGCGGTGATGTTGGGAGCGGGTTATTTTAATCCACTGACCGGCTATATGAATCTTGCCGATGCCCTGAGCGTGGCCACTACCTTACACACCGAAGATGGCCTGTTTTGGCCAGTGCCTGTATTAAATCTGGTGCAGGATATTGCGCCTATTCAAGGTGCCAGTCGCATAGCCCTCCGCGATCCCAATATTGAAGGCAATCCGGTGATGGCAGTGATGGATATAGAGGCTATAGAGACGGTGACCGACGAGCAGATAGCCAGCATGGCCGAGGAAATATTCGGCACAGTCGACGCTGATCATCCGGGAGTTGCGACCTTTACCAATTTGGGACGCTACGTGGTTTCCGGTGCTATCGAGGTGCTTAGCCTTAGCTATTTCCAAGCAGATTTTCCAGACACCTTCCGCACTGCGCTAGAAATTCGCGATGAGATCGCCGAGCGCGGTTGGCAGAAAGTAGTGGCTTTCCAGACCCGCAACCCTATGCATAGAGCCCATGAAGAGCTGTGCCATATGGCTATGCAGCGACTGGATGCGGATGGCGTGGTAGTTCATATGTTGCTGGGCAAGCTGAAACCGGGGGATATCCCCGCTTCGGTAAGAGATAACTGTATCCGCAAAATGGTCGACCTTTATTTCCCCGAAAATTCGGTGATGGTGACTGGCTATGGCTTTGATATGTTATACGCTGGACCTAGAGAAGCTATTTTGCACGCGGTTTTCCGTCAGAATATGGGCGCTACGCATTTGATTGTAGGGCGAGATCATGCCGGTGTTGGTGACTATTACGGTGCCTTTGATGCCCAGACTATCTTCGATGATAGAGTGCCAGCCGATGCGCTGGAGATTGAAATTTTTAAAGCCGACCATACCGCTTTCTCTAAGAAATTGGGGCGGGTGGTGATGATGAATGAAGCCGAAGACCATGTAAAAGAGGACTTTATTCTTCTTTCTGGCACCAAGGTTCGGCAGATGCTCGGTGAGGGTATTGCACCGCCGTCGGAGTTCTCCAGACCTGAGGTGGCGCAGATACTAATGGATTATTACAGGGCTCAAAATGGCTAGCTTGCCATGAGTGCGCCCTGTAGTTTGGATGGATAGAATGGTTGCTTTCTAGTCTTAAAGCTATGTTTAGGGGCGTAATTCCTGTATGCTTCGCGCCTTTTTGGACCACCGCTACAATTCCATTCAAATTGCCAATCAGGTCCAAGATTGGCAACAGATCTAAAAGTATATAAATTTATGACCTTTAACGAACTGGGGCTATCCGCTCCCATTTTAAAAGCCGTGGCCTCTCAGGGTTACAGCGAGCCTTCACCTATTCAAGCCAAAGCCATCCCCGCAGTACTGGCTGGAGAGGATGTAATGGCAGCGGCCCAGACGGGAACCGGCAAAACCGCTGGTTTTACTCTGCCCATCCTAGAGCGCTTGTCCAAAGGCCGTCGCGCTGGACCCAATCAGGCGCGCTGTTTGGTTTTGACGCCAACCCGAGAGCTGGCAGCTCAGGTGGGTGAAAGCGTAGCCACTTATTCCAAGCATCTTGCACTGAGTTCGACAGTGGTATTTGGCGGTGTAAAAATCAACCCGCAGATGATGAAGCTGCGACGTGGCGTGGATGTGCTGGTGGCGACACCGGGACGCCTGATGGATTTACACAGCCAAAATGCGGTTAAGTTTGAGCATTTAGAAGTGCTGGTCCTCGACGAGGCCGACCGAATGCTGGATATGGGTTTTATCCATGATATTAAGCGGATTATAAATATACTGCCCAGACGGCGTCAGAACCTGATGTTTTCGGCGACTTTTTCCGATGATATTCGCAAGCTTGCCAGAGGTCTGGTGCGCAACCCTATTGAAATTTCTGTGAGTCCGCGCAATGCCGCCGCTCCTTCAGTGACGCAGTGGATCTGTCCTGTGGATAAGAAAAAGAAAGCGCCACTGCTTACCAAACTGATCCATGATGGACAGTGGGGGCAAGCGTTGGTGTTTACCAAAACCAAGCATGGCGCCAATAAGCTGACCAAGCATTTGGAATCTGAAGGCATAGTTGCAGCGGCGATTCATGGCAATAAGAGTCAGGGTGCGCGCACTAAAGCTCTGGCTGGATTTAAAGCTGGGGAGATAAGAATTCTCGTGGCCACGGATATTGCAGCTCGAGGGTTGGATATTGAGCAATTGCCTCAGGTGGTCAATTTTGATTTACCCAATGTCGCAGAGGATTATGTGCACCGTATCGGCCGCACCGGACGCGCTGGTTTAACCGGTCAGGCGATCTCTTTGGTAAGTGCGGATGAGGTCGATTTACTGTCTGATATTGAACGCCTGACACAGAAGTTATTACCTCGCGAAGAAATCGAAGGTTTTGAGCCCGATCAGAATGTTCCAGAGACCAGTCTCAATGCGCCTGTGCGACGTAAAAAGCCGCGCAAGGCTCTGAATAGTGAAACCAAGGCGGGGGATAATGGTAGGCGCAGCAAGTCTGCTACTAATCGTTCTGGCTATGGTCAGGGACCCAAGCCCGGAGGCAAGCGTAAGTCTGGTGGGCGCAATCAGTCTGCCGCATCTAAGGACGCATCTAAGGATGGCTCGCGTAGAAGTTCTGACGGATCTTCGACCTCCCAGTCTAAACCTCGCCCTAAAACAAATTCAGCCAAGCCCTCAGGCAAGTCTCCCTATGGCTCTGGCGGCGCTAAAAGAGTTGGCGGCAATCGCTCCGTCGCCGGTAATCGCAACTCCGGTTCAGGGCGCAGTGGCAATAGATAGATTTATAGCAATATCCCCATTATCGATCCCTGGCCTTTAAGCCCGCGAATCTTAGTTAAGAGTAAAGCAATTAATGTTTGAGTTTCAGTTCAGTAAAGTAGCAACCTTTAAAAATGATTTGCTCTCAGGCTTAACGGTGGCGCTGGCGCTAGTTCCAGAGGCTGTCGCCTTTGCCTTTGTGGCAGGTGTGGAACCCTTGGTCGGTCTTTATGCGGCCTTTATGGTAGGTTTGATAACCGCCGTTATAGGGGGTCGCCCTGGGATGATCAGTGGTGCCACAGGTGCGCTGGCGGTTGTGATGGTCGCTCTGGTGGCAGAGCATGGCGTTGAATACCTGTTTATCACTGTGGTTCTGATGGGTCTGCTGCAAATTACTGCCGGGATATTCAAGCTTGGAAAGTTTATTCGCATGGTGCCGCATCCAGTGATGCTGGGTTTTGTCAATGGCTTGGCCATTGTGATTTTTCTAGCCCAGTTGGGTCAGTTCGGCGAAGCGGGACAGCTGGGTTGGCTGGATGGTACTTTTCTACAGGGAAGCATTATCGATGTAGCTTGGTTGCAGGGTGAGGCACTCTATATGTTGATGGGCTTAGTGATGGCCACCATGTGTATTATTTATTTTCTGCCGCGGTTTACCAAGGCGGTGCCCTCATCACTAGTGGCAATTGCCGTGGTCACTGGATTGGTGTTGGGGTTGGACTTGGATACCAAGGTCGTAGGTGATATTGCCTCGATTAGTGGCGGCCTGCCCAGTTTTCATATCCCTATGGTGCCGTTTAATTTGGAAACGCTGCTGATTATCCTGCCTTACGCGATTATTTTGGCGGCTATAGGTCTAATAGAGTCACTGTTAACCCTGCGTTTAATCGACGAAATAACCGAGAGTCGCGGGCGCGGCAATCGTGAATGTATTGGTCAGGGTATAGCCAATACGGTCACCGGATTTTTTGGTGGTATGGGAGGCTGTGCGATGATTGGTCAGAGTATGATCAATGTTAATTCTGGTGGTCGTGGCCGGTTATCTGGAGCCAGTGCAGCGCTGTTCCTATTGCTGTTTATTCTGGTTGCCTCACCCTTGATTGAAAAAATACCTTTAGCGGCACTGATTGGGGTTATGTTTATTGTGGTGATTGGTACCTTTGAATGGTCCAGTTTTCGCATTATTGGCAAAGTGCCGCGCAGTGATGCGCTTATTTTGATACTGGTCTCAGGGGTAACTGTAGCCACTGATTTGGCGGTGGCTGTGGTGGTGGGAGTGATTGTCTCAGCGCTGGTGTTTGCTTGGGAGCACGCAAAGTACATTCGTATAGAAGCCAGAGAAGATCATAGGGGCTCCACTGTCTATGCAGTGACGGGTCCGCTATTCTTCGGTTCTGTAACCTCATTCCTAGAGCGTTTTGATCCCAAACAGGACAACGATGATGTGGTGATTGACTTCGCTCGATCTCGGGTGGCAGATCACTCCGGTCTCGAGGCCATTGATACCTTGGCTGAGCGCTATGAAAATGCCGGTAAGGTGCTACACTTAGTGCATCTTAGTAATGAATGTCGCAAGCTATTAAAGAAAGCTGGCAATTTAGTTGAGGTCAATGTGATTGAAGACCCCAAATACTTTGTTGCTGAAGATAGCTTGGGTTAATGTAGCTGTTGTAAACGAGTGTTGTAAAGTAAACGCGCTAAAATATTGGAGCAATAGTCATAGGATGTGGCCAGACCTTAAATTAGCTGTATACAGACCGGCGTTAAAGCTTGCTATGGAACGCATGAACCACGGTGTGGCACTGGGTTACACAATTACCCGAGTGGATTCTGGAGAGGTTGATCTCAGCTTTCCCTACAAGGAGAAAGTGGTTGGCAATCCTCTGACCGCTGTTGTGCACGGTGGTGTGATTGTAAGTCTGCTAGATACCTGCTGTAGCACCGCAGCTATGACAGTGCTAAATCGCCCCGCCATAACGCCAACAATAGATCTGCGGCTGGACTATATGCGTCCCGCTGAACCCAATAAGCCAATCTATGTGACCGCCAAGGTTTATCGCAACACCTCATCAGTTATATTTTGCCGCGGGGTCGCTTGGCAGGATGATCCCGATAGTCCCATAGCGCATTGTGTGGCCAATTTTATGAGAGTGAAAAGCCCAAATATTTCCTTTGTAGGTATACTGAGGAAGCGCTTTCAACGCTTTCTAGCTGGTGACTCGACCTCTGAGGTGGGCAGATGAAAGAGCCGGATAAGGTAACTCTGGAATCATTGCAAGCGGGTCTTGTAACAGCGCGCAAGGACGCTAATCCACAGCAGATACTGGATCTAATTCCCTACAGCAGTTTTATTGGCGCCAGAGCAAAAATTGAGGATGGCGCTGTGCTCTACTATATGGAAAAGCGTCCTTCAAATATCGGCAACCCCTCATTGCCGGCAATTCATGGAGGCGTGATTGGCGGGTTCTTAGAACTATCGGCAGCCATTGAATTGCTGTACAGCTTCAATATAGAAAAACTCCCCAAAGTAGTGAATTTTTCATTGGATTATTTACGTCCTGGGCGTTATAAAACCACCTATGCCAACTGCTCTGTGCTGCGGCATGGTAAAAAATTGGTGAATGTGACAGCCACAGCTTGGCAGGATAATCCAAACACGCCGATTGCCACCGCCAGATGTCATTTTTTGGTGTCTTAATAGATACTGATTAGTGGCTTGAAATTCTAATTTTCACCCCCATCTTTCCACTAGCGTTAGAAGTGCTGATAGAAGTGCTGATATTTAAGTATTGATTAGGAGAAATAGTGGAAATGACAGCCAAGACAAAAAAGAGTAAAGCAGAAACATTGGGATTCCAAACTGAAGCCAAACAGTTGCTTCATTTGATGATTCACTCTCTGTACTCCAATAAAGAGATTTTCTTACGTGAGTTAATATCCAATGCATCGGATGCCACGGATAAACTGCGTGTTGAAGCGCTGGAAAATTCCTCACTCTATGAAGATGATGGAGAGCTGCGAATACGTATTGCAGTGGATGAAGATGCCAAAACCATTGAGATTTCCGACAATGGAATCGGTATGTCCAGAGACGAAGTGATTGCCAATCTGGGTACCATTGCCAAATCGGGAACGGCAGAATTCTTAAAAAATATGACTGGGGATCAAAAGAAAGACTCCCAGTTAATCGGTCAGTTTGGTGTCGGTTTTTACTCTTCTTTTATTGTTGCAAAACAGGTTGTGGTCGAGACTAGGCGCGCCGGTGCGGCGGCTGACGAGGCGGTTCGTTGGAGCTGCGAGGGAGAGGCGGACTTTCAGATTGAGAAAGTTAATAGAGCCGAGCGCGGCACTAGCATCATCTTGCATTTGAAGGATGATGGACAGGAATTTGCAAATGACTGGCGTCTGCGCAGCATTATTAAAAAGTACTCGGACCATATTGCCATTCCGGTTGAGATGCTTAAGCCGGAAACCTCTGCTGAAAATGGGGAAGACGGGGAAGACGGGGAAGATTCCGCGGCGGACAGTGCGCCGCAGTGGGAGGCAATCAACGATGCAAAAGCCCTTTGGACAAAATCCAGAAATGAAATTAGCGATGAGGAATACCAAGAATTTTATCGCCATGTCTCCCATGATTTTGCCGAACCTCTTATATGGAGTCACAACCGAGTAGAGGGTAAGCAGGAATATACCAGCCTGCTCTATATTCCGGGTGCGGCGCCAATGGACCTCTACCAGCGTGAAGCTGTCCGAGGCATTAAGTTGTATATTAAGCGCACCTTTATTATGGATGATGCAGAGCAGTTTCTGCCCACCTATCTGCGCTTTATCAAAGGGGTTTTAGACAGCGCTGACCTGCCTTTAAATGTATCTCGCGAGATATTGCAAAAAACGCCTATGGTCGACAGTATTCGCTCGGCCCTAACCAAGCGTGTGTTGGATATGTTGGGTAAATTGGCCTCCAATGAGCCGGAAAAATATGTCACTTTCTGGAGCCAGTTTGGTGCGGTTCTAAAAGAGGGGCCCAGTGAAGACCACAGCAACCGAGAAAAGATTGCCAAATTATTCCGCTTTGCCAGTTCGGCCAATGACTCGTCGCAACCCACTGTGGGTTTGGTCGATTATATTGAGCGTATGAAAGAGGGGCAGGATAAAATTTACTATGTCACTGGAGACAGCCACTCCGTGGTTGCCAACAGTCCCTATTTGGAAGTCTTTCGCAAGCATGGCATCGAAGTACTGTTGATGTCTGACCGCATCGATGAGTGGATGATGGGATACCTGACAGAATTTGATGGAAAATCATTCCAAGATGTTGCTCGGAGCGAATTGGATCTCAGTAGTATTATTGGCGATGATAAAAAATCTGACAGCGAAAAGACGGATAAAGACCAGGCCGACAAAAGTGTCGATGATAAGTTTCTATCCCGAATTAAGTCCCTGTTAGGGGATAGGGTCGAGGATGTGAAGAGCACCAATCGTCTTACCAACTCTCCGGCCTGCCTGGTGGTGGGCGAGAATGATATGGGCGAGCAGATGCGCAAAATTATGCAGGCGGCGGGCCAAGCGGTTCCGGAGACCAAGCCTATACTGGAAATCAATAGGCAGCACCCGCTAGTGGCTAAGCTAGTCGATGAACAAAATGATGAAAGCGCAGGTCGTTTGGCAGCGGTTCTATTTGATCAAGCGGCGCTCTCAGCTGGCAGGCAGTTAGAAAATCCAGCGCAGTTTGTGCAAGAACTCAACAGGCTGATGTTTGAATAAACTGGCGAATAATAAAAAGCGCTCATCAACGGGCGCTTTTTATTTTATTTTTGGCTGACAGTATTCTGGGCAGTGCCTATAATGCGCTTGCATAGGCATCAAAACTAGTTGGAGCAATCTCAGTTGGCAAATACTAATAACCTTAAAATTGCGGTGCTGGGCGGAGGTAGTTTCGGTACTGCGATAGCCAATATGGTGGCCGAGAATAAGTTCTCAGTGACATTGTGGATGCGCAGTGAAAAGAACGCGCAAAAAATTCTGCAAACTGGTGAAAATTCCGATTACCTGCCCGGTTACAAGCTCAACAAATCTCTTAATATAACCACAGATCTAGATCTGGCCCTAGAGGCTGTGGATGTGGTTTTCTTTGCTGTTCCCAGCAGTTCATTTAGGACCTTGGCGCGTGCGGCGTGCAAGGCTCTTGCGCCGAATACTCTATTGATAAGCACTGCTAAGGGTATTGAGGCCGAGAGCTTTATGTTGCCCAGTCAGATCCTTGAGCAAGAGATCCCCCAATGTGAGGTGGGGGTTATCAGTGGCCCCAATCTAGCGGCGGAAATAGCGCAGTTTCAGATTACCGCCACAGTGATTGCCAGCGCGAGTGACAAACTGTGCTCTAGGGTGCAGGAATTGTTGGCATCAAAATACTTTCGCGTCTATGCTAATCATGACCGCTACGGTGTAGAGTTGGCCGGCGCGCTTAAAAATATTTATGCCATAGTGGCAGGTATTGCCGAATCTATGAATGCAGGGCAGAATACCAAAAGTGTTGTATTGACTCGAAGTCTGGCGGAAATGAGTCGATTTGCAGCCAAGCTGGGTGCCAACCCGCTGACTTTTTTGGGACTCAGTGGGGTGGGTGATCTGTATGTTACCTGCACATCCCCTCTAAGCCGCAATTTTCGGGTGGGCTTGGCATTGGGGCAGGGCAAGTCCCTCGAGCAGGCGATTGCCAGCGTTGAACAGATTGCCGAGGGAGTGAATACAACTCAATTAGTTAAACAAAAAGCCGATGAGCTTGGCATTTATATGCCGCTGGCTTCGGCGCTTTACGCAACAATGTTTGAAGGGTGCTCGATCATGGAATCTTTAAAAACCATGATGTTAGCGGAACAAAATACTGATGTGGAATTTACGGTGAAAGCAAATGACTGATGGAAAAATGTCTCTAACAAACAGTGAAACTTGGGTGCGCTTGGCCTATATGGTACTTTTTGCGGTGCTGCTGATGGCAGCTCGCGCCATAGTGAGTATTGTGGTGCTGGTGCAATTTGTTTTTGTTTTAGTTTTCGGCAAAGATAATGAAAACCTGCGCAATCTGGGTCAGGGACTGGGTAAATGGGTTTGTCAGACTATTATGTTCTTAACCTTCAATAGTAACAGCAAGCCTTTTCCCTTTGATGAATGGCCGGCGCTAGATCCCTCCGAGGGCTACTCGGTCACCTCTCCCGAAGAGGTGGAAGATGTGCAATTTGTCGATGTTGACGAGGACGCGGATATCAGCGATGAGGATATACCCTCTTTCACCGCCAGTGAGCGACCTGCAGACAAGGGCCAGGACTAGCTGAAGCTTTCTTATCGAGACTGGCTGTGAAGCTTTTTCTACTGCGTCATGGCGATGCTGAGTCTACATCGCCAGATAGCTCCCGCCAGCTGTCCGCTCTGGGAGCTCAGCAAATATCACAAACTGCTCGCAAGCACCGCCTGAACTGTAGGGATGTGCAACTGGTACTGAGCAGTCCGCTGCACAGGGCTGTGCAATCAGCCGACCTATTTATTGAACAGGCCATGCTTAACTGTCCTCGGCAAAAGGTTGATTTTCTACGGCCTGAAACTGCCGTCAACGCTGTTGAGCAGTTTCTGCAAACCACCGATTACAGCAGTCTACTGATGGTGGCTCATTTTCCCATACTGCCGCGACTCATAGATTATTTAACGGGAGATACTCATGCTAGGATGGAAACCAGTAGTCTGGCATCATTATCAATGGAATATCCCTTGCGAGGGCTAGCCACTGTGGATTGGATACATTATGCCGATTGAATTTGTACAGGAACGAACATTTGCAAATAACGGTATTCAACTGGCCGCCAAGGAATGGGGGCAAGCGGGTGACGTACCGGTCATAGCGCTGCATGGCTGGCTGGATAACGCCAATAGCTTTGATCGTATGTTGCCTTTTTTGCAGGGCCTGCATGTTATTGCCCTCGACTCGGCTGGCCATAGTCGCAGTGGATTCCGCTCTGCAGATTCTGGCTATGATATCTGGCAGGATATAGCTGATGTGGTTGCGGTAGCTGAGCAAATGGATTGGGATCGCTGTGGATTACTGGGGCACTCTCGGGGGGCGATTATAGCTGCATTGGTAGCTGCCACCTTTCCCGAGCGGGTGACCCGTAGTATGCTGATAGATGGCTATTTTCCAGTACCTAACAAGCCTCAGGATGCGGCTGCGCAAATTGCCAAAGCCATTTCTGACAACAGGCGATTTGGCGCACTGTCGCCATCTGCCTTTGCCAGATACGAGGATGCAGTACAGGCGAGAATTAATGGTTTTGTTCCATTGCAGCCAGAGGCGGCGGCTATCTTGGCTGAGCGCGGGGTAGTGGAATCAGAGGGTAAGTTCTACTGGCACAATGACCAGCGACTGAAAGCGGCATCGACGATTAAGTTTAGCAAAGAGCAGTATCAAAGCTTTTTGACCTCTATCAGCTCGCCGATGCTGTTGATTCAGGCTGAAAATAGCCTGTTCTCTGAGTACCATGGGCAACCAGAGGTCATGGAATGGGTGCCGCATATTGAGGTGGTATCTATGCAGGGCTCCCACCATCTGCACTTGGAGGATCAGGCACAGCAGGTGGCGGAGAAGGCGCAGCAATTTTTTCTGCTATAGTTAACTAGGCTTAATTTTCAATTATAAGGAGGCTTAGTCATGAGTTTATCAAGCTTAACGGTTGCTGATATTACCCACTTTTTGGGTTGGTGTACGCTAATTAACTTGGTGATTCTTGCTGTCACTACTTTGGTTGTCGTGTTTTTTAAGACCAAAGTTTTCAACTTTTACGCAGGGCTTCTCGACTTAGATAGCAGTCAAGTTAGCCATTTGTTTTTTAGATTTTTAGTCCAATATGAAGTTGCTGTATTGATGCTAAATTTAGTTCCCTACCTGGTGTTGAAAATAATCGGCTAGTTATATTGCTAGCTTATTGATCTCTCAGCAAGGTTAGAAACTCGGTTCTGGTCGCTTGATGAGAGCGAAAGGTTCCCAGCATTGCAGATGTCTTCATCGAGGAGTTTTGCTTCTCAACACCGCGCATCATCATGCACATATGTTTGGCTTCAACAATAACCCCTACACCCTGTGCATTGGTAACCTCTTGAATGGTCGAGGCAATTTGCTGGGCCAATGCCTCTTGAATCTGTAGTCGACGGGCATACATATCCACGACACGGGCAATCTTGGACAATCCCAGTACCTTGCCGTTGGGAATGTAGGCGACGTGGCATTTGCCAATAAATGGCAGCAAATGATGTTCGCAGAGGGAGAATAGCTCTATATCTTTAACAATCACCATCTCCTCCGAATCAGAGGGGAATAGGGCATCATTGACCACCTCGTCCAAATTCATTTGATAGCCGCTGGTCAGAAAAGCAAAGGCTTTGGCCGCCCGCTCGGGGGTATCTCGCAAGCCGGGGCGCGCAGTATCTTCTCCAGTGCTTTCGATGATTTTAAGATATTGGTTTTTCATCCGTTTTCCTTGTGAACCTATTAGCACTGCTATTTTCTAACAAAGTACAGACCATTGCCAGTTTGGAGGTTAAAATAGTCTCTTGTGTAGCTGATTTAAGAGAGGCCAGATTGTCAATCCAGACCCAGACCATTGCCAGTATGCTCGAATACGGACAGGCTTTGTTCGAGCGCAATAACCTGTATTTTGGCCATGGTACAGACAATGCTTGGGACGAGGCGGTTTATCTGCTGTCCTCTGTTCTCGACTTGCCGCCACAGGCGGATCGCTCGTTACTGACTCAGCAGCTATCAGCAACCCAGCAACAGCAGATCAAAGCACTGTTTGAACGC
>JANXGQ010000028.1 GCA_024959305.1 Porticoccaceae bacterium | reverse complement strand
GCACAGACAATGCACAGTACCAGTGCCACCGCAAAGGTCTTACCAATAGATTCATTAGCCACGGGCCAGCCTCCTCTTAATATTTGCCTGAACCACAAAATGATCGATAAGCGGCGCAAATAGATTGGCGAACAAAATTGCCAACATCATACCCTCTGGGAAGGCCGGATTCACAACCCGTATTAGGATCACCATAATGCCGATCAGCACACCGAACAAAAACTTACCCGTATTGGTCATAGCGGCAGACACTGGGTCGGTGGCCATAAAGATTGCCCCGAACGCAAACCCACCCATCACCCAATGCCAGTAAAATGGCAGCGCAAACATGGGGTTAGCGGACTCAATATTATTAAATAATGTTGCCACAACAGCAGATCCCACCAGCACACCAAGGATAATACGCCAGGAGGCAATACGCATGGCCAGCAATAAAACCGCGCCCATTAAAATAGCCAGCGTGGAGGTTTCGCCGATTGAACCATGAATAGTTCCAATAAAGGAATCCATCCAAGAGGCGGTTTGCTCAAGAGCCGCAATACCATCAGTGGCGGCAATAGATAGCATGGTTGCACCTGTGTACCCATCAACGGCAGTCCAAACGGCGTCACCGCTCATATAGGCAGGATAGGCAAAATATAAAAAGGCTCTGCCGGTTAATGCTGGGTTAAGGAAGTTCTTGCCGGTACCACCAAATACTTCTTTACCAATCACAATACCAAAACTAATACCCACAGCTACCATCCACAGAGGCAAATCTGGTGGGCAACAGAGGGCAAATAAGATCGAGGTAACAAAAAAGCCTTCATTGACCTCATGGCCGCGCACGCTGGCAAATAATACTTCCCAAAAGCCACCGACAATAAAGGTGGTTATATAGATAGGTAAAAAGTACGCAGCGCCGTGGATGGCATTATCCCAAACACTGCTGGCATCATAACCAGCAAGGGCACCAATAAAGAGACCGCGCAGCCCCTCCTGACTGAGCATACCCATCTCTGCCATAATGCTGTTGGCTTGAAAGCCGATATTCCACATACCAAAGAGCATGGTTGGGAAGGTAGCCAGCCAAACCGTTATCATCACTCGCTTGAGATCAATACCGTCTCTAACATGAGAGCTATTTTTGGTAACATCCGACGGCTTGAAAAGACCAGTATCCACAGCTTCAAAAAGAGCGTACCAGCTCTCCCACCTACCACCTTTTTTAAAATGTGGCTCCAGTTTATCTAGGAATTTACGCATGCTTGGATCAACCCTCCTTCTCAATTCTAGTGAGATTGTCACGAAGAATAGAGCCGTATTCATACTTGCCCACGCAGACATAGGTATACAGACCTACATCCTCTTCGTCCAACTCTAAACAACCCAGTTTTTGAGCCATTTCAGTGTCACCGACAATTAGTGACCTAAGCAACTGAATAGGTAATATATCCAGTGCTGTAACATCCTCATAACCGCCCAAGGGAACCATTGCGCGCTCACTGCCATTGGTACTGGAGGTCATGTTAAACAGCTTTTTTATCAAACTAGATGCAAAAATTGGCAGCGCAGAATGCTTGTTGATTCCGGCTCGCAAGTAATGCAGAAATTCACGCTCGCGCCCCTCCTGAATCACTGAGACCTGATTGTGATACCTACCTAGAAAAGCGAATTCTCCTGCCGCTTTTCGACCAGATAATACAGATCCAGATATCAGCCTATTTTCATCGTTAACCAGCTCCCCTATCACCAATTGGTTAAGGTTTGCACCCAGTTGCGTGCGCAGCAGACGCGGCTCATTAACCTGAGGTCCACCCAGAGCAACAACACGGCGATTATCAAGCTGCCCAGTGGTAAAAAGCGCACCTATGGCAATCACATCCTGATAACCAATTGACCAGACTGTCTTATCGGCACTAACTGGATCTATATAGTGAATATGGGTGCCCGGCAACCCAGCTGGATGTGGGCCGGAAAAATTGTGCGTACAAACCCTATCCAGCGCACTGGCGTCAATAGCGCTATCGGACCCCACACAGAGATGCACAGATCCTTCCGTCAATTTAGAAAGAACCTTAAGTCCGTCAATAAAGTCCGCTGTGCGCTCGGCGATAATAACTTCTGGATCTGCCGCCAGCGGATTAGTATCCATAGCAGTGACAAAGATTGAGGCTGGCGCGGAGTCAATGCTCGGAACCTTTGAATAGGGTCGCGTTCGCAATGCAACCCACTGGCCTGAATTAACTAGGTTTTCAATAACTTGGTCCCGACCTAGTCCGGATAGCGCTTCGGAGCTGTATATGGGGAAGGACTCCACAGCATCGCCTTCCACATCAATCACTAGCGACTGAAAAACCCTGCGCTCGCCACGATTAATAGCCACCACGGTTCCAGATGCCGGCGCTGTAAATTTCACAGCCTGATTTTTTTTATCGGTAAACAGCACTTGGCCCAGACTCACGCTATCTCCAACGCGCACGGCCATAGTCGGCTTCATCCCCTGAAAATCACAGCCAACAACTGCAACCTGACTGGTTTTGGGGCCATCGTGAATCACCTGTTGCGGTGCCCCATATATTGGCAGGTCCAGTCCGCGACTAACTTTAATCATAGAAATTACCATCGACGAATTTAAAAGCTGACTTAAGTACCTATTATTTCCTGCACTCAAGCCATATATTTATATATAAATTTCGACCCATAGCTGAACCATAGTTGATCCATAGTTGATCTTTTTTACAAGCTGCGTTAGGTCGACGAAATTTGCGCGGGAGTATAATATTCTTAGGGTTTTGATGCCAGCTTCAATGCAAAAATAAGCCGTCTGAGGAGGCTTTTTTGAGCTAAAGACTCTCTGCGTTCAAATTGGCCCGCAAAAAAAGATACTTACCAAGTATTGCGCAGTTCGCGAAGTGCCAAAAAAACTGCTTTAGGGTCAGGATTAGTCGGAAAATCAGCGCTGGATAGGCGCAGGTTTTCAATTATTTCAGGATTATCCAACCTGAAAAAACAATTGATCTCTTTTTCAAGTCCAATGCTGGTGACTAGGGAATGATTAGCATCCTGAGACTGCACCTGATCAAGCAGCTCTGCCGCCCGTTGATTTCCGGGTTCCCGATCCAATGTAAAGCGCAGATTATTGACTATATAATCGTGCCCCGGGTATACCAAGGTTGAATCTGGCAGAGCATCTAACTGTTCTGAAAAAGTCCTGTATAAATAATCCGGATGGCCGCCATTCCGGCAATTGCCAACACCTGCATTAAATAATGTATCACCGCTAAAAAGAACTGGCGCAGCTGTTTTTGACAGCAGGCAAATATGGCTCATGGTATGTCCGGGAGTATCCATGGCCTGTAGCTCTACAGAGCTGCCAACTCTCACCACTGCGCCAGCTTTTAAAGGAATCTCCACCCCAGCAATCTTATCCGTAGCCTTATAGTGCGCCAATATCCTTGCGCCAGTGGCCGCCACCACTGCCCTATTACCTTCGATATGATCATAATGCTCGTGCGTGTTCAGTATTTGCTTGATATGCCAGCCGCGATCACCGGCCACCCGCAGGCATAGCTGAGCGTCTGAGGGATCTATTAGCAAAGCCTCAAGACTCTCTGGACAGGCGACCAAATAGTTAAAATTTCGCCAGGGGTTATCAGTCCAAATTTGCTCAATTAACATAGTGAGACCACCGCACAAATAATTTTGCACTCTATCACAACAACAAAACCTTTATGCCTGCAAAGCGTTCTTATTAAATTTATTGACTACTTTATTGCTACTTTACTACTGGACCTCTAAAGGATAACTCCGCCAAACAACGCCGGCAAACTTTTCAAGACAGCGAACAACTTGGCAACTATAACCAAATTCATTGTCGTACCAACAATACAGCACACAGCTATTTCCTTCGACAATAGTCGCCCTAGAGTCCATTACACAGGCCTGCCTAGAGCCGACAAAATCCGTGGATACCGCCTCTGAGGAAACTGTATAACCAATCTGCTGTTGCAAACTACTATGCAGGGCTTTTTGGCGCAAAAATTCATTGATCTCTTGCACCGACGTCTCCCGACCCAGTTGCAGATTGAGAATCGCCATGGAGACATTGGGCGTCGGAACTCGAATAGCATTGCCCGTTAACTTGCCTTTTAGTTCTGGAATAACTTTGACTACCGCCTTGGCCGCCCCGGTAGAGGTCAACACCATATTCAGCGGTGCACTGCGACCGCGGCGATCGCCCTTATGATAATTATCAATCAGATTTTGATCGTTGGTATAGGCATGCACAGTTTCTACATGGCCACAATTTATCCCGAATTCGTCCGATACAGATTTCAAAATCGGCACTATGGCATTGGTGGTACAGGAGGCGGCGGAAATAATTTGCCGATCATCAGTAATCTGATCGTCATTGACCCCGTAGACTATATTGGGGATATCATCACCTGCCGGCGCTGTCAGCAAAACCTTGGATGCCCCGGGACGCAGATGACAGCTAAGAACTTCCCTATCCTTCCACACACCGGTATTGTCGACAATAAGCGCATTGTTGATATCGTAGTCCCTGTAATCTATCTCTTCGGGTCCGTTGGCGTAGATAATCTTAATCGGGTTGCCATTCACCACCAGTATATCGTCATCTTTCAAGACACGAATGGTTCCCTTAAAGGACCCGTGTACTGAATCCCGCCGCAGCAGTGCCGCACGCTTTTCTAAATCATTGCTAATTGTGCTTTTGCGAACTACGATCGCGCGCAGACGCAACAGATCCCCGCCGCCAGTCTTGGCAATCAGAATCCTTGCAATTAGCCGACCTATGCGCCCAAAACCGTACAGCACAACATCCTGAGGTTGCGGTAGCGGTTTAGTATCTGAGCCGACGATATCCGCCAACTCTGCGCTGACAAATTCGTCAATTGAGCGCCCATTGCCCTGCTCCTGATACCTAACCACCATCTTGCCAATATCTAGATGCGCCGGCCCTAATTGCAACTTACTGATTGCCTGTAGCATAGGCGATGTATCAAACTCTGAAAGTTCATTTTGCTCAACCTGACGCACAAATCGATGGGCTTTCATAAGGTCAGTTACCGATTTATTGACCATATTTTCCCCATACATATAGGTGGATACATTGGCCTCTCGGTACAGCTTGCCAATTAGGGGGATCATCCCCTCTATCAATGCCTCTCGCTGCTTCCAATCTAAGAAAAAATCTGCGGGTGATGGACGTGGTTTATCGCTCACTTTATAAATCCTTTTAGTGGGAACTGAAGCCCTATTATTAAACAGTTTCGAAAAATTATAAATACAAATGAATAATTGGCATTATTTCTATCATTAATAGCTTTACAAAAATACAGGGAAAAATTCGAGTGAGCAGAGTAAAATGCACCGCAAAATCGTTCTACCAATAATTTCTCTTAAATGACTGAGACAGAATAGAAACAACTATGAGTTTAGTTCAACAAACCTCAGCTCCGACATCTGGCAGGAAAATTTTTTGGGGGCAACTCTGTAGCGCCGGTCAGGCGCTGGCCATAGCTGAAAGCGCCGTCGAGTTTAAGGGCATCACTCTGGTTATCGCCGAAACAGCCCGCAAAGCCGCAGCGCTGCGCAGGGCGATTAGTTTCTTTTTGGTGGATAGCCAACTGTCCACACTGGTATTTCCCGATTGGGAAACACTGCCTTACGATATTTTCTCACCGCATCAGGATATTATCTCCGACCGCCTACAAATACTGGCCAATCTGCCGAAAACACAGCAGGCTGTATTGATCGTACCACTGCCCACCCTAATGCATCGGCTGGCCCCCACAGACTTTGTGGCATCGCGTCTTTTTAACTATAAAATTGGCGAAAGCTTAGATAGGGAGCAACTTCATCAGCAACTAATTCGGGCCGGCTATCAGCGCGTTGAGACCGTTTACGAGCATGGCGAATACGCGTTTCGGGGATCCATCATTGATATTTTCCCCATGGGTGAAAAAGCGCCCTTCCGAGTCGATCTTCTAGATGATGATATTGAATCGCTGCGAATCTTTGACCCGGAAACCCAGCGCACATTGAATAATGTAGAACAGTTGCAGCTTCTTCCAGCCAGAGAATTTCCTCTCGATAAAGAAGGCATTAATCGCTTTCTTAATAATTGGCATGACCACTTCGACCAGCAGCCAACCCAATGCCCGATCTATCGGGATGTAAAACAGGGCATAGCCCCACAGGGTATAGAATACTACCTCAGCCTATTCTTTGAGCAAACTGCGACATTATTTGACTATTTGCCCGAACAGATCCAAGTTTTCAGTCGCTCTGGTCTAGATTCTGCGGCAAGGGATTTTTGGCAAGATATCAACGGGCGCTACGAGGAGCATGGCGTGGATCCGCAGCGCCCCCTGCTGCCCCCTAAAGAAATATTTGTGCCTGTTGAAGTCCTGTTTTCGCAACTTAAAAAACTGACTATTACCCTAGTTGGCAAAGACGCTGTAAAAGAGGCGCATGAAAACCAAAATCGGCCTATCACCCGCATTCCAGATATTGGCATCAATGCCAAACTAAGCAATCCATTGGAAAAATTACAGGCCTTTGTCAAAGGTATTCCAGCCACAACCCGATTATTGTTTTGCGCTGAGTCTGCCGGTCGCCGAGAAGTCTTATCAGAGCTTTTAAAAGAGGGTGATTTTAAACCCTGTGCATTTGAATCATGGCAACAATTTATCAATTCCGAGCAACCCTTGGGGATTACCGTTTATCCCATAGATCAGGGCTTCTACTATGCCGAAAAAAATCTTTGCCTGATTACTGAGGGGGAGCTTTTTGGCCAACAGGTTATGCAGCGGCGGCGGCGTTCAGAAGTCTCAGAATCCCCAGATTATATCTTTAAAAGCTTGGCCGAACTCAAAATGGGTGCGCCGGTGGTGCATATTGAACACGGTGTCGGACGCTATTGTGGATTGATCACGCTGACTGTAGATGCCTCACAGCAGGAATTTTTAACCCTGAGCTACGCAGGTGATGCCAAGCTCTATGTGCCGGTGTCGTCACTACATCTTATCAGTCGCTTTGGCGGCGGCGATCAGGTGATAGCGCCATTGCATCGCCTCGGCTCTGACAAATGGGATAAAGCCAAACAGAAGGCGGCGCAACAGGTGCGAGATACAGCCGCAGAGCTTCTCGACATCTATTCTCGCCGCGCCTCCCGCAAGGGCTTTTCCTGCACTGATAACGCAGAGGAATATCGCAAATTTTGCAGCGAATTTCCCTTCGAAGAGACCGCGGATCAACAGACCGCCATTGAAGCGGTGCGCCGCGATCTACTGGCCCCTCAACCCATGGACAGGCTGGTATGTGGCGATGTTGGCTTCGGCAAAACTGAAGTGGCTATGCGCGCTTCATTTACTGTGGTTTCCAGCAATAAACAGGTTGTAATTTTGGTGCCCACCACCCTGCTGGCGCACCAACATCTGCAAAATTTTCGCGATCGTTTTGCCAACTGGCCAGTGCGCGTCGAGGAGTTATCGCGCTTTCGCACTGCCAAAGAGCAACAGCAAGTGATTGCCGAGATGGGGTCGGGAAAGATAGATATTCTGATCAGCACCCATAAACTGCTGCACGCCGACATCAACTTCAGTCGACTGGGCCTAATGATTATCGATGAAGAACATCGTTTCGGGGTCAGACAAAAAGAGCAGGTCAAAGCCCTGAGAAGCTCCGTCGATATGCTTACCATGACCGCTACCCCTATACCTCGAACACTGAATATGTCGATGCACAGCATTAGAGATTTATCGATTATTGCAACTCCGCCAGCCAAGCGACTCTCTGTAAAGACATTTATCCGCAAACAGGAATCCAGAGTCACCAGAGAAGCTGTTTTAAGGGAAATACTGCGCGGCGGACAGGTTTATTACCTACACAATGATGTCAAAAGTATCCAGCGTGCCGCCGATGAACTTGCCGAACTGGTTCCCGAGGCGCGCATAAATATTGCCCATGGGCAGATGCGCGAGCGACAGTTGGAACAGGTAATGTCAAATTTCTATCACCAACGGTTTAACGTTTTGGTCTGCACAACCATTATTGAAACGGGCATTGATATCCCCAGCGCCAACACTATTTTAATCGAGCGTGCACACAAATTTGGGCTGGCTCAACTCCACCAGCTGCGCGGGCGAGTGGGCAGATCCCACCATCAGGCCTACGCCTACCTGCTAACGCCAGCGCAGCAAAAACTGCCGGTAGACGCAACAAAAAGATTAGAGGCCATAGCGGCCGCTGAGCATCTGGGCTCTGGATTTACGCTGGCAACCAACGATCTTGAAATTCGCGGCGCTGGCGAGCTGCTCGGTGAAGAACAGAGTGGGCATATACAGACTATTGGCTTTACCCTCTATTTAGATCTGCTGGACCGAGCGGTAGAGGCCATACGCAACGGCGACAGCCCAAGCAGCACATTGGATCAGGGAATTGAAGTCAATCTGCACCTTACCGCCTTGATACCAGAGGCTTATCTTCCCGATATCAATACGCGCCTGACTCTCTATAAAAGGCTATCAAACTGTCAGGACAAACAGCAACTGCATGAGCTTCAAGTGGAGATGATCGATCGTTTTGGTCTACTACCTGAACCCCTAAAAGCCCTGTTTCAGCTGGCAGAATTACGGCAGATGGGAGAAAAACTAGGCCTTAAAAAAATCGAAGCTGGCCCCACAGATGGCAGACTACAGTTTTCCAGTAACACTCAGGTTGAACCTATGACCATAATCAAATTGGTTCAAGAGAATCCACATCGCTTTCGCTTGCTAAACAACGATCAACTGAGCTTTACCATTAATATGGAAAGCGCTGAACTGAGATTCTCATCAGTGTATGCTATCTTAGAGTCTCTAATCGAGACTATTGATAAGACTATTGATAGGGATAGTGGATGAAACTTTACAGCAACATAGCCGCGCCGCGCCGATACTTGCCAGCTGCTCTGGCTCTGCTATCTTTGCAATCCCTCTCAGCACCAGCTGATAAGCCAGATCGGCAAGACTCCCTGCAACCACCAGAAAATTGGTATCAGGTCGAAGTGGTGCTATTTACTCAGCAGGGCAATAGCGGCGCAGAGGCGGCACCGCAAAACTATCAACTGCAATTCCCCGAAAACTGGCTCGAGCTAAGCGACCCCACCGAGACAGCGGCTGTAATACGATTACCTATAGTTTTAAACTCGTCAATTTCCAACTATTCGCCAATCGACAATACCCCAGTTCCAGAAGCATCTATCCCCTATAAATATCAAAATCACCCCGAAGTAACCAGCGCGGAAGTTGCAGACACAGCAATCGACAGCATCGAAGAAGGCAGTGTCGAAGAAGGCAGCATTGAAGAAAGCAGCGCCGATATCTTTGTGCCAGAGTACGAACAGCCCTTCCAGCAACTAGAGCCTGAGTTGCGCGATCTCAACCACAGCGCCTTGGCCCTTGATAGACGCCATTACAATGTACTGTTCCACCAGGCCTGGCGCTTTCAAATCGATCACAGCGAGCAGAGCCCTTGGGTTATCGTAAAAGCGGGCTCCACCGAAACAGGCCGCTATCAAATTGAGGGCACAATACGCTTCTATAAATCCAGATTCCTGCACTTTGAAAGCAATCTTTGGCGGCTAAAATTTGCCGATAACGAAACCAATGTGCTTGAGTTACCTGAGATCCCAGAAAAACCAATCAGCCCTTTTAAAGAACTGATGCTAAGGGCCCTAAGCTTTTCGGCAGGGCTCGCCAGAATGAACCCCGAACAGACGGCGGCAACTAAGGATGCGGATCTGTTTGACGTAACAGCTTTTTATAATCTGGGTTCGCTATTAGCGGATGCTCAAGATAGGCAGACCGCCGATCAGCTGACTGATATTGCATACCCAATTGACGAAGTATGGCCGTTTGATCGGTCTCAACGCCTTCAAGAAGGCGAAATATACTATATAGATCATCCTGAAATGGGCGCTTTGGTGACCGTTAAGAGCTATACCCCCGAACCCCTTAACCGCCCGATGCAACCCGAAGTCGCCGCCGATTTTATTGAAGACCCAGTAAAAACCAAACAACTCTGAACCCATTGATTCAATGACGGGGTGGGAACATTCGCAATAATATCCGTTTATTAGCTCGGCTTTGCGCCTGACTCTAGCCCCGGCGGCTCAATATGCAGGGTCGATGTGGGAAATGCGATTTCAGCCTTATTGGCTTCAATAATATCCGCCACTTTGAGTAGTACATCCTGTTTAACCTGATGAAATTCTACCCAATCCGTTGTTTTGGTATAGGTGTAGACAAAGAAGTCTAGTGAACTGGGCGCGAATTTATCGAAATTTACAATCAATGTCTGATCCGCATCAATATCTTTATGCTCTCGCAACATAGTAATTACCTGATCTACTATGGGTTTCATACAGGCGATATCATGGTAACGAATTCCCAGCGTCTCATAGATTCTTCTATTGGTCATACGCGAGGGGTTTTCCACTGAGATATTGGCAAATACGGCATTGGGGATATACAGCGGCCGCTTGTCAAAGGTTCTTATTCTGGTTAAACGCCAACCAACATCTTCAACTGTACCTTCGATTTCTTTATCTGGAGAGCGTACCCAGTCCCCCACCGAAAAGGGTCGATCCAGATAGATCATCAAGCCACCAAAGAAATTGGCCAGTAGATCTTTGGCCGCAAAACCTATAGCGATACCACCAATACCACCGAAGGCCAGCAGCCCTGAAACGCTGTAACCGAACAGCTGCATTGCCACTAAGGTCGCTGTAATAATGACCGCGGCGCGGAATAGCTTTGCAACCGCGCTGACCGTGGTAGGATCCATGGGTTTTTCCATATACACCGGATCCAATAGGTTGCGTTCAGCACGCTTGATAAAACCATTGATAAACAATGTGCCAAGCACAATAAACGCCAAGCGATTAACCGGTTCTATAAAATCTTGAAGGGGCGACCCAATACGCTGAGCCGTAATGCTCAGCGCAAAATTAATGCCTAAGATCCAAATCAACCAGATGGCTGGCACTCGGCAGGCTTCAAGTAGCGCATCATCCCATACCGTGGGCGACTTTGCGGCCCGAGCCTCGAGACGATTGATCAGTTTATTGAGCATATAACCCAAAATAAGCACTGTAAAAATGATCAAAAATAGCTCGCCTATCCATATATAGGGCTTGCTGGTCAAATTAATTAGCCATGTCTCTATCGCATTCATCTTAGTACCCTGTATCAGTCAGATGCTGAAGTGTTTTTCTTGTTTGCTGGTAGCGAGCCTGTCCAGTCAATTTATCCCAACTGGTTGTTTGCCGAGCTCTCATTGTGGCAATTTTTTTACAACCTTTCACCTCTAATCGCTCCATAAGGGCTAAAACCTGCTGCGCTCCCTGCGGGCAATTACAGACTAATATCATATCGCATCCAGCCTCTAGAGCCAGCTTCGCCTTATCTTCAAAGCCACCTGCGACATCAGCCCCCTTCATGGTGAGATCATCGCTAAAAATAACCCCTTCAAAACCAATTTGATCTCGCAGTATTTGCTGCAACCAAAATTTGGAGAAACCCACTGAATAGGCATCGACTGCGGGGAAGGTTATATGGGCCGGCATAATGCCACCCAGCTCTTTAGACAGCTGTGCAAAAGGCATGATATCTCGCTGCTCTAATTCAGATAGGATTCTACAATCCATCGGCGCTTCGAGATGACTGTCGGCCACCACGCCGCCATGGCCTGGAAAGTGCTTGCCTGTGGCGGCCATTCCCGCCTCGCGCATACCCCGAATAAAAGCCTGAGCCACACTGACCACCAGTCTCGGTTGATCGGAAAATGCACGGTCGCCAATAATGCTGCTGGTCTGTCTATCCACATCTAGCACTGGAGCAAAGCTGATATCCAAACCACAGGCAATAACTTCCGAGGCCATTAACCAACCCACATCGGTTGCCAGTGCCAGCCCTGAATCAGCATCCGCCAATACCAAATCACCCAGCTGTTGCAGCGCAGGCAACCGAGTAAAGCCCTCTCTAAACCGCTGTACGCGGCCGCCCTCCTGATCTACAGCAATCAGTATAGGGCCGGCTACAGCGCGAATCTCGGCCACTAGCGACGTAACCTGCTCTCTGGATTGGATATTGCGAGCGAACAAAATGACCCCGCCAACCTGAGGGTTGCGCAGTAATTGACGCTCCTGATCCAGCAGCTGAGTTGTAGCTAAATCGAGCATAAGTCGTCCATAGACATCAATGGTCATATCGAGCATTTTCTCGCATAAATAAAGAAGACAG
>JANXGQ010000070.1 GCA_024959305.1 Porticoccaceae bacterium | reverse complement strand
TTGCCTACCTTTTACAGGTCGGTTCTTTTAAAAATAAGCCGGATGCTGAGAGCTTGAGAGTGCAATTGCTATTGCTGAACCTCGAAGCATTTGTGGAGCCCTTTGAAACTTCCTCTGGCGATACTTGGTACAGGGTGCTGGTGGGGCCTTTTGACAGTGACTCAAAGAGCGCTTCAGCAAGAGCCAAACTCTCCGACAATAACCTAGAGTCCCTATTGCTTAAACGAAATAATTCAAGCAACGCTCAGCCAACGGAGCGTTAGCCCGAAAATTCACGCAATTTATAAAATATTCAGGCTAGAGGGTGGCCCTCAAAGCCTTTAAACAAAAATCAATATTGCGTTGATTGCTGGCATGGCCCATTAAACCGATACGCCAGACTTTACCTGCCAATTCACCCAATCCGGCACCGATCTCAAGATTGTACTCATTGAGCAATGTAGCTCTCAACGCTGCGTCATCCACAGAGTCGGGGATGCTTACTGCGTTTAACTGCGGTAATCTATCTGTTTCTGCCACCACAAAATGAATGCCCATGGATTCCAAACCATCGCGCAGTAGTAGATGATTGCGATAATGGCGAGCCCAGGCGTTCTCTAGCCCCTCTTCCTTAACCATCAGCAGTGATTCGTGCAAGCCATAGAGCCCGTTAACTGGTGCCGTATGATGATAGGCGCGCTTGCCATCACCGCCCCAGTAACCCATAACCAGATTTAAATCGAGAAACCAGCTCTGCACTTTGCTGGATCGATTGCGTATCTTTTGCGCTGCCCTGTTATTGAAGCTTACCGGAGATAAGCCAGGGGGAGCTGATAGGCATTTCTGTGACCCGGAGTAAATTGCATCAATACCCCAGTCATCGACTTTGAGGGGCGTACCGGCCAGACTGGTCACCGCATCGACTATGCACAGACAGTCGTATTGATGAGCCAACTGCACAAGGGTTTTAGCATCTGACTGCGCTCCCGTGGAGGTTTCCGCATGGACGAACGCGACCAGACAGGCATCTGGGTGCGCCACCAACGCCTGCTCTAATTTCTCTGGGTCAACCGCCCTACCCCAATTATCTTGAACCATCACCGCAATACCACCACAGCGCTCAACATTTTCTTTCATACGACCGCCGAACAGCCCATTTTGGCAGATAATCACTGTGTCCCCGGGCTCGACTAGATTGACAAAACAACATTCCATACCCGCTGATCCGGGGGCTGAAACGGCAAAGGTCAGGGCATTCTGAGTTTGAAAGGCATATTGTAGAAGCAATTTGAGTTCATCCATCATGCCCACAAACTCTGGATCCAGATGCCCTATGGTGGGCCTACTCATTGCTTTTAGGACCCGCTCACTCACATCGGAGGGCCCTGGGCCCATGAGTATTCGCCGCGGGGGATTAAAGGATGTAATTTCCATAAGATGCTCTATGTCCGTCCTAGGTTAATTGCTTTGGATAAATCGGTCTATATCGGCAGCTGCGTATCTAGCCCCATAGCGGAGCGGGGATTTTGAGCGGTTGTGCATTTATTTCAACCCGCTTAAGTAATTCCCAGTATATAAAATGCTTATCTTCCATCATACCAGCAACCTTGTAGACTGGCTGAGCTGAACGCCAATTTTAGCAGTCGGCGGTAATAGATGTGATGTGATCGCAACCACAGAATAGAAATATGCTAGCTTTTTAGCTTAGGGACCTCTAAGGATTAACTGTTACACCAAGGATTCGGTTTAATTCGCCACTCTTCTAGTTAGCAATAGATCAAGTCATGCCTCGAACGGCTCAAGGCCCAGAAAAATATCTCTACAACCACCTCGGGGTGTCACAGCTACAAAATGGCCAAGTTATTAATCCAGCCGGTTTAAAAGGGTTCACTGGCATACTATCTGGCGACAGTGGTAAAACCCATACCCGGATTGCCGTTATCTATTATAAAATGAACGCCTACCTATTGGTGGGCGAGGTCGGGGATCGAAGCGAATTTTCCAACTTGGATAAACTATTTGTGATATCTATACAAACATTTAGACCTATTTCAAATCGCGAAATTGCTGGTCAAAGACCTAAAAGGGTGCATTATATTCAGGCTGATAAGACAACAACTTTTGAGTCTCTTGCAAAGAAACTCAAACTCAGCACAGAGGATAGGGACAATCTGCGCCTTATCAACGGCTTTTACCCGGCTGGAGAACCCAAAGTTGGACAGTGGATCAAAATCTTTAAACAATGACCTCACAATGAAAAAACTCAGTTCACAAGCATTTTTGATACTGTCACTTTTTATACTATCAATAGCAATATTGGCGGCGGGCGCCTACTGGTGGCTTAGTGGAGTCCAGCATTCAGATCAAGACTGGGATTCCGAGTATAGAGCACTGCCGAACATCGGCAAACTAGAACAGCGTATCGACAAGCGACTGTACGGCAAACAGGCGCAGGTAGATCGGCAAATAGGCGCAGATATAGAACAGATAGTAGATCAACAGGCTATGCAGGCAAAACTCTCTGGACTGACCAGAAATATCACCCTATTGAGAGACCCTACGCAAGCGGAGCTAAGAGCGTTTTTTAAACTGCATCAAGAAGAATATCGCGAAATCTCCCTATTTAGTTTTAAACAGCTCTTATTTCCCACAACAAAATTTGGCGGCCAAGCCGTTAGCGAGGCCAAAAAGATCCTAGACAAAATGACTGCCGACCCCAATAGTCTACAAGGCTACGCAGAGGAGCCACTTCATCTCTCCTCTCTGCAACTAGATAAACTCTATGGTCAGGGCTACAGCAACAAATTATTAAGCTTGGTGAGCGGCAACCAAGCGCATGCCCTACCCTGTTGGAGCAACCCCATCACCTCCAAAGTAGGCGCGCATCTTATATGCTTTGCAAGTGCAACCCCAGGCGCTATTCCCAAACTGCAGAGCATAAGATCTCTAGTGATTAATGACTGGCGCTACGAAACCGCAAAACAGCAAAGTTCCGATTAGGCGAGAAGCTCGGCAAAAAACGTTCGCAACCCATCGGCACCGGATTGTTCCCAAGTCTTAAGCGCCGCAGTACCCACAATCGCCAGATCCGCATGACCGCGCAAGAAATCCATATCGCGCTTACTACTAACTCCAAACCCAACTCCCACAGGAACATCTGTATGCTGGCGGCAGCGTTCAATCAAAGCTACCACATCATCACCCATATCCGTCTTAGAGCCAGTAACTCCCTTGCGGGCAACCACATACACCATACCGCGGCTGGCGGCACCCAACTGAGCCAGACGCTTATGACTACTGGTAGGCGTCATCAGAATAATCGGCTCCACAGCAGCCTGTTCAGACAGGGCGTACAAATTGCCAGCTTCCTCCACTGGTAGGTCCGGCAATATATAGCCCACACCCCCAGCCTGTACAAGGCGCTCAATAAACCGCGCCTCGCCCATTTTAAATACTGTGTTGTAGTAACCCATCATCAACAGTTTAAAGGGGAAGCGCGCACTGACTTTGGCCATAAACTCAAAACATTGATCCACGCTGGTGCCAGACTTAAGAGACTCTTCATTGGCTCTAACAAACAGAGGTCCATCTGCACTGGGCTCTGAGAACGGAAACTGCAGTTCGACCAAATCCACACCGGCCTCAGCCATAATTTCCAATTCTTGCAGATTGTCCTCAAAGGAGGGATAACCACAGACAACATGCGCCATCACCAGCAAGTCTTTCTTCTGTTTGCGCTCGGCAATATAGGATTCTAGACCCATTAGCTTTCCTCCCCTCGGTACTGGTCGGCTTTGCCGCCAATAAAGGACTTCCACTTAGCGTCGTCCAACGCATCGGCAATAGTAAAAATATCCTTATCGCCGCGGCCCGATTGATTGATCAGAATTATCTCGTCCTTACCCATGCTCGGCGCCTCTTTAAGCGCAGTCACAAAGGCATGGGTACTCTCAAGTGCCGGTATCAAGCCCTCGGTGCGCATAGTCAGTCTCAATGCCTCTTTAACCTCCATATCTGTGGCCGCCTCAAAGCGAACTTTTCCCTGCTCCCACAAATGCGCAAAAATCGGATTAATACCTATATAGTCCAGCCCCGCTGCCACCGAATGGGTCTTATTCATATTGCCTTCATCGTTCTGCAGAAAATAGGTCTTAAATCCCTGAGCCACGCCAACGCTGGCATCGTCGTAGGCCAGCCGCGCTGCATGCATATAGGAACCCACCCCATGACCGCCCGCTTCACAGCCAATCAACTCAACATTGTTATCGTCGAAAAAGCCCTGAAAGATACCCATGGCATTGGAACCGCCACCCACACAGGCATAGACACGATCCGGCAAGCGGCCGGTCTGATTGACAATCTGCTCGCGAGCTTCGATACCTATAATCGACTGGAACCAGCTAACCATTTCTGGAAACGGATGAGGTCCACAGGCAGTCCCCAAAATATAATGGGTATCGGCCATATTAGTCACCCAATCGCGCATACACTCGTTGATCGCATCCTTCAGCGTTTGCTGACCGTCCTCAACAGCTATAACCTCAGCGCCCAGATTCTCCATCCAAAATACATTGGGTCGCTGGCGCGCCACATCCACAGCACCCATATAAATCTTGCACTCAAAACCAAACTTTGCCGCCATAGTGGCAGTGGCAAAACCGTGCTGTCCGGCACCGGTTTCAGCAATCACTCGCTTTTTACCCAAGCGCTGGCACAGCAGCCCCTGCCCCATCACATTGTTTATCTTGTGAGAGCCAGTGTGATTGAGATCTTCACGCTTAACGTAAATTTGCGCACCACCCAGCTCGCGGGATAGATTCTCCAGATAGGTCACAGGCGTAGGGCGGCCGGAATAACCCTGCAACAGCGCCACATAATCCTGCCAAAATTTTGGATCCGACTTGCACTCACGGAAACAGCTTAAAAGTTCCTCGATCGTCGCATGTAGAATTTCCGGTAGAAAAACACCACCATATTCCCCGTAGTAGCCCTCTCGGCCGTCGGAGAAATCAAAAATATCCATGAAAAGCCCCAGTCGTGCGCAGTGATTAAGTCCTGACCCATCACTGCACAGTTGAATATTAAAACCTGGCGTATTTTATCCAGTTAGTTTCAACGACACAACATTGCAAACAGCAAGTTATCTACAAATCTGCTCAACGGGTGCAACCTGCCCATGACTGTTTTATACACAATGGTCAGTGTTTATTTGTAGCTAGCAGTACAGCTAGTGTTGTCGAGTTTATCCACAGATTTTTCAACAGTTTACCAACTAGATATTGAGTAGATTTTTAAATAAAACACAATATATAGTGTATTAATGTTTGCATGGCACAAAATGTAGGATAAACTCTAGTTTTAAACCCCAACAGGGTAAAGACCAAAATAACAATAATGTTGCGGCTAAATTCACTGAGAAACTGAGAAACTGAGAACAGATTAGCTGAACTCTTAGTAAAGGCAGTATGCAACAGAAACCATCGACGTTTACACAAGACAAATTATTCAGAGCAAGGGCCAGCAATGAGTGCAACCAGACTTAAGACAGTTAAATCGGTGAAAACCTCTCAAGATATTGAAATGCAAGAGGCTTCTCTGGATATTTGGGACAAGAAATACAGGCTAAAAGACAAACAGGAAAACCCTGTCGACAAAGATATTAAGGCCACCTACATCAGGGTCGCCAAAGCGCTGTCTGAGGTGGAGACAAAAGCCAAACGCAAGCAGTGGCAAGAAAAATTTGTCTGGGCACTGCAACATGGTGCAATCCCCGCGGGACGTATTATTTCCAATGCCGGCGCTCAGGACTACAAGCCGGCAACATCCACCATTAACTGTACTGTGTCCGGAGTTGTTCCCGACTCTATGCTGGGTATTTTAGAGCGCAATCTAGAGGCCGGACTCACATTAAAAGCTGGCTGTGGTATTGGCTATGAGTTTTCCACACTGCGCCCCAAAGGCGCCTATGTATCGGGCGCCGGCGCCTATACATCTGGGCCTCTATCCTTTATGGATATCTACGACAAAATGTGTTTTACCGTATCCTCAGCTGGTGGCCGCCGAGGCGCCCAAATGGCAACCTTCGATGTCAGCCATCCGGACGTTTTCGACTTCGTTCGCGCCAAGCGTGAAGATGGCCGCCTGCGCCAATTCAACTTATCACTGCTGATCACTGAAGAATTTATCCAAGCAGTGCGCAATGACGGCGACTGGCAGCTCACCTTCCCGATCAGCGCCAAAGAAGTGGACGAAGATTTCGATCTAAAAGGAGACAATGTAGTCTGGAAACCATTTCCAACCACAGACGGCTACCTAACCAACGATCAGGGTCTGGTCGCCTGTCGCATCTACGAAACCATTCGTGCACAGAAGCTGTGGAATGCCATTATGTCATCCACCTATGACTATGCGGAGCCCGGCTTTATTCTGATTGATCAGGTCAATAAAAATAACAATAACTGGTTCTGTGAGGATATCCGCGCCACCAACCCCTGTGGCGAACAGCCGCTCCCGCCCTACGGAAGCTGTCTATTAGGCTCAGTAAATCTAACTAAATTCGTGCGCAATCCCTTTACCTCAGAAGCCTGTTTTGACTGGGACCAATATGCCAAAGTGGTCAAAATATTTACCCGTATGCTGGACAATGTGGTGGAAATCAACGGGCTTCCTCTGCAGGGGCAGCGCGATGAAATTCAGCACAAGCGTCGCCATGGTATGGGCTTTCTTGGCCTCGGCTCGGCCATTACTATGTTGTGCATGAAATACGGCGATAAAAACTCCCTTGAATTCACTGATAGAGTGGCAAAAGAGATGGCCGTATCAGGCCTCGAAAGTGGTCTGGATCTGGCGCGCGAAAAAGGACCGGCACCGATTATGAACGATGAATTTGAAGTCACCGCCGCCATGCTCTTCAAACAGCCCGATCTGGCCAAAGACGGAATTAAGGTCGGCGATATGCTCAAAGGTAAGGAACTGATTGGCAAATACAGCCGCTATATGCAAAATATTGCCGAGGTAGCGCCACAGCTCGTGGATTCTATTATCGAAGAGGGCTGCAGATTCAGCCACCACAGCTCTATCGCCCCCACTGGGACTATTTCGCTATCTCTGGCCAACAATGTCAGCAATGGCATCGAACCCAGTTTCGCGCACCACTACTCGCGCAACGTTATTCGAGAGGGGAAAAAGTCCAAGGAAAAAATAGATGTCTTCTCCTATGAGCTACTGGCCTATCGCGCCATGATCAATCCACAGGCCATGCCATTTGGCACCTCTGATAACGAAGCACTGCCCAACTACTTTGTCAGCTCCGAGACCATTCCACCCAAAGCCCATGTAGATATTCAGTCGGCAGCGCAAAAATGGGTGGATTCATCGATCTCAAAAACCATCAACGTGCCCACAGACTGCGAGTACGATGACTTTAAAGATATCTACCTCTACGCCGCTGAAAAAGGCCTCAAGGGATGCACCACCTTCCGATTTAATCCAGAGGCCTTCCAAGGGGTACTGGTCAAAGAGAGTGACTTGGAAAATACCACCTACAGCTTCACTCTGGAAGATGGCTCAACAGTAGAATTCAAAGGCAACGAAGAGGTTGAATACGATGGTGAAACACATACCGCGGCCAATCTATTTGATGCATTAAAAGAAGGTTACTACGGAAAATTTTAAGCGCCCCGCATAACCAGAAAGGGCTGTGGAACCATAAAGGAACAGAAATAACATGACTAAAAAGATCGATCAAAAGATAGTTGGCTACAAAGTGGCCTCCGAAGAGCAAACCTCAGAGGCAACTGCTGCGGAGGCAGAGAGCAATATTGTTCAGATGCACGAAAAAGTGTCTCGCCCCGAGGCTCTGGCTGGTAGCACCTACAAAATAAAGACGCCGCTCTCCGATCATGCGCTCTATCTAACCATTAACGATATTGTGCTTAACGAGGGCACTGACCACCAACTGCGCCGCCCCTTTGAAGTCTTTATCAACTCCAAAAATATGGATCACTTCCAGTGGATTGTAGCCCTCACCCGAGTTATTTCAGCGGTGTTTCGCAAAGGCGGTGACTGCACCTTCCTAGTGGAAGAACTCAAAGCCGTATTTGACCCTCAGGGCGGCTACTTCAAGCCCGGCGGTAAATTTATGCCCTCTCTGGTCGCCGAAATCGGCTGGGCCATCGAGGACCACCTACAGAAAATCGGCATGCTAAAAAAGCCCGAGATCCCCGAGCATCAGCAAAAAATCATGGATCAAAAGCGCGCTGAATTTGAAGGCACAGCAACCAGCACCGCAGAGGAATCCAGCGAATTCCCCGCCACTGCAGAACTGTGCAAAAAATGTAGTGTAAAAGCCGCTATCTTGATGGATGGCTGTATGACCTGCCTAAACTGTGGCGAGTCTAAATGCGGTTAGAATTGCAATCTGCAACATAAAAAAAGCGGCTCAGAGGCCGCTTTTTTTTATTTCCAATACTATCTAATATTATGCATTTACTGGCGTTAACTTGCCGGTTTTAATATCAAAAATAAACCCGTAGACCTTAATATGGCTGGACACCAATGGATGGTTGGCAATCAGCTCCACGTCGTTTAATACCGATGCTCTAAGATCGGTGAATGTATGCCAGCAAATAGTCTTGCCCAAATCCGATCCGGGTTTAGTATTATGGCTGTGATCGCGCTGTGGATTCGACCATTGCTGACCATCAAATTCGGCGGTCTCTAAATCATCGGCCAATAACTCACCAATCACCTGATCGGCAATCATACTCATCCCGCAGTTAGTATGATGGATAACAAACCATTCCAGAGTCCCCAAAAATTTATGGGAAATAATCAGCGAGCGAATAGCATCCTCTGTGGCACGTCCACCAGCATTGCGAATAATATGCGCTTCACCATCCTTTAACCCAGCAAACTTATAGGGATCCATTCGGCAATCCATGCAGGTTAAAATAGCAAAATGCTTGGTGGGGGCCGGCTTGAGCTGAGACTGATCAAAGCTCTTGGAGTAGTTTTGATTGGCTTTGATTAATGCCGATAAGTTTTCGCTACAACCACTATTATCTTTCATACCCTATCCATTCAACAATCTGATCTAGAGCGACGATTATAAACAGACTCCTCAGCAATGCCCAATAATCTGCATTGGCGCAGACAATAACTCTGTTCTATCCTTAATCCGGTAGTCGGCCTGTTTGCCGTGGAACCGTCGATTTAAAGGAAAATTATGGAGCCTTATGGAATATATCCACCAGTTTTTGCAGCAGATCGATTTGGGCGACAACCTTATTTACCGAGGGCACTCGGATGGGCGCTGGGTGCTCAGGCCCTCTGTGGGTCGTCATTATGAGGGCCAGTGGAAGAATGTTGTGGACTGCGAATTGCGGGCACTGGCCAGTTTTAAAAGACGCGCTATTCCCTACCGTAAAACTCAGCCCAAGAGCGATATCCAGTGGCTGTGTTTAATGCAGCACCATGGGCTGTCAACTAGGCTCCTAGACTTTACCACCAACCCTTTAATCGCTCTTTTCTTTGCCTCTTATCCCTCGGTATTGGAAGATGGAGAGTTTATTGCCGCCCAATATGGCAGGTCCTACGAAAATGTTAGCGATGACAATCTATTTAATAGAACCCATAGTTTTGCCTACCATCCACCGCATATCACCGAGCGCATTATTGGTCAGCAGGGCTGTTTTGTTTATTCCAGCGCACCCAATGAACCTCTGGAACAGAGGCAGATATCTCGAATCCTAGTAAAAAGGGAGCACAAAAGTTTTATTCGTCAAGAATTGGGCACTGTTGGTATCAGCCATTCTCTATTATTTCCCGGTATAGATGGTATCTGCAATGACCTTAACGAGCGGTTGACCAGTGACCTTGAATGGGAGGCTGTGGTCAATTAGAATAACCGAGACCATTGCATTAGGGCGATACTCACTCATAGGTTGTTAAAAATAAGCTCAAAATCCTCATTTATTACATCTAAACTCCGGTTTTTCGCCTATTTTTTTGCCTACTCTGACTATCGTCTTACCTCTAATGCAATGGTCTCACCCTGTTGTTTTTGCGCCCCTGTGGGTAATTGGTTTATGCTGAGTTGATAAGAAAACTTGGAACAACCTTTATGGAATTACTTTTTTCCTACGGCACTTTGCAGCAGAAGAATGTGCAGATTGCCAACTTTGGCAGGGAACTGGTGGGCACAGCGGACACTCTGCCCAACTATAGGGTCGGTGAAATTAGAATTACCGATGAGCGGGTGCTTAGGGAGAGCGGCAAGGCGTTTCATCCCATTCTCAAATACACTGGCAACCCTGAAGATCAGGTAATGGGTACAGTTTTTCAGTTAACCACTGAAGAATTGCTACAGGCCGATAACTATGAGGTGGATGATTACCAAAGAATATCGGCAGTTCTTAAATCCGGTTGTAACTGTTGGATTTACGCCGCCGCTAAAAACGCAAGTTAATTGGCTTTAGCTTCCTGAACCAGTACAAAGGGCGGTATTACCAGTGCCCAGACTGTAGAGTCTTTGTTATACCAAGATTTTGCCTGATCATCACTGACTTCAAAAACAGAGCCGTCGGCAAGCCAGTTTTTGATCTGTGCCGTATCGTCGCGGTGCATAGCGATAGCCACCTCAATCAAATCAGAACCTAAGGCCGCGGCCAAAACATTGCCGCAGGCGTAGTGTTTTTGCAGCTGCTGCCAGCCTATTTTGGCGGTCTCGCCATTAAGGCGTTTTTTAAGTTCAGCGGTACTTTCTGAGGATTGCATCTTAGATTTAAATTCAACCGTTCCACTGACAGAAATTTCTGAGCAATTGCAGACCGGCATCGGCACTTTTCTCTGGATGGAATTGCACGGCAAATAGGTTGTCCTGAGCTAATGCAGCGGCAAATTCAATGCCGTAGTCGCAAGTGCCTGACAGATTGGGGTTATCTACCGCGTCCACATAGTAACTGTGCACAAAGTAAAAACGACTGTCCTGTTGTATGCCCTGCCACAGGGGATGATCCATGGTTTGATGGACATTGTTCCAACCCATATGCGGCACCTTGAGTTTATTGCCCTGAGCATCCACTAGACTGTCGCCAAAGAATTTAACCTGTCCGGGCAAAAGATTGAGACAGTCAACACCGCCGTTTTCTTCACTGCTGGCCATTAGCGCCTGCATACCGACGCAAATTGCCAGTACCGGCTTGTCGCGCATAGCCTTTCTAACCACGTCCCCCACATTGAGCCTTTGTATTTCATGCATACAGTCGCGGATTGCACCCACACCGGGGAAAACCACACGATCGGCTTCTTCCACTACCGCTGGATCTGAGGTAACAGAGATCCGCGCCTCAGAGGACACATGCTCCAAAGCTTTAGCAACAGAATGCAGATTACCCATTCCATAATCGATAACCGCTATATGACTACGAAAATCACCCATAATTAGAATACAAAGACGATAGAGTGCTGGTGCTTTTTACAAAGTACCTTTGGTGGATGGCATTACGCCTGTCATGCGCGGATCCAAGGTAACCGCCACACGCAGGGCGCGACCGAATGCCTTAAAAATTGTCTCCACCTGATGGTGGGCATTGGCGCCGCGCAAATTATCTATATGCAATGTCACCAGAGCGTGGTTCACAAAGCCCTGAAAAAACTCCGAGGTTAAATCGACATCAAAGCCCCCCACATGACTGCGCACAAACTCAGCATGCATAATAAGGCCTGGACGACCAGAGAAGTCCATTACCACCCTCGACAACGCCTCATCCAAGGGTACATAGGCGTGACCGTAGCGGGTCAGCCCTTTTTTGTCACCCAGCGCTTTAGCGACCGCCATACCCAGAGTAATACCTACATCCTCCACGGTGTGGTGATCGTCGATCTCGGTATCTCCAGCCGCCTGAATATCTAGATCCACTAAACCGTGGCGGGCAATCTGATCCAGCATATGGTTTAAAAACGGTACTGGGGTATCCAGCTTCGCTTTACCAGTGCCATCCAGATTTACCGTTACAGTAATTTGTGATTCCAGCGTATTGCGCGTCACAGTTGCGGTGCGCTCGGCCATAGGACTCTCCAACATCAGAATATTTAGGCGGCTATTATACGCGTAAAACAATTTGCTTTTGAAGCTAATAAAAACCTACAATTTATGCTCACTTGGCGATGGCCTTCAGAGAAATGAAAATCTCTAAATTATTTATAGCTATATTACTCAGCCTTATATTAGGGCTGGGTGCTGCTGTTTCTATCGCCCATAGCCATGACGACCATCAAGAAAGCCAATGTGCATTTGCTGTTGTTCAAAATATGGTGGCGGTACTGGTGCCTGCCCTTGAACATTTCGTACTACCATTGGATATTATCTATCACTCGATGGTAGGTATTGGCGATGTTGCCTCTACAACAAGTGCTGGCTTTTTAGCCAGAGCTCCCCCTTCTAGCCTCTAAAGCCTCAATTTCAGATTAATTTTTTTTGCGCACTGTTTATTCCGTGGGCTTTTTATTCAATGAGCTTTGTTGTTTACTTTAGAGACGCTAAATTATGAAAAAGTTATTTTTTATCGGGCTACCTGTGGTTGCCTGCTCCCTTCTTGCTAATATCGGTATGGCAGAGGACATGGAAGAAATTATTGTTACTTCATCCCTTATCGATACCTCGGCTTCAGAGATATCTAATCCATTGCATATTATTGATGCTGAATCCATTGGCAACGATGCATCGCAGAGTCTTGGCAGTTTACTGGATGGTTTGGCTGGGGTTGTATCTAGCGACTTCGGCGCCGCTGTGGGTCAGCCTATTATTAGAGGCCTAGGCGGAAGCAGAGTACGAGTTCTCAATAATGGCAAGGTGGTAAGGGATATTTCAGCACTGGGCCCAGACCATGCCAATGAAATAGATTTGGGACATTTGGAGCAAATTGAAATTGTTCGTGGACCATCCTCTTTGCTGTATGCCAATGGTGCAATCGGAGGCATTGTTAATGTGGTTGATAATTCAATTGCTAAGCAAGATATCGAATCGCCAAAATTTAATTTAGGTGCTGGTTATGAAGATGGCAATACAGGCAACACCGGAAATGCTAGCTATGCCGGCAATATTGCGGGCGTTAACCTAACATCAAGTATTCAATACGCCAATTTAGGCTTTTATGCTATTCCAGAACATGCCTTTGAGCATGGCGATAAGGAAGAACATAAAGCAACTGTTCTAGAAAATTCTGATTTCGCTAATTTTGGCGCCAAATTAGGTTTTTCAAAGATCGAAGATTGGGGTTATGCGGGGCTTTCTATTGCTGACTCTAAATCAACCTACGCTATTCCATTTCATGGTGAAGAACATGACGACGGCGACCACGAGGGTGAAAGAGTCTTTACTAACATAGATTCACAAACTGTTAATTTTGAAGGCAAATACAACTTTAATGGTGGCTTTGTTAATAGCGCTGAATATTATATTCGTGATACTGACTATGTGCTCTCTGAACAACATGCTGAGGAGCACGCAGAAGAGGAAGAAGGAGAAAATCATCAGGATGAAGGCACTATTTTCAAAAATTATGCTAAAGAACTAGGTCTAAAATTTGCTATTGGCGATCAAGAGACTACGCAAAAAATTGCCCTTAATGTTAGTGAAGAAGCGCTCTCAATTATTGGTGAGGAGGCGTTTCTGCCCAAAGCTGTATCTGATGAACTAACAATAGGCTATTACTTGAGTCATGATCTATCGTTCGCACATATGGATCTTGGCGTTAGGCATGATCAGATTGATCGCAAATCTGGCACTAATAGCATTGAAGAGAATGTAACCAGCTTCTCTACAGCTATACACCGTGAGTTTTCAGATAATCTGAATATTAGCCTTGGTCTTTCAACTGTGCAAAAAGCGCCCACCTCTATGGAGCTTTTTGTGGATGGACCCCATTTAGCAACTCAACGATACGAGAGAGGTAATGCCAGCCTTAGCCCGGAAAAAGCCAATAATATTGACCTAACTTTTAATGCCGCTTTTGCTGGCTTTGAAGCTAATTTAAGCCTGTACAAAAATAGCATTTCTAATTTTATTTACTTGCATGATCTAGATACAGAATTAGATAAACTGACTGTAGCTGAATATCGTCAACAGGATACTACCTTTGAGGGTTATGAGTTACAGATAAGCAGAACCATACCCGTCGAGAGTGGCAACATAGAGGTGTCTCTTGCGCGAGATTATGTCGATGCGCAGTTTAAACAGGGTGGTTATGTACCTCGCATGGCGCCCGCTCGAAATATTCTCAATTTGAGTTACCAAGGCGCTAATGAACTCAATTGGTCACTTTCAATCAAAGACGTTCAAAAACAATCTAAAGTCGCTACGGGTGAAACGGCAACCGATGGCTATCAATGGGTTAATTTTCATCTATCCAAAGATATTAAAGCCCAGCAAGATCAGCTGTTAAAAGTTTCTTTATTTGCTAAAAATCTATTAAATAAAGTAGCTAGAAACCATAGCTCATATGTTAAAGATGAAGTTCCATTGCCAGGTAGAAATATAGGTATTCGAGCTAGCTACAGTTTTTAGGCGGCAAGCGCTGGGAAATAATCTATACTCGTCACATTAGCAATGCCGTTGTCGACTGTTGATTAGCACTTTAAGCAACCGCACCCTCAGGATAAAATTTAGACTTTTAAGACTCGACCCCAATACAGGTAAAAACTTGAGAAAACTTATCAAATGGCTGGCAACTGGTTTGGGC
>JANXGQ010000019.1 GCA_024959305.1 Porticoccaceae bacterium | reverse complement strand
AGAAAATATTATCTTATCTATGGCAGCTGCCTGTGGCCGCGACAGGCTGTCAGGATCTATAAGCAATGTATCCTCACCAGCGGGCAGGGTGGCATTGCCATGGCTACTGGCGACCAGCTGTTCATTTGCATCATAAGCCCTTAACTCGTAGATAACCTCTAGGGCATCGGTTGCAGAACCTGTGCGCTCAATGGCGAGCATATTATTAACAAGCTCGGCGCTTACCTCTACCAGCTCTGGCAACAGGCCTTTGGCAACCTTTATGCGCACTGGGTTAATGCCCAACATAAACGTATTATCACCGTCGTACATGCTGAAATTGGAAATATAAAAGCTTCCCTCGCTGTCCCAGGAATCATATCCGGTAATAAAATTCTCAATCGCGGCTAGATTGTCCAATTCACTGATCTTTAGTAACTCGAATGAAGTGCCGCTGGCAATATCGTACTCATAGATAGCATTGGGCCGACCTCCATCGCTCAAGCCAATATAGATTTTTTGTTCGTCGGCGGATAATTGGAAAACCCAGGTTTTTAGTGCACTTGAAAAACCGGGACGCCCTAAGAATTCCCAACTGGCAGCGGCGTCGTTAAAGCGATAAATATTGCCCTGATCATCGCTGGTATAAAGTCGTTGCCGGGTTCGATCCCATTGCCCAACTTCCATAGCGTTTGGACCCTGTAAGGGGAAATTGGCTAGTTCTCCAAAGCCGCTGGAGGGATCATAAAACCAGATATGATTAAAAGTGCTGGCCGATTCGCCCTGATGCCACTGGTTTCGAGAGGAGCCGCCGCTAATATAGACTCGCCCGCGAGAATCTACCCACATAAAACGATTGCTGTAAAAAAAGTTTTGCCAAGCGCTTGGTCGACCCAATACAGTGGTTTCGCCAAGCGCAATATCATAGCGAACCAATTTATTTTCAGGTATAGACATGCCGTATAACAGATTATTTTGTGGATCCTTTTGTATGCTCACTATCTGTAGATGCTCAGCACCCACACCATTGGGCTCTGTTGCGCTTAAATCGGCGAATGTTCCCTGTGATAGGCCATAGCTATACCAGTGGAAGCCACGAGTATTGAGATAACTATGATTCATATCTGAGGTATCTAGAGTTGCCACATAAACCTGACCGTTATGATGGATGGGTCTGGTATGAAACTTTTCCGCGGTCTCGCCGGAAAGCCAATTGTTAGCCGCTGTAGAAGCACTGCGTGCATCCCCGACATAGCGTAGAGTCTGGTCCTTTTGATACATGCGGTACAGCATGGAATTCTGTTGATGATCGTGGCCTGAAATATAGATATCGCCGTTCTGGTCCGAGCCCACTGCGAGCCAACTCTGATCGGGGCGGTAGTTATCAGGGGAGTTAGGAAGCTGCCATATCTGTGCGCCATCTATCTTCCCCGCTCTGGGGGTATCATAGGGCACAGTGATAACTTCTGGCTCTGGCTCCTCAGCTTGTTCCTCAGCCTGTTCTTCAGCCTGTTCTTCAGCCTGTTCTGTTGCCCCTTGAGACGGCCCCGATAGCAAATCTGTCTTAGAGTTTCCTCCCCCACAGGACGCAAGCAAGCTAATGCTCAGTATAATTGCCAGACGAATCGTTAAGATTGATTTAAGTTTATTTAATAGCATGGCCGTTCAACACTCCCCAACTGCAAAATTATTTTTTTATTCTAACTCTCTACCACTGCAAAGTTCGTTCGAATCGGTCAACTCGAACGGTAAATGTGCTCTGCAAAAGCCAATTATACTGCATTACTTAGCGTAAATTTCTGCTATGTTAAGTAGTAGAGTCCGATAACTTCTATTGGATACCCTCTGTGTAGACGGGTAGATTTTCCTTTCTTGAGTGTTCTCTATCGCCAATTTTCTGGCGCTGGTCGGTTGCTGGGATGGCAATTGTCAATACATATGCTTAGTCGGATAGCACCCGCAATATGGGGAGCTGGCTAGCAGAACAGGGAAGTTCGATAAAGCAGATGCGTGATATAACCCAGAAAACATTCCTAATAGTATTTATTTTTGCGCTAGCCTACTGCATCTGGTGGCTGGCCGGCATATCCCATCTGCAACAAACAGCCGATGATAACAATGTAGGCAAAACCCTACTAATCTATCATTCTGCTGGGAGGTTTGTTTTAAATAAGGGTTGGTATAGGGGTAAAAAATCTGGAGATAGCTATTTTACTGCACAGCCGCCCCTGCCTGAGGCTGATGCGCCACCTAAACTCTACAGGGTGGTTGAGAAATATAGAACGGTCAATAATGGACCTAACCAGATTTATGGCCCTGGATTCAGTCAGTATTTGCTGAAACCTGTTGCGGGCAATCTGGACAGGCGGCTGTTTTTGTTTCTTTTCTTCTTTTCCCGCTGCACACAGCAAACGGATCTAACCGATCCAGATACAGGGGTTGCGGTTGATTTTATCTGTCAGTAGCCAGATCAGGCAGTTTCGCAATTGCGATCCTAGTCTTAGCTCTTGAGTCGACCCTTCGCAAACATCAACTCCAGCTCCTCAAGGGACTTGCCTTTGGTTTCTGGCAGCAGCCAGATCACTAAAATTAAGCCTATAACAGCAAAGACGAAGTATGAGAAGAATGTGAGTGCGGCACCCAATACACTCAGCTCAAGGGGGAACAGCAGCTGCACAAAAAAGCTGACCATGCTATTAATCATGCCGACAAAGGATATAGCCACTCCGCGCAACTGATTGGGGAAAATTTCAGAGAATAAAGCCCACATAACCGGCCCCAGTGACATTGCAAATGAAGCGACAAACCCCAGTATGCCGATTAATATCAACAGTGCGTTCATCTGAGCGGCGCTTTTGATCAGTACACTCTCATACTCGCGGGCCGCGCTGGCTCCTATGGCATCTGTGAGTGCAGCTTTAAATTCTAGATCACTGTGGTAGACAGAACCCACCATGGCATTGAGTTTTGTGGTATCCAAACTGCGCTCAATATTTTCGATTTTTTCAATCTGTACAATACTTTCTGGCTTCAACTCATAGGTGGCCTGAGAAAACCCATAGGCGCTTAACAGCATGCTGATAGCAATACCACTTAAGCCAACGATCAACAGAGGTCTGCGGCCCCAGCGATCGATTAAAGAAATTGCCACCAGCGTAAACAGCACATTGATAACGCCCACCAAAACAGCCTGCGCGAAAGCGGCATCAGTGCCAATCCCGCTCTGCTCGAAAATGGTGGGAGCATAGAAGAAAATGGCATTGATACCCGTAATTTGCTGCACCACGCCAATAATAATTCCAAGTATTAATGCCAGTCGCATTTTTGGCCCAAAAATACTCCCGATGCGCGCCCACAGTGATTCATGCTCTTTGGCAGAGCTGTGTTTAATCAGGTCGATGGCGCTGTCCACCTCATCGGCGGGCAGCAATTTAACCATTACCTCACGGGCTTCCTGTTCTCTTCCCTTCTGTATTAACCAGCGTGGGCTGTCTGGGATGATTAATAGGGCGAGGAAAAAAATAAGTGCCGGGATAATTTCACAGCCCAACATCCAGCGCCAATTGTGTTCATCAAGACCCCAAACACTGACCCACTCAGCGCCAGATGAGCCCAGGGTCAATATAAAATAGTTGGCAAAGTACGCTGCCGAAAGGCCTATAACAATATTGAGTTGATTGATGGACACCAACTTTCCACGAAGTTTTGCTGGAGATATCTCTGCAATATAGATTGGGGCAACTATCAATGAGGTAAATGCAAATCCACCCAGTGCTCGCGCAGCCACCAGCATGATATAAGAGGATGCAAATGCCGATGCAATCGCCGACAGAAGATAAGTAAAGGCAATCAGTAGCAGTACTTTTTTGCGCCCTAGAGCATCACTTAGCGGGCCTATAACAAGTATTCCCAGCGCACTGGAGAGTGTAGGAACGGCGACTACCCAACCAGACTGTACGGGGCTTAGATTAAATTCGCTAGTGACAGAGCCAACAACCCCGGAGATAACTGAGGCATCGAAGCCAAAAACAAATCCGCCAAGCGATACAAGAACTGCGTAAAAAATAGCATGCTGGGAGTGATTTTTCATTGGGATTCCTTAACAGAGGGGTTGGCTTTTGGATACATATTAACTACTTTTCTTGTGGCTGGGTATTATTGATTCAAAAGCGCATTTTTATCTCGGCCATATGCCTTTGGAAGGCTCGACTGTCCTCCCAGGTGACCACTTCAGGTTGCAATTTGCCAGCCATTAATTCGCAGCTGACCTGTTCAATTTGATAATTAAAACCCTGCTGGACGCGCGTTTCGCCAAAGCGATCCACAGAGTCGATTCCCTGATACAGTCGCGCTTCTCGTGCGCACCAATAATCGGCGATGCTAATGGTGCCCCGATCGCCAATCAGGGTCAGGTAATTATTTAGCTTGCTGCGAAACGACGTGGTCAGCTGTGCGGTGGCCGTATTTTTGCCGTAGGTATTCAAAATTACCACATCATCTTCCACACCATTTTCCGCTCTGTGATGCCATACAGTCTGTGTGTCGGGGTCCTGTTGTAAAAATAGCCAGGCCATAGCAATGGGATAAATCCCCATTTCTAAAAGGCAGCCTCCGGCAAGGCGGTTATCATATTCACGCAGATCGGGGCTGTAGGGTAATGGAAATCCAAAGTCGGCTTTAACATGGCACAGATTGCCTATGCGCCCGGCCGCAACCCACTCCTGAGCCTTTTGTATCACTGGGAAAAAATAGGTCCACATAGCCTCCATAAAATACCGGCGCTCCTGTTTAGCGACGCTGATAACCTCTTCCAGATCTGCAGCTGTTACCGTCGCCGGTTTTTCGCACAACACATGCTTTCCGGCGCGCAATGCGGCAATTGCCTGATCTTTATGATGACTGTGGGGGGTGGCAATATAGATGGCATCCACCTCGGGGTCAGCAAATAGCTCGGCATAGCTCCCATAGGCGCGGGGGACGCCAAATGCCTCGGCAAATTCCTGTGCACCAGCCAGTTGACGGGAGGCGACTGCATGTAGCGAGGCATGGGGCGCGTACTCTATATCATTGGCAAAGCTTCTGGCTATGCGCCCTGGGCCAATAATGCCCCAACGAATTGTATGACTGCTGCTTTGCAAATGGCTCATAGCTTATTTCACGCGCTCTTCAATTACTGTACTAGTGGGAAAGTCATAGCGCATATTTCTATAGACACAGATATCGGTAACATTCTCGGCTGTACCGGCGGGGCAACAGCGGTAGTTAGTTGAAACACGATAATTGCCACGCACTGGCAATACGCGATGCCAGCTGTGGCCATGTAACAGCAGCAGCGTGCCTTTTTTGGGGCTCAACACCACCTGTTCTGGAAAATCTTCGTTTATAGCACCCACGCTTATGGCGCCGCCTCTATGGGTACCCGGCATAACCAAGGTTTCGCCACCCACCGAATCGTCGATATCCATACTGTAGACCAAGCGATTCAAATTGAATTTAGAGCTGTCCTCTGGCGGACAGTCTTGGTGCCATGCCTGTCCTTTTGAATCTTTTTGGCTAAACATCACCATGCTATACAGTGTTGACCAGCCGGCGCCCAAAATGGCTTCCGTCAACGCAGCTAGGCGCTTATCCTTTTCGACGCTATCAAAAGCGCTAATACCCTCGAGTTGGGGGAACCAAGGGATCACATCAGTATTGGATTTCTCCAAAAACTCCTGATTGTGACAAAACTCGGGATTGTCGCCAAAGTGCTCCAAAATAAGCGCTTGGTACTGATCCATCAGCTTATCATTGAAGAAATTATCAATGCATAAGTAGCCTTTTTCCCAAAATTCTATGGCCAGAGATTCGATATTCACAGCACTACCTTAAAGGTTTGTAATTATTGGCTATAACAGGCTGTTTGCAGCACCTAATTTCGTAGCCTGTCACTTATTCTAGTCTGAATGATCCCTTGGGGATAGGTCAAATGGGTCTGTGTATCAGGTTGCGACAACCCTCAAAAACCCTCGAAAAGTCGTCCCGCTTGTGATTCTATAGGGTATTAGATCCGGATAAGATCGAGAGTAAAGCATCACTTCACCCCATTATTAAGACCCATCACCGATTCTTTATTGCCTATACCCAGTGATTTTGCCATTTTTATTTAAAGATGGATTAGTGATTTGTGTGCATTGCCAATACCGATGAAGTCGCTAAAAACTGGTTCGAGTTGACCCACTCGGACGACAAATGCGATGAAAAACATAATCCTTGCGTCGCATACAAATTCAGGTTCCGACAACGGTAAGAACCCTAGCATTAGAGAAGACAGTATTATGATAATAAAAAGTGCCCAAGTATTGCTCGTATTTGCATTAATGATCTCAGGGGGAACCGCGCAAGCGGAATCTGAGGAAAGTCGCATAAAACAACAGGTTGAGCAGCTTGTATCTAAGATGACGCTGCAAGAAAAAGCCTCACTGACCTCTGGTAGAGATGCTTGGAGCACGCAACCCATAGAGCGATTGGATATTCCCTATATCTGGATGGCGGATGGTCCCCATGGACTGAGGCGAGCGCCATCAACAGATACTTGGGGATATGGCAACCAAGCTCCCGCAACCTGTTTCCCTACCGCATCGGCGCTGTCTGCCACATGGGATGTGGATTTGCTTACAGAGGTGGGTCAGGCACTGGGGGAAGAGGCCCATGCCCTAGGGGTCGATATGCTGTTGGGCCCCGGTCTAAATATCAAACGCTCACCGCTGGGTGGTAGGAATTTCGAATATTTTTCTGAAGACCCTATACTGGCTGGCAAACTGGGTGCTGCCTATATCAATGGCGTACAAAGTCAGGGTGTGGGTACTTCTGCGAAACACTTTGTGGCCAATAATGTTGAAACCCAGCGTATGTGGGCCAACTCCGCTGTAGATGAGCGCACGCTCAACGAAATCTATATGACTCCCTTCGAAATTGCGGTTAAGGAAGCTCAGCCCTGGTCAGTGATGGCCTGCTACAACCGAGTGCAGGGGGTTTACGGCACCGAGTCATATCGACTATTGACCCATAAGCTCAAAAATGAATGGGGCTTTAAAGGTATTGTGGTCTCTGACTGGGATGCAGTCATTGATCGGGTCGAGGGTATTCGCGCGGGCATGCATCTGGAAATGCCCGGCAAGCCTGTAAACCTAACCAATCAAATGGTTGTCGACGCCGTCAATAATGGCGAGCTGGATGAGCAGCAGCTCGATAAAATAGTCAAAGATATACTGCGTATAGTATTTAAAGGTCAGCTTAACAAAGGTGACAAGGTTGCCGATCAAAAAATTGAGCAGCATCACGCTCTAGCCCGAAAAGTAGCGGCGGAGGCAATTACCCTGCTGAAAAATTCAGGTGGACTACTGCCCCTGTCGAAAGATAAACAGCAGAAGATTGCGGTGATTGGCGAGTTTGCGGTTAACCCCCGATATCAGGGTAATGGCAGTTCCGAGGTCAAACCAACCCAGCTGGATAAGTTTCTTGATCTAGTGCGCGCTGAATATGGCGAGGGCGTGGAAATAGAGTATGCACAGGGTTATCAATTGGCGGATGATAACGATCTATCACTGATTAATGCAGCGGCGAAGCTGGCCGCCAAGGCCGATGTAGCGCTAGTATTAGCTGGGTTGCCACTGCAATATGAATCCGAGGGAATCGACCGCAAGCATATAGATATGCCTCCCTCGCACAATCAACTGATTAGCGCGGTTGCCAAGGTGCAGCCCAACACAGCGGTAATTCTCACCAATGGCAGCGCAGTAGCCATGCCCTGGGTTGGAGAGGTTCCGACTATTGTGGAAACTTGGTTGGGAGGACAGGCTGGAGCCGGTGCTATTGCAGATGTTGTGTTTGGCGCGGTCAATCCATCAGGCAAGCTGGCTGAAACCTTCCCCGCGCGGTTGGAAGATACGCCGGCATTCCTAAACTTCCCCGGAGAAGACGGCGAGGTGATCTATGGCGAAAGGATGTTTGTGGGCTATCGCTATTACGATAAACGCAATATTGAGCCCCTGTTTCCCTTTGGCCATGGTCTATCCTATACGCAGTTTGAATATACTGATATAGCATTGTCAGCTGACCAGATAACCGATAAAGATCAGCTTACGGTAAGTCTTTCAGTAGCCAACACAGGCAAACGCAAAGGCAAAGAGGTTATTCAACTGTATGTGGTTGATAAGGAAGCCAGTCTGCAGCGTCCTGACAAGGAGCTGAAAGGGTTCAGTAAAGTGGAATTGGCACCGGGGGAGCGCAAACAGGTGACTTTTACCCTGTCGTCTCGAGACTTTTCTCACTACAGCAAGCTCTATGATCGTTGGATTGCCGAAAGCGGTGAATTTGAAATACTGGTTGGTGCATCATCGCGGGATATCCGTCTGCGTAAAAATCTAAGCTTTAAAAATACACAGGCACTGCACTTCAAGATGAATGAGTACAGTTTCTTCTCTGAATTCTGGAACAATCCCCAGCTTAAGCCCCTGTTAATTGAACTGATGCCTCAATGGATAAAATCCCTTACCCCTGAAGGCAAGAACCTTGAAGAAGCTGATATTCAAGACTTTCTGCAACAGCAGCCAATCATCAAGTTCCCTTACTTTACACTAGGGGAAGTGGATAAAGAAAAGATTAGAGCGTTTATAGAGCGCTGTAATAAGCTAAGGTTCTTTCCCTGATCTAGCTACAAAGCCCAGTCCAGTCGGATTACAAAAAAGCGACTAGCGACCAAACCTAAAAAATTATTAAGGCTGTTTTTTGCAGCCTTAATAATTTTTAATGGCATTTATCAAATATCCCTCCCGCCCTCGCCATAGGGTGATGAAAATAAGCACTCTAAAAGTGCCTTTAGGTAGCTTCGATAAAATTAAATGACTTTGATCCCGTCGATTTCCAATAAACTTCCATAACTGGTCTACACTCTCAATATTGCAATCTAAAAATATTCAAGGATTTAGAATGAAAGAGCCGTTCTCTATCGAACTGTCCATGCCGGACGGTGATGCCAGCGCATTAAAAATCATCAACAAGACGAACTGGGCGGGATTGGGTATGGAAATTTCACGCGCGGCATGGCCAAAACATCGGAATCGCAACGAGCTCAAACAGATAGGAATATACATTCTGATTGGCTATCAAGATAACGATGATCTGCCGAGCCTATATATAGGTCAGGGGGATGGAATTAAGAAGCGGATAGAGAGCCATTACAAGAACAAGCCTTTTTGGGATAGAGCATTAATTTTTGTTTCCAGTAACCAGGGCCTAAATAGAGCGCATACCGCTTGGTTAAAATGGGCGCTGGTTCTACAGGCCCAGAGAGTTGGGCGCTGCAAGTTAGACAATATCGCGACTCCCAATAAACCGCGACTGACTCCGCCGGAACAGGCAGATACGTACGAATTTTTGAATGAAATACGCAGTATCCTGCCGTCGGTGGAAGTCAGCGCTTTTGAGGCACCCAAAAAGATTGAGCAACTGGAAATGTCATCGTCAACAGTGGATGCTGAAAATACCATCGTTGTTCCCGCGCAGGGAGGAGGGTTTAAAAAGGTTTTTCTAAATGAAGACTGTTGGTATGCGATTCGGATAGCCAGTGGCAAGCTTAAACAAATTAAGTATATTGCCGTCTATCAGGTCGCGCCAATTTCCGCTATTACCCATGTCGCCGAGGTTGCATCAATAGAGCCCTATGGTGACGGCAGGAAATACAAATTGAACTTTGTCGCACCGGCCAAAACCATTGAGCCGTTGAAACTTGGCAGTGCGCCAAGGAGCGTGATACAAGGCCCCATATACACCAATTATTTAGCCTTGACCAAGGCCAAAGATATGGGTGATCTTTTTAGCTAGAAACTAATTGTGGAAATCAAACGGCTCTGACTTCGTTGATTCCCCGCTCGCTCCAGTCCATAGTCATTCCTTTGCCCTCTAACGGCCCAGCATAGAGACCATCGTAATAGCTACAAGCTTCGTCCAGAGTGTCAAAGGGCGGTGAATGCCGGACTAGAGTCCCATCCTCGCCGCGCTCAACGCCAAGAAAGAGCGCCGAACCCGTTGCATCTGCTACCTCATAGATATAAATCAGGCTACCTCCATCGATGCAAAGGTAAGTAAAATGTAACGCGTAGACTTTCTGTGTAGCTGTCAGTCGAGGGGTTATTGTTTCATTGGCTTCAAGCTGGATATCATCGCTAATGTTGCCATATAAATGCTTGCCACCCACCTTGATTAGGCTATCTAACTCAGTGAGTACTTTATTGGTCAGCCTCGACCTTGCGTATGTGAGGCTGTGATTTCTTAATGATAGCTCCAACCCTTCCTTGTCAATAATATTGTCCGCTGAGGCGGTCCTGATAGTATCCTGCACCATTTCTACTTTCCTCTATCCATGAGCTTTCTGCACGCACTTAAAAATTATTTCTATTTTGGAAAACTATCTAAAATGTAGCGCGGCTCGGTATCTGCTTTCAACGACCCTATCCGAAAAAAAACCGCTACCACTCTATAAGTATAGTCAGTAATTTGCGTATAGCACTGTATTTAGTGGTTGCTGCTCACAAGATTTAATTATTTTTGAGTTCGAGCGCTTTAATCGGACGCAATAAATAAGCTCAATCTGTAAATTAAAATCAAATTGCCCACCCAGGAGAAATAAATTTGTTCGCCCCGGTGCACAGCGAGTTAGTACCAGTACCAGTCGCAGTGTATTGCTAGCCACTTCATTTATTAACGAGGACAATAGGATAGCAACAATCGTGATGAATGAGAC
>JANXGQ010000046.1 GCA_024959305.1 Porticoccaceae bacterium | reverse complement strand
AGCTCAGCGAACAGCTATCGGCCGGACTGCTGGCTTTTAATACATCAGAGCCAGTGATGGGTGTACTGGCAAAAGCCTTTGGCAAGCGCCGCTCTAGTCGCCGCAGGAACAGTTAGGGGTGCCTTGTGAAGCAAACTGATCCCCTGGCCGAGCTGCGCGATATTCACCTGCCAGATGCTATCTCATGGTGGCCATTGGCGCCCGGATGGTGGCTATTAATTATTATAGGTCTTGCCGCTATTGCCTATATCTGTGCAATGCTATTAAAAGGTTACAGAGAGCGACTTTATCGACGGCAGGCACTGTTGCGGCTTCATCAAATTCAAAATTATGAGCAACAACAGCAGCTGACTGCGCTATTTGAGCTCTTAAAACAGGTTGCCGCTAGCGCTTATCCACAGCGGCATTTTGCCAGTTTGGCGCCGCGGGACTTTGTACATTTCTTACAGAATAGCTGTAAAACTCCCATCTTTAAGCATAGCCCCGATCACTGGGAGGCGCTGCTCTACTCCGATCGACAGCCGCCAGAACAGCTGCTAGAACAACTGCTTAGCGACGCTAAATTATGGATTAAACAGCATCCCAGATCAGCGCGTCTGGAGTACAAGCCCGCATGTTAAATCTACTCTGGCCCTGGGCACTTATTTTGGCACCACTGCCATTTGTCTACCGCCATTTGCGCAGGCCCTTAACTACTTCTACTAGAGCGCTAAGAGCACCTGATCTGGTAAGGATTGCCGAGGGTCAAAACAGCTCTAACAAAACCTCAAACTGGTATAGACGTATTTTAAAATGGCTGCTGATACTCTGCTGGTTAGCCTGTCTACTGGCACTTTCCCGACCTGTGTGGATCGGTGAACCCGTGGCATTGCCCACCAGTGGCCGCGACTTGCTACTGGCGGTTGATATCTCCGGCAGTATGGAGCAGCAGGATATGCAACTAGGGGGGCGCGCCGTCAGCCGTCTGACAGCGGTTAAATCGGTTGTGGGACAGTTTGTAAAACAGCGCGAGGGCGATCGCCTGGGCCTGATTCTGTTTGGAGAGAGAGCCTATCTGCAAACGCCCCTAACCTTTGACCGAGAAACCTTGCAAGCACTTCTTAACGAGGCGCAAATTGGCTTTGCAGGCAGTCGCGGAACCGCTGTGGGAGACGCCATTGGGCTGGCTGTAAAACGCCTACAGGAACGGCCGGAAAATCATCGCGTGGTGATTTTGCTAACTGATGGCGCCAACAATTCCGGAGAGTTGCAGCCACTGCAGGCAGCAGACCTTGCCAATACAGCCAAGGTAAAAATTTATACTATTGGCATAGGTGCAGAGCGTCAGGAGACATTTGGCTTGCTGGGTCGGCGCGTTACCAATCCCAGCGCAGATTTAAATGAAGAGGAATTAATTGGCATAGCCGAAGCCACCGGCGGTCAATTCTTTAGAGCCCGAGATCCTCGAGAGTTAAGTGCAATTTACCATGAACTCAATCGTTTAGAGCCGGTGGATCAAGAGGCGGAAACCATTCGCCCCACAGTCTCTCTATTCCACTGGCCGCTGGGTTTGGCCTTCGCCTTAAGCCTGATCATTGCCGCACTGAGGCAGCGCGGGAGTCACCATGGCTGACTGGTTTTCTTTAGCTGAGTTTCATTTTTTGCGCCCCTGGTGGTTTTTGGGTTTGCTGCCAGCACTTGCCTGTCTGACAATAATCAACAGGCGCAGCGGCCGCGCCGGCAACTGGGAGCTGGTTATTAATCCGGCCCTAATCCCCTATCTAATACAGGATAAATCTGCCAATAAAACCTTCGACAGCAAGCGGCTACTATGGGGTTTGCTGTTTGGATGGCTGATCTTCTGTCTGAGTCTCGCTGGTCCAACTTGGGAAAAATTGCCGCAGCCGGTGCATAAAGAAGACTCCGCTCTGGTGCTAATTTTTGACCTCTCGCCTTCAATGCTTGCCGAAGACCTATCACCTAGCAGACTGGTAAGGGCCAGATACAAGTTAATTGATCTTCTAAACAACCGCCAACAGGGCTATACCGGCTTGGTAGTTTACGGTGGCGAAGCGCATACGGTTTCACCACTTACTGAAGATAGCAACACCATCGTTAGTTTGGTGCCCACACTGCATCCCGCCCTGCTCCCAGACTATGGCAGCAATACCGAGGACGCCATAGCCACAGCCATTGAACTGGCCGAAAATGGCGGCTATGGGCACACAGATTTACTGTTAATTAGCGATGGCGTCTCCACGGCAGCCTTTAAAAATATTCAATCACAAATTACTCAAAGCCATGGGATACGCCTGTATATACTGGGCGTGGGTAGTGCGGAGGGCGCTCCCATACCCATGGGTAATGGAGGTTTTGTCAAAGACCGCAGCGGCGCCATTTTGGTGCCAAAACTCAATGCCAGTTCTCTGCAACAGCTGGCCAAAATTGGCAACGGCAGCTATCACAGCCTCACTAATGATGATACTGATATTGAGTATCTGCTGGCCGCTACAGAGCAACCGTTTCCCGGCACTACTGAGGTAACGGATCGCTCGTTTGATCTCTGGGATGACCGCGGGTTTTGGCTGATTATTTTAATCGTTCCCCTATTGCTACTAGGCTTTCGCAAAAATGCGCTCTTTGTGCTGGTATTAGCGCCGATATTGTTTACATCCGCACCGGTTGAGGCCTCAATTTGGCAGGATTTATGGTTTACCGCTGATCAACAGGGTAGCAAAGCCTTGGCAGATGGGGATGCGGCCTCGGCACAAACACTGTTTAAAGACCAACAGTGGCAAGCCAGTGCCGCCTATAAAAGCCAGGATTACCAAACTGCCGCCAGCAATTTTAAACAGGGCGACAGTGCAGATTCTCTCTATAACCTTGGTAATACACTGGCCAGAATGGGAGATCTTGAGGCAGCTATTAAAGCCTATGAACAGGCACTGGCCATAAAGCCCAATATGCAGGATGCCATCGCCAATCGCGATCTGCTAAAAAATCTTAAGCAGGATCAGGATCAGCAGCAACAGGATCAGCAGCAACAGGATCAGAGCCAGCAACAGGATCAAAATCAGCAACAGAGCCATCAGCGGGATCAACAGCAGAATCAGCAACAGGATCAACAGCAGGATCAACAGCAGACTAAACAAGAGGATCAGCAACAGGCTGATACTGATAAGGATAAGCAGCCAATAGCCAAATCAGAGCCAGCAGGCGAAGAGCAACTGCAAGAGCGAAAACAAGAACAAGAACAAGAACAAGAGCAAGCGCAAGAACAGCAACAGCTACAGGAACTGCAACAATGGTTGCGCAGAGTGCCAGATGATCCCGGTGGTCTATTGCGCCAAAAGTTTCGCTATCAGTCCCAGCAGCGTGCTATGCAGCAACGCCGCCCAAAACCACCCAATGAGCAAGAGCGCTGGTAAATGAAAAATTACTATTTAAAAACT
>JANXGQ010000072.1 GCA_024959305.1 Porticoccaceae bacterium | reverse complement strand
CCGGTTACTGCATACCCTGACAATCCCTACTGGGCACCGGCATTTTTTGTCAGCCTCTACGAAGGCATCATGCTCAATGGCCAAGATATGGGATTTCAGCGTGGACTGGCACCCATTCTTGCCATTGGATGTCTCTCCAGCATCACTTATTTGCTGTTGCGCCCGATCTTTGCTCGCCGTAAAAAATCGTAGCGAGCACACAGCCAATAATGCGATCTAAGCTGTGCAAAGTTATTATTTGATGCCATGCATATGCTTTTTAAGCTGCGGAGAAATCACTAGCATCAACAGGCCAACGCCTATACCCACATAGAATAAAAACGTAAACAGCTCAGTGTAAGCTGACAATGCACTGCTGGTATCAATAGCTGTGGCAGTATCTATAGCGGCGATTTTTGATAACTCAGCGGCCACAAACTCCGAATAGGCGGTGGCCAAGAACCAGGTGCCCATCATCAGCCCCATGATTCTGGGTACCGAGAGTTTAGTCACTGCGGAGAGGCCCACTGGAGACAGGCATAGCTCACCCATGCTGTGTAGCAAATAGGCTAATACCAACCACCATCCGACCACCAGGCCGGTCTCATTTACATTGGCGGCTCCCAGCATTAGGGCGCCGAAGCCGAGTCCGGCAAATAGAATGCCTATGGCAAATTTAACCGGTGTACTGGGTTCCCAGTTGCGGCCAGCTAAGAATATCCACAGGCTGGCAAATAAGGGTGCCAGCAGGATAATAAAGGCGGCATTAAATGAGCCGTACTGACTGGCGGCTAGGTCTACGCCAAACAATGTGCGGTCGGTAACTCGGTCGGCAAACAATGTCATCGACGCCGCCGACTGTTCAAACAGCGCCCAAAACACCACCGTGGAAAAAATTAGCACCATCATCACCAGCATGCGTCCGCGCTCAACGGCATCGCATTTATTTAAAATAAAATAGAGCAGCCCAGAGATAACCGCCAGACTCAGGCCATTGAGCAACCATTCTACCTGATGGCTCTGTTGCACCATATTCCAGATCAATGCCAGTGAGGCAATGGCGCCCAGATAGATAGTCCACTCTTTATTTAGACCTATCACCGAGCTCTGTTTTAGTTGTTCGGGAAAAGGTGGTTCGGCATAACCCTGCAGATGTGACTGCCCCGCTTGAAAGACCACAAGACCCAGAGCCATACCAATGCCGGCGGCGCCAAAACCATAGCCCCAGCCGTAGGTCTCTCCCAGATAGCCGCACAGCAAGGTGGCGCACAGCGCGCCGCTATTGATTCCCATATAGAAAATGGTAAAGCCCGAGTCGCGGCGCGGATCATTCTCCCCGTAGAGTTTGCCAACCATGGTAGAGATATTGGGTTTCAAAAAACCCACACCGACAATAATAAGGGAAAGAGATAGATAAAAGATTCTTAGCGCCTGCTCGTCGCGGACAATGTCGCCGGCTGCAATATAGGCCTGATGGCCCTCATAAGCCATACCTAAATGTCCCAGTACCAACATCAGTCCACCAAAACTTACCGCCTTGCGCATACCCAGATAGCGATCCGCCAAAACGCCGCCAACGACGGGCATGGCATAGACTAATGCCGCATAACTAGCCAGCACATCCAGACCCATGGAATCGGTAAACAGGTGATATTTGGTCAGATACAGCAGTAGCAGATATTTCATGCCATAGAAGGAAAAGCGCTCCCAAAACTCTGTTGCAAAGCAGATATACAGCCCTTTTGGATGTCCCAAAAAATCGCTCTTTGAATGCAATGCCCTACTCATTAAAAATGCCTCAGTATTGTGATAGCGACAACTGGGATCGCGACAACTGGGATTATGTCCCCACCCCTGTCTCTCGGACAATATCCTATCAGAAACAAGATAAGGCAAGCATAGGATGATTAATAAATTGGGAAAGTTGAGTCTAGAGGTTGAGTAACTTGCCAGATTCCTTATTATATCGGGCAGATTGCTTGCAGAAGATTTTTTATGAGTCAAAAAAGAGTTTTAACCGGTATAACAACCTCTGGAACCCCTCACCTAGGCAACTATGTGGGGGCTATTCGCCCGGCGATAGAGGCCAGTCGCGATCAGAATTATCAGTCCTTTTTCTTTTTAGCAGACTACCATGCGCTGATTAAATGCCAAGACCCCGAGGCTGTGCATCAGTCTACATTAGAGATTGCCGCCGCTTGGTTGGCACTTGGGCTCAATCCTGAGCAGGTGGTTTTCTATCGACAGTCGGATATTCCCGAGATATCTGAGCTGACTTGGTGTCTTACCTGTATGACTGCTAAGGGCTTGATGAATCGAGCTCATGCCTATAAGGCGGCTGTGCAGGCTAATAAAAAGGCGGGCGAGGATGAGGATGCTGCCGTTAATATGGGGCTATTTAGTTATCCTATACTGATGGCTGCAGATATCTTGATGTTTAATGGCCGCAATATTCCAGTGGGGCGCGATCAGATCCAGCATGTTGAGATGGCGCGCGATATTGCCCAGCGTTTTAACCATCATTACGGCGAGCATTTTGTATTGCCAGAGGCGCAGGTGGATGATCAGGTGGCGGTATTGCAGGGTCTCGACGGGCGCAAGATGAGTAAAAGTTATAACAATACCATCCCGCTATTTCTCACCGAGAAAAAGCTTAAAAAGCATATCAATAAAATAAAGACCAATCTGCTTGAGCCGGGTGAGCCAAAAGATCCAGATAGCTCTTCGGTGTTTCAGATATGGCAGGCATTTGCCACTGCACAGCAGAGCGCAGAGATGCGCACCCAATTTGCTGAGGGCATTGCTTGGGGGGAGGCAAAAAAGCAGTTATTTGAGCTTATCAACGAGCAGTTAAAAGAGCCTCGTGAGCGCTATAATCAGCTTATCGAGAACCCTGCTGAGGTAGAGCAGGTGCTAATTCAGGGCGCAGAAAAGGCCAGACAATACAGCGCACCATTGATGGCTAAAGTTAGAGCCTCGGTGGGTATAAAGCCGCTGGGTTAATCTGTTGAGCTATGCTGTTGCCGTAGTGAGAAATTCTTTAATCCGCTGTATAATGCGCGTCCAAGTCAGTTGTTGTCGCAACTGCCAAGCTCAATTTTAATGGAGACCACAATGAGCCAACTCAGAGTTTTTTGGTTATTAATTTTTGTTACTGCCACAGTTGTCGCCTGTAGCGGCCAAGAGGGTGGCACAGAACTCACTGCCAATCAGCAGAAGCTGGTCGCTGAGCGCATTGCGCCGGACGGGCAG
>JANXGQ010000029.1 GCA_024959305.1 Porticoccaceae bacterium | reverse complement strand
ATTAATTTCTCGATCATTCGCTTGCGTGTGAAAGGGTGTGATACAGAGGAAAGTCCGGGCTCCATAGGGTAGAGTGCCAGGTAACGCCTGGGGGGCGAGAGCCCACGGAAAGTGCCGCAGAGAGCAGACCGCCGATGGTTCCTTCGGGAATACAGGTAAGGGTGAAAAGGTGCGGTAAGAGCGCACCGCGCGGCTGGTAACAGCGGTGGCAGGGTAAACCCCACTCGGAGCAAGACCAAATAGGTTTCCACAAGGCGTGACCCGCGTTGGAAACGGGTAGGTCGCTTGAGGTAAACGGTGACGTTTATCCCAGATGAATGATTGTCCACGACAGAACCCGGCTTATCGGTCAACTCATTATTTTTAGCTTGCGACTATTTTGTCCTTGTCGATGAAAAAAAGATCTGCGGTAATTCGCAGGTCTTTTTTTTTTGAGATAGCCCCTAATTTTAATTCACTTTAGGTCTATATAGAATATTTTTTATCACAAAATATTCTTAAAAACCCCACTATCTAGAAGTTACTTTAAGTTGCTGCCTTAGTGTTCTGTTTTCTATTTGGTAATTATTTAGATCTCCATAGAAATCCTTGAATATAATCGGAACTAACTGATTTTATTAGCTTTTTCCATTCCCTTGGCCTTGACATTGACAGTGGCTAGCAATAACCTTTGAATGTGGGTAAAAGTGGCAAAAAGTGTATTTTTTTGCATCTAAAGTGGCATGAAAGGGTTAGAAATGTTTAGAGGTAGTGATCCAATCAATATGGACGCAAAGGGGCGGATGGCAATTCCGACCCGCTACCGCGCGCTGCTTGAAGAAGTCTGTGCCAGCGATCTGGTTATCACCATTGATATGAAGTCCCCCTGTTTAACCCTGTCGCCTCTTCCAGAGTGGAAGAAATTTGAACAAAAAGTTGCGGCACTGCCGGCCATGGATGATCTGGGGGAGATGTTAAGCCGCTTTGTGGTAGGTCAGGCTAAGGATCTTAAAGTGGATGGCAGTGGACGTATTTTAATACCCACAGAGTTGCGCGGTTATGCGGATTTGGAAAAAAAGCTAGTTTTGGTGGGGCGTACTCAGCGTTTAGAAATTTGGTCAGAAGCCAATTGGAATGCGGAGCGTGAAAAATCTCAGGAAACTTATCGCGGCATGTTGCTGGATAAAGAGAGCATGTCTGATGCGCTTAAAAATCTCTCATGGTAGCTAATATGAAACTGCGAGTTGCAGCGTGACTGAGCATGCGACGGTGTTGTTAACAGAGGCGGTGGACGCCTTGGTTGTTGACCCCGATGGTTTTTATGTGGATGGGACCTTGGGTCGCGGCGGACATTCTGCGGAGTTGTTGTCAAGACTCTCTGAGCGCGGTGCCGTCACCGCCATCGATAAGGATCCCGAGGCTATAGCTGCCGGAGCAGAGCGCTTTGCAGATGATGATCGGCTGACTCTGGTGCATGGCACCTTTGCCGACCTTAGCGAAATAGTGGAGCGGGCGGGCAAGCACGGATCTGTTTCCGGGGTTTTATTGGATTTGGGTGTTTCGTCCCCGCAGTTGGATCAGGCGCAGCGCGGGTTTAGTTTTTTGCGCGATGGACCTCTGGATATGCGTATGGATACAAGCAAGGGAATATCTGCCGCAGAGTGGATCGCCTCCGCGGACGAGCAGGAAATTGCCAAGGTGATCAAAGATTATGGGGAAGAGCGGTTTGCGCGGCGTATGGCCAGTGCGGTTGTTCGCGAGCGAGTGAAGAAGCCCATTGAGCGCACGGTGCAGTTGGCGGAAATACTGGCGGCGGCGCACCCAGCTTGGGAGCGCGGCAAGCATCCGGCGACAAAGGCCTTTCAGGCGATCAGAATTTTTATTAATCGCGAATTGGCGGATCTCGAGGCGTTGCTGGAACAGATTATAGATACCTTAGCCGTGGGTGGCAGATTGGTGGTTATCAGCTTCCACTCCCTTGAGGATCGGCGTGTGAAGCGCTTTATTCGCGATCAGCAGCGGGGCATTAAATTGCCCAAAAATTTGCCGATTCCAGATGTTGATCGCGGTGTGCGTTTGGTCAAAGTAGGCAAGCCTATTAAGCCGACGAACACTGAAGTTGAAAATAATATCAGGGCGCGCAGTGCAGTGATGCGGGTCGCTGAGCGAGTGGCTTAGCGGCTGATGATGAGGATGGGATTATTAAAGATAGGGCTGCTGTGGTTGGCGGTAGTTTGCAGCGCCGTGGCGGTGGCCTATTACAGTCATCTGTGTCGACAGACCTATGGCCAGTTGACAGCGATGCAGCGTGAGGCGAATCAGTTGCAGGTGGATTACGGTAGGTATCTGCTTGAGCAAAGTGCTTGGGGCTCATTGCAGAGAGTGGAGTCCATGGCGGTGGAGCGGCTGGGAATGCATATGCTTCAAGCCGATGAAATAGTGATGGTTAAGCAGTAACTGATAGAGCATTGAGTGGGGCAGAGCTGAAGGCTCTTAATTAGGGCTAAAGGTTTTTGATTAGGGCTAAAGTCTCTTAATTGGGGCTAAAGGCTCTTAAATTTACGTAACAAAAGGCAGAGATGTGGCCAAGCAGTCGGCACAAAAATTGATACCCCGTTGGCGTTACTATTTGGTGATGCTAGGGCTGGTCTCTCTGCCGATTTTGTTGGCTAGCAAAATTGCTCAGCTACAGATTCTCCCCAATGAAAAGTACGGAGTTGATTTCCTGCAGACTCAGGGCGACGCCCGCTCTATTCGCAGCGAGCCGATTCCCGCCTACAGAGGGTTGATAACCGATCGCAATGGTGAGCCATTGGCGGTGAGCACGCCGGTCACTTCGGTTATTGCCAATCCCAAGCATCTGCAAAATCTGGCCTCGCAGGACGACTTAAGGCGCCTATCGGAATCCTTGGGTATCAGCTTGGTTCAACTTAACGCGCGGCTTAATCGATACCGCAATAAATCCTTTATGTATTTGGCGCGACAATTGCCCGTCAACGAGGCCCAAAAGGTTCTGGATTTGGGTATTGTAGGTATTTCTGGTCGTCAGGAATTTAAGCGATTTTACCCCGCTGGAGAGGTGACGGCACAGTTGGTGGGTTTTACCGATATTGACGATGAGGGTCAGGAGGGCATGGAGCTTGCCTACAATGCCGGGTTAACCGGCGAAGCGGGCTCTAAAAAGGTTATTAAGGATTTAACCGGTCGCGTTATCAAGGATATTTCTTTGATTAAACCGGCTCGCGCCGGTGAAACATTGCGTTTAAGTATTGATCTGCGCGTGCAGTATGCCGCCTATAGAGCACTCAAGGCATCGGTGCAGAAGCATCAGGCTAAATCCGGTTCAGTGGTGGTTTTGGATGTTGAGACCGGTGAAGTGTTAGCCATGGCCAACCAGCCCTCTTTTAATCCAAACGATCGTTCAGCGCTGCACCCAGATTCGGTGCGCAATCGCGCTATGACGGATATGATGGAGCCCGGCTCGACGGTTAAGCCATTTACCCTACTGGCGGCTTTGGAAAGTGGCAAATTTCAACCGGATACTATAGTGGACACCAATCCGGGCTACCTAAAAGTTGACTACAAGACCTTCGTAGATCCAAAAAATTACGGCCTCTTAGACCTCACTGGAATATTGTCAAAGTCTAGTCAGGTGGGCACCTCAAAATTGGCTTTGCAACTCAATCCCGATAAGACAAGAGAGCTGTTTGAGAGGGTGGGGTTTGGAGAGGGTATTGGCAGTGGATTTCCGGGAGAGACCAGTGGCAGCCTGCCCGGCCACCGGCGATGGGATGCGGTTACTCAGGCTACCTTTGCGTTTGGTTACGGGTTGAGTGCCTCATCATTGCAATTGGCCAGAGCCTATTCAGTGCTCGCCAATGATGGATTGCGCAGAGAGGTCTCTCTGCTGGCTGTTGATAGCGCCCCAGAGGGCATAAGGGTTATTGATGCCGACCTAGCCAGAGATATGCGCTATATGTTGCAAGCGGCCACAGGTCAAGAAGGTACCGGCAAGCGCGCCTTTATCAATGGTTATTCAGTGGGGGGTAAGACCGGCACATTGCACAAGCTTAAAGCCGCAGGTGGTTATGACGATAACCGATATATGTCGGCTTTTGCAGGATTTTCACCCATAGAACATTCGCGTCTGGTTACCGTTGTGGTTATAGATGAACCTCGGGGTGGTGATTATTTTGGGGGTCTGGTCGCTGCACCTGTGTTTTCCGAGGTCACTGGAAATGCGCTGCGCCTAATGCAGGTGACGCCAGATCGACTGCAGGGCAATGGCTCTTTGGTCAAAGCGCCACGGCATCCGGTGCGAGGGGAGTCATGATGAGCCTCGCCAAAAAACACCATCTTTATATGGCAGAACTGCTGGCTGATATAGTCAGTGCTGAGCGCTGTCCACAGCTAACCGTCAGTGGTGTGACCATAGATAGCCGCAGGGTAAAGGCCGGCGACTGTTTTATCGCGTTAAAAGGCGCTGTAACCGATGGGACAAGTTATATAGAGCAGGCTGTTGCGCGCGGTGCTGTGGCAGTTTTGGCAGATGACTGCAGTGAGATTTCTATAGAGGCTGCAAGCTTATCGGTTCCGCTGTTGCGGATTAAAAATTTAGCCACATTGGTTTCTAAGATTGCCGGGCGCTTTTATGCCGATCCATCGCAGCATCTGAATTTGGTAGCCTTTACCGGCACCAATGGTAAAACCACCTGCTCAAGGTTATACGCCCAGTTAATGGCGGAAATAGGCTGTGCAGACAGGGGCTCAAAGTCGGCCTTTATCGGCACTGCCGGTTATGGAATGGTCGAGCCCCAGCGGGGGCAGGCCATTGATGCGCCCTTTGAAGTCAGTCAAGTCACAGATACTGGGCTGACAACCCCAGATGCGGTGACTATTCAGAGAATTCTCGCTGAATTGGTCAATACAGGTGCCGACTATGTTGCTATGGAGGCCTCTTCCCACAGCTTGGTGCAGCATCGTATAGTCGGCTTGCATATCAACGCTGCGGTTTTCACTAATTTAAGTCGAGATCATTTGGATTACCATAAAGATCTCGATAGTTATGCCGCGGCCAAGGCGCGGCTATTTTCTATGCCCGGCCTTGAAACTGCTGTGATCAATATGGACGATAAGGTTGGTTGCGATATTCTTGCCGGTCTCGATCCCGATCTAAAAGCGCTAACCTTTAGTCTCGAAAATGCGGCGGCGGATATTTACTGCTCCGCCATGCATTTGTCTGCCGACGGAATCAGTGCCTCTATTTCCACACCCTGGGGTCAGGGGCAGTTGCACTCCCCACTGTTAGGTAAATTTAACTTGGCTAATCTGCTGGCTGTGATTGCTGTGGCAGCTGTACAGGGAGTCGCGCTAACCCAGTGTTTGCAGGCGATCCCAAGATTAGCGGCGGTGCCGGGGCGCATGCAGTTAGTCTCAAGTGATTTGCAGCCTAAGGTGATTGTGGATTATGCGCATACGCCAGATGCATTAGAAAAAGCGCTACAGGCGCTGAGGCCACATTGTTCGGGACAACTCTGGGTGATTTTTGGCTGCGGGGGTGATCGCGATATCGGCAAGCGCTCAGCGATGGGAGATATTGCCCAACGCCATGCAGATAAGGTAGTGGTCACCAGCGATAACCCGCGTACCGAGTCAGCGCAGCAGATCGTCAAGCATATTCTGGAAGGTATTCAGGGAGAGGTAGTTGTCGAGCTGGATCGCAGAGAGGCCATTTTTAGTGCCATACAGCAGGCGGCTGATCAGGATATTGTTCTTATTGCGGGGAAAGGCCATGAAGACTATCAGATTATAGGTGCTGAGCGCTTCCCTTTTAGCGATCAAAAGGAAGCTTATCTGGCTTTGCAGGCAACTGAAAACAGTGGTCGCAGAGAAACTATCTGCCAAACAGAGACTAAGGGAGGTGCAAAATAATGTCTGAATTGCGTCTTACCGATGCCGCTGTAGCCTATGGCGGCACTTTACTCAATCCGGATTGTGGTTTTAATAGGGTATCAATTGATAGCCGCGAAACCGCCGAGGGCGATTTGTTTGTCGCATTGAAGGGAGAGCGCTTCGATGCGCATAGGTTCCTTCCAGATATTGCTGATAAGGCGGCGGGATTAGTGGTTTCAACTGCTGATAAAAAGGTACAGCTTCCGCAGTGGGTTGTCGAGGATACCACGCAGGCATTGGGCCAAATAGCCAAAATGCGCAGGGATCAGTATTGCGGATTGGTGATCGCGATTACTGGAAGTAATGGCAAGACCTCTGTCAAAGAGATGGTTGCCGCTATTCTGCGTCAAAATCGCACTGTGCATGCCACAGATGGAAATCTAAACAATCATATTGGTGTGCCGCTAACCGTTTTATCTATGCATGCTGATACAGATATTGCAGTGATTGAAATGGGTGCCAGTGCTGCAGGGGAAATAGGCTATCTCTGTGAGATTGCAAAACCACATATAGCTTTAATTAATAATATTCAGAATGCTCATATTGAGGGTTTTGGGTCTATTGAAGGGGTGGCATCGGCCAAAGGTGAAATATATAGCGGTCTTGAATCCGCAGGCACAGCTGTTATTAATATGGACCTACCCTGGTCCCAGTTGTGGCAACAGCCTATTGCCGATAGGGAGCGCATTACTTATTCGTTACATGACAGCAGTGCTGACTTTTGTGCCGCCAATATTGAAACCCTGGACAATGGTTGTTGTAGATTTGATCTCTGTGCTAGTGGAGAGGGAGCTGGGGCGAGACAGCTAATTGAGTTGCCTGTGCCTGGATTGCATGCAGTTAAAAATGCCCTTGCAGCTGCTTCCTGTGCGGCAGCAGCAGGTGCAGATCTTAAGCAGATTGCTGTGGGTCTAGCCTCGGTCGAGCCAGTGCCTGGTCGACTCAATATTATACAGTTGCCCAGTGGTATTACTCTGATTGATGATACTTACAACGCCAATCCAGATTCTTTTCAGGCCGCTATTGATGTGCTTGGCGCTACAGCTGGATACAGACTGTTGGCAATGGGAGATATGGTCGAGTTGGGAGATAGGGTTGTCGAATTACATCGTCAGGTCGGCAAATATGCATTGCAAAGTGGGATTGATGCCATGCATTCCGTAGGTTTCTTGAGTGCTGCTGCTACCGATGAATTTGGCGGCACTCATCATAAAACCAAAGAGGCGTTGGTGGCTGCTCTCAAAGTAGCTGTAAAGGATCGGAAAACGGTGACTATTTTGGTCAAGGGATCGCGTAGCTCCGGTATGGAAAAAGTGGTGAAAATGTTATCAGATATGGGGATATTCTAATGTTACTGTGGCTCGCCGATTACCTAAGTCAATTTTATAGCCCATTCTCTGTGTTTCAGTACCTGACTCTCAGGGGTATTTTTGCGGTACTGACTGCCCTGCTGATTAGTCTTGTCGCTGGCCCAATGGTTATTCGTCAACTCAATCGTCTGCAGATGGGTCAGTCGATTCGTGCAGATGGTCCGAAAAGTCATTTAAGCAAGGCTGGCACGCCAACCATGGGTGGGGCGCTAATACTGCTATCGATCTTTGTCAGCAGCTTGCTTTGGTCGGATCTAAGCAACCGCCATGTACAGATAGTCATGGCAGTGACCCTAGCCTTCGGTCTTATTGGCTGGGTTGACGATTATCGCAAAGTGGTTGAAAAGAATCCACAGGGTCTGCCGGCGCGTTGGAAGTATTTTTGGCAGTCTGTAGTGGGGCTGGCGGCTTCGCTGTACCTTTACTATACAGTGCAAACCCCCGCTGAATTAGAGTTGATAGTGCCGTTCTTTAAAGATGTGGCTATCTATATGGGCCCACTCTTTATACTGCTGAGTTACTTTGTCATTGTCGGCACCAGTAATGCGGTAAATCTCACCGATGGACTGGATGGCTTGGCTATTTTGCCCGCTGTTTTAGTGGCAGGTGCCCTGGGTATTTGTGCCTACCTAGCTGGCAACTTCCAATTCGCTAATTATCTGCATATTCCCTATATCAATGGCGCTGGCGAACTATTGATCTTTACCGCCGCTATCTGTGGTGCCGGTCTTGGGTTTCTGTGGTTCAACACCTATCCGGCAATGGTATTTATGGGCGATGTTGGATCGCTCGCGCTGGGAGCTGCACTGGGTGTTATCGCAGTGATAGTCCGTCAGGAAATAGTGCTGCTGATTATGGGCGGTGTATTTGTGATAGAGACGGTCTCAGTTATTTTACAGGTGGCCTCATTTAAGCTGACCGGCAAGCGTATTTTTCGGATGGCCCCTCTGCATCATCATTATGAATTAAAAGGTTGGCCAGAGCCCAGAGTGATTGTTCGATTCTGGATAATAACAGTGATGCTAGTTCTGTTGGGACTAGCAACCTTAAAACTGCGGTAATAATTGGGAATTTCGATGGCGGAGATTATCGTGACTAATCGCAAAACGGCTATCCTGGGTATGGGTGCCACGGGTTTGTCTGTGGCAGGTTTTTTATCCGCACGGGAAACCCCCTTTGTTTTTGTCGATAGTCGCACTCAGCCGCCACGCCTCGATGAAGTAAGGCGCGATTATCCCGAGGTGAAATTAGCCTTGGGGCCGTTCGATCAAGACTTTTTAGCCAGCTTTGATCGACTGATTGTCAGCCCCGGAATAGCGCTTAGCGAGCCCGCGTTGGTGGCTGCTAGAGAGCAGGATGTCGAATTGCTGGGCGATCTAGAATTATTTTTACAGCATGCTGAGGCCCCAGTCGTTACCATTACTGGTTCCAATGGCAAAAGTACCGTGACCGCGCTGTTGGGGCAGATGGCAATAGAGAGTGGATTAAGTGTGGGGGTAGGCGGCAATATAGGTACCCCAATGCTTAATCTGTTAGACGACCGCCATCAATTATATGTATTGGAGCTGTCGAGTTTTCAGCTTGAATTGCTCAATGATAGCCGCGGTGCGGTTGCCGGCTTGCTTAATATTAGCCCCGATCATCTTGATCGCTATGCGGATTTGCAGCAATACCATGCTGCCAAACACCGAATATTCCGCGGTGCCAGCAAGGTAGTTATTAACCGCGAAGATAGGCTGACGCGGCCGCTGATCTCCACTCAAATAGCCATGACCAGCTTTGGTCTCAATCAACCAGACCTCGGAAGTTTCGGCATCTTGGAAGGTCTTGAAGAGGGTTATTTAGCCTATGGTATTGAGCGCTTAATGCGGATAGAGCAGGTGGCGCTAAAAGGCACTCACAATCTGGCCAATGCGCTTGCAGCCCTAGCTTTGGGCTACGCCGTTGATTTGCCGATGCAGGGCATGCTGGATACGTTGAAAACCTTCAAAGGGTTACCTCATCGCTGTCAGAATATTGCCGAAGTCGACGCTGTTCTTTATATAGACGATTCAAAGGCGACCAATGTTGGCGCAACATTGGCGGCTCTTAAAGGCTTTGCATCCAGCGCGCGCAAAAATCTAATTTTGATCGCTGGCGGTCAAGGAAAAGGCCAGGACTTCTCTGACTTAAAACAGCCGGTCAAGGATTTTGTGAAATTGACCGTTTTATTTGGAGAAGATATCCATCAAATTGAGCGTGCATTGGAGGATTGTGGCAATAGGGTAAGCGTTGATTCATTGGAGCAGGCGGTGGCAGAAGCGCAGCGTATGGCCAGTGCAGGAGATATAGTACTACTGTCCCCAGCCTGCGCCAGCTTTGATATGTTCACTGGATTTGAGCAGCGCGGCAGATGTTTTCAAGAGGCTGTTTGTGCGCTGGGTACGGGGCAGGGGGTTAGCCGGTGAGCCAGACTATATCAGTTAAGAATATGGCCCTTAGGAATGACAGTTGGCATCTGGATATCAGCCTGCTGGTACCTGTAATAGCGTTATTATCAGTGGGGTTGATTATGGTCGCCTCGGCCTCATTCAGTTTTGCTGAGCATAAATTCGGCGACCAATTCTTTTTTGTAAAGCGCCATATCGCCTACATTATATTGGGTATTGGCGCCATGCTAATCAGTTTTTTTGTGAGACCTGAAGTTTGGGCTAAATACAGTTTGCTGTGGATTTTCCTGTCGGTTTTATTATTGGTGGCGGTTCTGATTCCCGGTGTTGGCCTTAACTTAAATGGCAGTCGCCGCTGGCTGGGTGTAGGTGGATTTACATTGCAGGTATCCGAGCTCGCCAAGGTGGCCACCGTAGTATTTCTGGCTAGACAGCTGGAAAACTATCGAGATACGTTGAGTGTCAACTGGTTGCAGTTTGGTAAATTGATGGCAATCATAGGCCTGCTGGTTCTATTGCTTATTCTCGAGCCAGATTTTGGTTCAGTTGTGGTGCTTAGCTGCACCTTTATGGCGATGTTGTTTTTAGGGGGCTCACATATTCGCCAGTTTATAACGGTACTAACTTTGGCAGCTGCGGGATTTTGGCTAATGGCCATTGCAGCCCCCTACCGTCTGGCCAGACTCACTGCTTATCTGGATCCATGGTCCGATCGATTTAACTCTGGATATCAGCTTACCCAGTCATTAATAGCCTTTGGTCGCGGCGAGTGGTTTGGGGTTGGGCTTGGGCAGTCGGTTCAAAAAATGCTCTATTTGCCCGACGCTCATACTGACTTTGTATTTGCTATCTACGCTGAGGAATTCGGTTTCGTAGGGGTGCTGTGTCTATTGGGGCTCTATAGCTTTTTAGTGATAAGAATTATGCAGTTAGGTAAAAAAGCCATTGCCCATCAGCACTGGTATGCCGCCTACCTGTTAATTGGTTTTGGTTTGCTGTTAAGCGGACAGGCATTTATCAACTTAGGGGTTAATGCCGGGTTGCTGCCGACCAAAGGATTGACTTTACCTTTCATTAGCTACGGTGGCAGCAGTCTTTTGGTCTGTTGTGCCATGGTGGGAATGATGTTGCGTCTAGGCCATGAACTGCACAGAGCGAAAAGTCCATCGGGGGGATCTGCTTATGCCAGATAACTTGATGCCAACTACTGAATGTCGGGTGATGGTTATGGCCGGAGGCACTGGCGGACATGTATTTCCGGCGCTTGCTGTCGCCCAGAAACTGCGGGCGGCCAATGCCAGTATCTGTTGGCTGGGTACTCGCCGGGGAATTGAGTCTGATTTAGTGCCAGCTCAGGGTATAGAGCTTTATTGTCTGAGTATCGAAGGATTGCGTGGGCGCGGCATTTTGGCGCTGTTAAGGGCGCCGGTTATGTTGCTGAGATCGCTCTTTCAAGCATTAACTGTACTGGGGAAGTTTAAACCGAACGTTGTACTGGGTATGGGTGGTTTCGCATCGGGACCCGGTGCACTGGCCGCTAAATTAAAAGGGGTTCCGCTGGTTATCCACGAGCAAAATTCTGTAGCTGGAACTACCAATAGAATCTCGGCAAAACTGGCGACACGAGTTATGGCGGGCTTTCCCAACACTCTACATGGGAGTGAGTGGTGCGGAAATCCAGTGCGACCTGAAATTGCCGCTATGGCTCCGCCACAGGAGCGCCTTGCCAACAGAGAAGGTCCTATGAAGCTGCTGGTATTGGGTGGCAGTCGGGGAGCTCTCGCCCTCAATAAACTGATGCCTCAGGCACTGGCAATGATTGATGCTGAGCTGCGGCCTGAGGTGTTTCATCAAACAGGTGAAAGACATTTGCAGGTAACCGCTGAAATGTACCTACAGCAGGGTCTGGATATCGACGGCGAGCAGATAGAGATCCAGCCCTTTATTGAAAAAATGCACAGGGCTTACGGCTGGGCCGATTTTGTTATCTGCCGTGCCGGGGCATTGACTATTGCAGAATTGACAGCGGCGGGACTGGGGTCGCTGCTTATACCTTTTCCCCACGCAATCGATGACCATCAAACCACCAATGGCAATTTATTGGTCAATTGCGGTGCAGCGAAAATGATTCAAGAGAGAGAGTTAACCCCTCAAATATTAGCAGAACAGATCACGGAAATGGTTCAGTTTGCAGATCGACGCCTGACAATGGCATCGCGCGCGCGCGCGCTGGCTAAGCATGGGGCTGCCGAGCGTGTTGCCGAGGTCTGTATGGAGGTGGCGGGTGAGTAACAATATAGCTTTTGAAGCGCCTGGTATGCGCCGTATCCGCCGTATCCATTTTGTTGGCATAGGCGGCAGTGGTATGAGCGGTATTGCCGAGGTGCTATTAAATCAGGGCTATCAGATATCGGGATCTGATATCAATATGAGTGCCAGCGTTAAGCAGTTGAAAGCAGCTGGAGCTACAGTGTTTCTAGGGCACGCTGAGGGCAATATTGACGGCGCTGATGTAGTTGTAAAATCATCGGCAGTGACTTTGGAAAACCCAGAGATAGCCCGCGCCCGTCAGTGCGGTATCCCAGTGGTTCGGCGCGCTGAGATGCTCGCTGAATTGATGCGCTATCGGCATGGAATTGCGGTTGCTGGAACCCATGGCAAAACCACCACCACCAGTCTTATTACTGCAATTTTTGCCGAGGATGGTCGGGACCCTACATTTGTAGTGGGTGGGCGGGTGAATAGCACGGGAACAAATGCCAAGCTGGGGGCCAGTCGTTATCTTATCGCCGAAGCTGATGAGAGTGATGCTTCATTCCTGCATCTTCAACCAATGGTCTCTGTGGTAACCAATATCGGGGCCGACCATATGGAAACCTATGGTTTTGATTTTGAGAAGGTCAAGAATACCTATATAGAGTTTTTGCACAACCTGCCCTTTTATGGATTGGCAGTTGTGTGTATTGACGATCCGGTGATCCGTGAGTTGTTGGTGGATATTGGTCGACCCACACTCAGCTACGGATTTAGCGAGGACGCGGCTTACCATATACATGATCTCAACATTGACCAGCGACAGTGCCAGTTTGTGATTGAGCGCCCCGACAAGCAGTCATCCCTTGAGATCCATTTGAATATACCGGGGCGACACAATGCCTTAAATGCGGCTGCAGCCGTTGCTGTAGCCAGTGATGAAGGTATATCAGATGCAGCCATTCTCGCTGGACTGGAGAAATTCAGCGGTGTGGGCCGGCGCTTCGAAATCGTTGATTGCTACCCAGTGACTAAAGACGGCAGCGATGGCATGGCGATGTTGGTCGATGACTATGGTCATCATCCCAGCGAATTAAAAGCAACTATTCAGGCGGTGCGTGACGGCTGGCCCGACAAGCGATTGGTGATGGTATTTCAGCCCCATCGCTATAGCCGCACCAGAGATCTGTACGAGGACTTTGTGCAGGTGCTCGCCGAGGTGGATGTATTGCTGATACTGGATGTGTATGCCGCCGGAGAGGAGCCTATTGTAGGGGCCAGTAGCAAGAACCTCTGTAACAGTATCCGTCAGCGCGGTGCAATAGACCCTATCTATGTGGAGAGATTTGAGGACGTTCCCAATCTAGTGGGGGATCTGGTTCAAGCTGAGGATTTAGTGCTTACTCAGGGGGCGGGAAGTGTTAACAAGCTGGTTTCGATGTTGGAAAAAAGCCGGTTACAGCCGTTGCGAAGGTCTAAACAATGACTTTTTTAGCCACTAAATTTGGCACGGTTGGACTACTGTCTGGCGGGGTTTCCTCAGAGCGTGAGATTTCCCTAATGACCGGCGCTGCGGTACTAAAATCTCTGCGCAATCTGGGTATAGATGTGGTTGCTATCGACGTCCAACAGGACCTTATTAAAACCCTTTCTCAGTATGAATTGGATCGGGTTTTTATAGCTCTTCATGGACCAGGTGGTGAGGACGGAACTCTACAAGGTGTACTGGAATATCTGGGAATTCCCTATACCGGCAGCGGTGTAATGGCCTCAGCGCTGGCGATGGACAAGTTGCGATGCAAGCAGATGTGGAAAGGTATGGGCCTGCCGACAGCAGATTTTGCGCTACTCAAAGAAGATTCTGACTGGGCTGCAATTACCGAGGCGCTGGGTGGTAGTTTGGTCGTCAAACCCTCTTGTGAGGGCTCCAGTATAGGTATGAGCCTTGTCGAATCTCCACAGCAGCTGCGAGATGCGAGGGAGCTGGCATCTAAATTTGATACTTCAGTTATCGCTGAATCGCGACTCCAGGGGCAGGAATACACAGTCGCCGTATTGGGTGATCGGGCGCTGCCCTCGGTTCGCATTGAGTCCAACGCCACATTTTACGATTACCAGGCTAAATATTTCTCGGATAAAACTCAATATTTCTGCCCCTCTGGATTAACTAAAGCTCGCGAGTCCGAGCTTTGTGAACTGTCCATGATGGCGTTTAAAAGTCTCGATTGTAAGGGCTGGGGTCGTGTCGATGTGATGACTGATGCCGATGGTGATTTTTATCTATTAGAGGTAAATACAGTTCCCGGTATGACCGGTCAGAGTTTAGTCCCTATGGCTGCAGAGGCGGCAGGATTGGAGTTTGATGATCTGGTGCGCGCTATTTTAGAGGAGTCTCTCTAATGGTGAAGCAAGCTATCAAAGCTACCGATCAGTCGAATGAAGAGGGGAGAAGCTTTGCCGACAGACTGTTGGATAATTTAAGCAAAGTGGTCACTTTGGTGCTTTTTTCCACATTGCTCTACGGAGCCCATCTGATATTTGAGCAGGTGGATCAGCCGATCACCAAAATCACCATTGATGGTGATTTCAAGCATCTTGATCACAGGGAATTAGCGGGTTTAGTCAATGGCGAAATTGGCGGGGGATTTTTAACGGTAGACCTTGCAACGTTGCAAAAAGCACTGCGCCAACACCCCTGGGTAAGTCAGGTCAGTGTTCAGCGGCAATGGCCCTCTTATCTACAGATCAGCGTGGTTGAAGAAGTGCCGATTGCCCGTTGGGGCGAGGATGCTTTTCTAAACAGGTTGGGAGACAGATTAAGCATAGCTGATAACAGTGATCTGGCTAACCTACCTCTGTTGACCGCCCAGTTTGGAAGCTCCTCGGAAGTTATGAGGCAATATCAGCGCCTTGCGGAGTTGTTGCTGCCTGCAGGGTTAAAACTCTCTGAGTTGAAGCTTGACAGCTTAGGTGCCTGGCAGGCGCAAACTAGCAAAGGTATCCAGTTGGTAATAGGCCGTGATCAGGTAGGTGAAAAAATAAGGCGTTTGGTATTGGTGTGGGGGTCTGGTCTGCACCTTCAGTCAGACAATATTGAAACTATAGATCTGCGTTACCCAAATGGGTTAGCCGTAGCTTGGCGAAACAAAGCAACGGTAGGCGCAGTCAACAATGATGGAGCGGGCAAGGGCAGTATTATCCGCGGATAATAGTAGATTACTGAGGAATAGATATGGCGAATATGAATGAACAAAATATGATTGTGGCTTTGGATATTGGCACCTCCAAAGTGGTAGCCATTGTGGGTGCTATTAGTGCCGATGGTGACCTTGAAATTGTCGGGACTGGCATGCACAGATCCACGGGCCTCAAGAAAGGCGTGGTGGTCAATATTGAAGCTACAGTAGGTTCTATTCAGCGAGCTATCGAAGAGGCCGAGTTGATGTCTGGGTGCTCCATTCATTCAGTGTATGCAGGTATTGCTGGCAGTCATATCAGAAGTCTCAATTCCCATGGAATCGTCGCCATCCGTGATCGTGAGGTGCAACCCCTTGATGTAGATAGGGTTATTGATGCGGCCAGAGCTGTAGCCATCCCCGCCGATCAAGAGATTCTTCACGTGCTGCCTCAAGAATATATTATCGACGATCAAGAGGGGGTGCATGAGCCCATTGGTATGTCGGGGGTTCGCCTAGAGGCCAAAGTACATCTAGTGACCTGCGCTGCCAATGCTTCCCAGAATGTTAAAAAATGTATCCGCCGCTGCGGCCTAGAGGTCGACAATGTGGCCCTGGAGCAATTGGCCTCCAGTTACGCTGTGTTGACAGAGGATGAGAAGCAATTGGGCGTGGCATTGGTGGATATTGGTGGAGGTACCACCGATATCGCAATATTTACTGAAGGGGCTATTCGGCATACAGGCGTGATCCCTATAGCCGGGGATCAGGTCACCAATGATATTGCTATGGCGTTGCGCACGCCCACGGCTCACGCTGAAGATTTAAAAATTAAATATGCCTGTGCTCTAGCCAAGCTAGCGCGGCCAGAGGAAACCGTAAAGGTTCCCAGCGTCGGTGATCGCGAAGCCAGAGATATGTCGCGACAACTTCTCGCCGAGGTGGTAGAGCCCAGATACGATGAGCTGTTTACCCTAGTACAGTCGGAGCTTAGGCGCAGTGGGTTCGAGGAGCTTATCGCCGCAGGTATTGTGTTGACGGGAGGCACTTCAAAGATGGAGGGCGTCTGTGAGCTGGCAGAGGAAATCTTCCATATGCCAGTGAGAATTGGCACGCCCACTGGTGTTAAAGGGTTGGCGGATATTGTTAACAATCCCATTTATTCAACTGGGGTTGGGTTGCTGCACTTCGGTGTACAGGAGCAGTTAAAAGAGGGTTTAACGGAAGTTGTAAGCCAAGATGGTAAGGGCATGCTGGAGAAAATTAGACACTTTTTTCAGGGTGGAGTTTAAGGCTCAAAACCTAAGGTTTTGATAGTGTAATTTTGAGGCGCGAAAAAGGGGAAATGTATGTTTGAATTAGTGGATAGCATTCCAAAGAATGCGGAAATAAAAGTAGTAGGGGTAGGCGGCGGCGGCTGTAATGCGGTGCGTCATATGATGACAAGCAGTATTGATGGGGTGCATTTTATCTGTGCCAATACCGATGCTCAGTCGCTTAATGATCTGGCTGATGCCACTGTATTGCAGTTGGGGGGAAGCTTTACCAAAGGACTGGGTGCCGGTGCTAATCCTGAAGTGGGACGTCAGGCTGCGCTCGAAGATAAAGATCGTATAGCTCAAGCGTTGGAGGGAGCTGATATGGTGTTTATAACAGCGGGCATGGGCGGTGGCACAGGTACGGGTGGAGCACCGGTGATTGCCGAAGTTGCCAAGCAGATGGGAATCCTAACCGTGGGCGTGGTGACCCGACCCTTTGGGTTTGAGGGTCGCAAGAGAATGGAGATTGCCAACGAGGGGATCTCGCAACTAAAAGAGCAAGTTGATTCTCTGATCATAGTTCCCAACGAAAAATTGCTACAGGTGTTGGGTAAGGATATTACGGTTCTAAACGCCTTTAAACAGGCTAATGATGTGCTGTTTGGCGCAGTACAGGGTATTACCGACCTAATTCTACTGGATGGTCTGATCAATGTGGATTTTGCCGATGTGCGCACAGTGATGGCGGAAATGGGCATGGCCATGATGGGTACGGGAGAGGCCAGTGGAGCAGATCGTGCGGTGGTGGCTGCAGAGAGTGCTGTCAGATGTCCGCTACTGGAAGATATCAACCTCCAGGGAGCCAAAGGTATCTTAGTGAATATCACCAGTGGATATGACCTGACTCTGGGTGAATTCGAAGAGGTGGGCAATACAGTGCGAGAGTTTGCCGATGAGGATGCGACTATTATCGTTGGCAGTGTATTTGAACCCAGCCTCGATGATCAATTGCGGGTTACGGTTGTTGCTACGGGCTTGCGCTCTGCATCAGCAACGGGTCCACGGGTTATGGTGTTGGACAACCAGCCACCGCGCAAACCTGGTGGCGATATAGACTACGGCCGACTTGATCAACCCACAGTCAACAGGCGGACCCCTGCAACCCTAGGTGGTGGAGACTCCACAGCGCGCAAACTGGATGCCCAGTTAGATCCGGAGACTGATTATTTGGATGTGCCGGCGTTTTTGCGCAAGCAGGCGGACTAAGGCAATGGTCTCAGATTAAATGCCGCATCGACCTCCCGCCATCGCGCCTCGGATGATAAATCTTGGTGGTGGGGGGCTTGTCTGGTAGAATCTGCTGCAAAATTGAGTGCTTTAGAATCATGGTCAAGCAACGTACAGTTAAAAATGCAATTCGTGCCACCGGCGTGGGTCTCCACACCGGCGAGAAGGTGTATCTCACATTGCACCCCTCGGCACCGGATACTGGTATTGTGTTCCGCCGTACAGACCTAGATCCAGTTGTAGAAATTGCAGCGAAAGCCGAGAATGTTGGCGATACAACGCTGTCGACAACCTTGATCAAGGACGATGTGCGAGTTTCCACGGTGGAGCATTTGCTGTCGGCATTGGCGGGTTTGGGAATAGATAACATAGTGATCGATGTATCTGCGTCGGAAATTCCGATCATGGATGGGAGTGCGGCTCCCTTTGTGTTTTTACTGCAATCTGCGGGCATTCAAGAGCAGGATGCCCCCAAGAAATTTATCCGCATTAAACGCCCTGTTACTGTAAAACAGGACGACAAAGAAGCAACCTTTAGACCCTTCGAAGGTTTTAAAGTTAATTTTGCCATTGAGTTTGATCATCCAGTTTTCCGTCAGCAAACACTGAGCGCAAGCATTGACTTTTCGAGCACTTCGTTTGTTAAAGAAGTTAGCCGGGCCCGAACATTTGGGTTTATGCATGAGTTTGAATATCTGCGCTCAAAGGGATTGGCAAGGGGAGGCAGTCTAGACAATGCAATTGTGGTTGACGAGTTTAAAATTGTGAATGAAAGCGGCTTGCGCTTCGAGGATGAGTTTGTAAAGCATAAAATACTCGACGCTATCGGAGATCTCTATCTCTTGGGCAACAGCCTGATTGGAGAATTCGATGCTCACAAGTCGGGCCACGGTCTCAATAATGCCTCTTTGCTGGCCTTAATGGCGGAAAAAGATGCCTGGGAAGTGGTAACATTTGTTGACAACCCTGAAGATGTTCCCATATCTTATGCTTAACGCAAAACTGGCCTAAAGGGCAGTCACAGTTCAAGGCGAGTTTCCCCATTGAAAATAATCCTTATTAGCAACCGCTCAGACAAGATTAGAACGATCAGCTTACATAGCTGGGCGCGGGTTCTGCTGTCGGTGGTGCTATTGGGAATTCCCCTAGCTGTAGGTACGCTGTTGGGAGTCAAACTGGCCGATGGTCGATGGCAGCTACTTTTTGAAAACAGCATCGCCGAGATGCAGCACGAGCTGGTTGTGCAACAGGGAGAGCTTAGTCATGGTCGACAGCAGGCGGCTAATTCGCTGTCTTCGATGACCGCAAAATTGGCGCAAATGCGAGCTCGCTTGGTACGTCTTGATGCCTTGGGAGAACAGTTAACAGAGATTGCGGGCCTTGAAGATGGTGAATTCGACTTTTCATCTGCGCCGGGGCTGGGTGGGCCTGAAAACCAGAGTTTCGTCGATCATCACAGCGCCATTGACAGTCAATCAGACCTCGCTGTGCTATTCGCAACATTGGATAGCTCGTTATCTAAGCGCGAGACGCAGTTGCAGATTTTGCGGTCGATGCTTGCAGAGCAAGAGTTGACCAGTGATCGCACCATAGCCGGCCGTCCAATTACCAAGGGCTGGATGTCTTCTGCTTACGGTATGCGAACAGATCCATTCGACGGCGAGAAGAGATGGCACGCCGGCGTAGACTTTGCGGGAAGACAGGGTTCTGAGGTTATCGCAGTGGCTTCCGGTGTGGTCACATGGTCCGCGGAAAAAAGCGGTTATGGGCTTATGGTTGAAATCAACCACAGTGACGGTTACCTAACACGCTATGCCCACAATAAGGAAAATATTGCCAAATTGGGGATGGCGGTTAAAAAAGGCGATGTTATCGCCAAGATGGGCAGTTCAGGCCGCTCCACTGGTCCTCATGTACATTTCGAAGTATTCAAAAATGGTCGCACTGTCGATCCAGCCACCTATGCTCGACGCACTAGTCCCTAATCTAGCCTAATATAATTTTACACAAGGCGTGGATAATACGTCCCGCTTACCCCTAGTGTTTATGGAAGAAAATTAATGTTTGGCAAACTATTAAAAAATATATTTGGCAGTAGTAATGATCGGGAGCTGCGCAAAATGCGCAAAACCGTGGATACAATTAACCACTTAGAGTCTGAGTTAGAGACTCTGAGTGATGAGCAGTTGCAGAATCAGACAAAACTGCTGAGAGATAGAGTTGCCTCTGGGGAGACCCTGGAGCAACTCTTGCCAGAGGCTTTCGCTACGGTCAGGGAGACCGCGAGGCGAGTGCTGGAAATGCGTCATTTTGATGTTCAGATGATAGGTGGTATTACCCTTCATCAGGGCAAGATTGCTGAAATGCGTACAGGTGAGGGTAAAACGCTAGTAGCCACATTGGCAGCCTACCTAAACGCACTTAACGGCGGTGGTGTGCATGTGATTACCGTCAATGATTACCTGGCCAAGCGAGATGCCGAGTGGATGGCTCCGCTATATGACGCTCTGGGGATGTCGATTGGGGTTATCCAATCCTATCAGGGCGCCGATGCGCCCTGTTCATTCAGGGTTGACTCTGAGTCTGACGGTCAGTTGCATGCCTGCGATAGGAAAGAAGCCTATGGCGCCGACATTACCTATGGCACCAACAATGAATTCGGTTTTGATTATCTGCGGGACAATATGGTGCTGTCGCTGGCAGATAAGTCTCAGCGCGGGCTATCGTTTGCAATCATTGATGAGGTGGATTCAATTTTAATTGATGAAGCCAGAACTCCACTTGTTATATCGGGCGCTGCGCAGGATAGTTCTGAGCTCTACAAAACCATTAACGCTCTAGTGCTCAAACTGATACCTCAGGTTGTAAGCGAGGAGCAGTCAGATGACTCAGAGGCGCAGGGTGATTTTGCCGTCGATGAAAAAACCCGCGGGGTTGAGCTGACTGAAGATGGCCACCAAAAAGTAGAGAAAATACTGATTGATACGGGATTGCTTACAGAGAATGAAAGTCTTTATCAGGCGTCAAACCTCGGGTTATTGCACCATGTGCACTCTGCATTGAGGGCCCAGCATCTATTCCATAGAGATGTCGAATATATCATTCAAGACGGCGAGGCGGTGCTTATTGATGAGCACACGGGTCGCACCATGCCCGGCAGACGCCTCTCGGAAGGCCTACATCAGGCTATTGAGGCCAAAGAGCAACTGAGCATACAGCAAGAAAGTCAGACCTTGGCGTCGACCACCTTTCAGAATTACTTTCGGCTGTATCAAAAACTCTCTGGTATGACAGGCACGGCGGATACGGAAGCCTATGAATTCCAGCAAATCTACGCTCTGCAGGTGATGGTGATTCCCACCAATGTGGAAGTGCAGCGTCAAGACCTCAATGATTTGATTTTCCTCACTCAAGAAGAAAAGTTCGAGGCGGTGATTGAGGATATTAAGGAGATTGTCGAGAAGGGCGCTCCAGTGTTGGTAGGTACAGCTTCTGTTGAGACTTCCGAGCTGCTGTCAGGCCTTTTGGAGGCTGCTAAAATTGACCACAATGTCCTCAACGCCAAGCAACACGAGCGCGAGGCCAATATTATTGTTAATGCCGGTCGTCCCGGGGCAGTCACCATTGCTACCAATATGGCTGGACGAGGCACAGATATAGTGCTTGGAGGAAATCTCGAAGCAGAACTCAAAGCGCTTGCAAACAGCAAAGATCCAGATGCAAAGAAAGCGCTTGCTCTAAAAACTGATTGGCAACAGCGTCATGCTAAGGTGATAGAAGCTGGGGGTCTGCATATTGTGGCCACCGAGCGCCATGAATCAAGACGCATAGATAACCAGTTGCGCGGCCGTGCCGGCCGACAGGGTGATCCCGGATTATCGCGATTTTATCTATCTCTGGAAGATCCGTTGATGCGCCTTTTCGCCTCTGATCGAGTTAAGAATATGATGCGCGCTATGGGAATGGAGAGGGGTGAATCCATTGAGCATCGAATGGTCACCAATGCCATTATTAAAGCGCAACGCAAGGTGGAGGGTCGCAATTTTGATATTCGTAAACACCTTCTTGAATATGATGATGTTGCCAACGATCAGCGACAGGTTATCTACCAACAGCGCCATGATTTGCTGTCCGATGAGGATATATCCGAAGTAATAACCAATGTGCGCGTCGATGTAGTCAATCAAACCATTAGCGCTTATATACCGCCGCAAAGTCTTGAGGAGCAGTGGGATATCGGGGGCTTAGAAAAAGCGCTTATATCAGAATTTGCGGTGAAAATTCCGGTTCAGCATTGGTTGGATGAAGATGATCGCCTCAGCGAGGATAGCCTAAGGGATAGAGTTGTCGAAGAGGTACAGGCAGCCTACGCTAAGCGATATGCCCATGTCGGCGATCAGATGCGCGAAGTAGAGCGGCAAATTATGTTGCAGTTAATGGATAATCTTTGGAAAGAGCACCTGACCAGTATGGACCAATTGCGTCAAGGTATTGGATTGAGGGCCTATGCGCAAAAGAATCCCAAGCAGGAGTATAAACGTGAATCATTTGCTCTTTTTGAAGAGCTATTGGGGAATATTAAACATGAGACTATCAAGTATCTAAGTCATGTGGAGGTTGCTAGTCGCGAAGATTTAGAGCGTCTTGAACAGCGACGTCGACAGCAGGAAACACAGAGACAGTATCGGCATGCTCAGGTCGCCAGCATCAATGAATCGCCGGATCAGGATGATTCCATGGATAAGCCCGACAGTCCTCAGCCAATTCAGAGATCTGGGCCAAAAGTAGGCCGTAACAATCCCTGTCCCTGTGGCTCGGGTAAGAAATTCAAACAATGTCACGGTAAAATTTAAGCATGGCTACTGGTAGCGGTAAATTTTCAACCCTGTATCCGGTAGGCGGCTTGCGGCTGGGTACCGCCAGTGCCGGTATAAAGACCGCTGGACGCAAGGATCTGGTATTGATGGAAATGGCCGCAGGCAGCACCGTCACCGGCGTATTTACGCAAAACCGTTTCTGCGCGGCTCCAGTGATGGTTGCCAAGCGCCATCTTCAGGCAGATGCGTCGCGCTATATGCTAATTAATACTGGCAATGCCAATGCAGGTACTGGGGAGCAGGGTGTGGCAGACGCTCTTAAGTGCTGTCAGGCTGTTGCTGATGCAGTGGATGCGCAGCCACAGCAAATACTGCCTTTTTCCACTGGAGTTATTGGTGAGCCACTGCCTGTAGACAGACTGCTAGCGGCGCTTCCCAGTGCTATTGATAATCTCTCTGAGCAGGGTTGGGCAGAGGCTGCAGAAGGTATTCTAACCACAGATACCAGACCCAAGGGCGCAAGCCTTCAGTTTGATATTAATGATGCACAGGTGACTATAACCGGCATCTCCAAAGGTTCTGGAATGATCAAACCCAATATGGCAACCATGTTGGGATTTGTAGCCACTGATGCCGCAGTTAATGAGGAGTTACTGCATCGCTCTGTCAGGTTGGCCACTGAAAAATCCTTTAACAGAATCACCGTGGACGGTGATACCTCGACCAATGACTCAGTGATGTTAATCGCCACGGGTAGCAGTGGTGTTGAGATAGATGAAAGTACCTTTGAAGTGTTTCTAGCTCAGCTCACAGAGGTCTTTATCGCACTGGCTCAAGCCATTATTCGCGATGGAGAGGGTGCCAGCAAATTTGTTTCTGTGATTGTTGAGGGTGCTGAAGATACACAGGAGGCGCTGGATGTTGCCTATACCATTGCAGAGTCCCCACTGGTAAAGACTGCGCTAACGGCATCGGATCCCAACTGGGGAAGAATTCTCGCTGCCATAGGCCGCTCTGGGGTTGAGGATCTGGATGTCTCCAAGGTACAGCTCAGCCTCAACTCTGTGCTGATCGCCGACTGCGGATGCAGAGCCGCTAGCTATACTGAGGCTCAGGGTCAACAGGCGATGCAGTCGGAGGATATAGAAATACGGGTTGCTCTCAATCGCGGTCAGGCGACAGAGACTGTATGGACAACCGATCTCAGTTATGAGTACGTGCGAATCAATGCCGAATACAGGACCTGAGTGTTCAGAAGTGCCAGATAAACCCCCCATTCATGTGGTAGCTGCGGTTATCTACGACAACCATAATCGCGATCGAATCCTTATATCAAAACGTCCAGAGCATGTACATCAGGGCGGGCTGTGGGAGTTCCCTGGGGGCAAAGTTGATCTGGGAGAGACAGCCTATCAAGCATTGCTCAGAGAGCTATTAGAAGAGTTGGATATTGAGGTAACAGAAGCCCGACCATTGATGCAGATCTCCCATAACTACGCTGACAAGCAGGTGTTTTTAGATATTTGGTCAGTGCTATCATTCACGGGTCAAGCTAGAGGTGTAGAGGGGCAGGAATGTCGCTGGCTGTCTCTGCGCGAATTGCTCTTAGAGGGCGCTGATTACCAATTTCCAGAAGCCAATCGGCCGATTCTAGAAAAGCTAAGATCACTAATAGACCCACTAACAGATCAAACCTCGTCCTCTAACTGAATGCTATCCAAGGAGGGCTCTCCGGCGATACTGAAACGTTCCGTAGCCCAATCCCCAAAATCAATCTGTTTACAGCGCTCCGAACAGAAGGGCCGATAAGGTGAATGATCGTTCCATTCAACCGCTGCTTTACAG
>JANXGQ010000093.1 GCA_024959305.1 Porticoccaceae bacterium | reverse complement strand
GTACTCAGCTAGGAAAAGCCATTTTTTGTCATTCGGCATATCCAAAAATTCTTGTTTATCTTCAAGCTTCATCTGATAGGGTTTTTTGGGGTGCAGGCCCCAAGTAGAATTGCCTCTGCCCCTGATTTGCATGCTCACAGCTTCGAGATCGGAGAGATTGCGCCCACCCTCTACGGAGACTGTTCCGGTTATATAATCATCCTTTGAATCAATGGACATATAGTTATCGGTATTGATATAAACAATTGGCAAGCCGGTAAACTTAGTAATATCAACGCTGTAAACAGTTGCAGTACCGGAAGCTGATAACAGCTGATAGCTCACTGGCTGGGTAAAGTCATTGGCGGTCTGCTCATTGTTTTGTACAGATCCAGACACATTGACCTCAGCACCATTGTGGACAAATGTTGCAATCAGATTATCCACGGCAACATTTTCGGCAATTCTTCCGGAAATAAGTCCGTTGCTAATATTTAAATGTACATCGTCGGTCAGGCTGGAGTTATAGGCGCTAAAAAAAGAAAATTGCGCGAAGCTAAGTGGTGCCTCAACCCTGATTGTTCGGGTGACCGAAGCACTGTTGCCGGCAGCATCTGATGCGCTATAGGTGACAACATAGACAGCCTCCTCCGCACCCACTGAACCACTGATGGTCACCGCGACCTCTCCATCTTCTGCATCTACAGCGGAGGCACCGGCTTCGACATAGGTCTCACCCAGCGCCAAAACCATAGAGGGATCGCCCTGCAATGTAATAACTGGCGCAGTGCTGTCAAAATTGAACCCCTCCTCCGGAGGCATAAAGCTGGTTAGATATTGTTCAATATCTGCCGCTGTTGATCTTGTGGCGCCGGCAGCTATAGCACCATTAACCAGCGAGTCTCCATTAAGACCAAATAAGTATCGCAACAACAGTAGCCCATCGGTCAATGCATCAACCTGACCGTTGCCATCAATATCGGTTATCACCGCTGCGCTGATAATCGACTGCTCAACTTCACTCTCAGTCAGCGGAGAATCAACTGCAATAGCCCCATTTACTAGGGATTCGCCCCTCAGGCCAAATGCATACCTCAGGAACAATAAACCATCTGTCAGAGCATCGGCCTGCCCATTCATATCAAAATCCCAGCTTGTGGGCAGAATTTGCATCTGGTAATTCTCGGCAACAAAGTCATAGCCCTGCGCATTGCTAATTTTGGAGAACCCAATGCTGGTGATCTGTGCTAAGTCTATAGCTACATGGTCGGCAACAGTAAAGGTAAGGCTCAGCAGATTGGTTGGCAGCTCTACTCCCGGCCAATTGCCAAACAGCGCTGCCCAGGCTACAGAGATATACTGATCTGTAGCGGGATTATTATCATAGTCAATATCTTCCACAATGGCGCTATCGCCACCCACGATCAGGTCGTTGGAAACTATATTTGACACCTCGACATAATCCAAAACATCACTGTCGTAGTGAATTCTAAAGCCAATGCCCGGCAGGTAATTATTGCCATCCGATACGTCGTAAGCTATATCCATAGTAACCTGCTGTCCGCGCGTTGCAAACGGCTGATCCGCGACTGAGATGATTTGCGCAGGCGCATCGTTATTGGCAATTAATGGCTCTTGATCTTCAGTATCCGCTATGCCGTCGCCATCATCGTCGGTGTCGGCATTATTGCCAATACCATCAGAATCTGTATCTACAGTCTCACTGGCATTTAAGGGGAACGCATCCGCGCTATCTCCCACGCCATCGCCATCATCATCGGTGTCGGCATTATTGCCAATACCATCTGAGTCGGTATCCAGTGATTCGCTGGCATCGTAGGGGAATGCATCAATAGCATCGCCAAAACCATCATTATCATCATCGGTATCTGCATTGTCGCCAATACCATCAGAATCTGTATCTACGCTCTCGCTGGAATCATAGGGGAATAGGTCAACAGCATCGCCGACACCATCGTTATCACTATCTGCTTGTTTTTCCAACAGGAAGCGCCAATAACCGGGGCCGAAGTCAATATCCAAGGTCATTCTCGTGCCGGTTAATTCAGTCACAATATAGGTAATTGCGGTGGGTACCGCAGCTCCAGTACTGATTTCACCGTTATTCACTACTTTTGGAATACCTAGATGCGCACCTTCTCCGCTCAGTGTCAATGTGCCAGCCGCTTCATGATAGCTATAGGTAGCAGCGTTAGAGCCGTTATGGGGAGCTATAGGAACCCCACAGGAATCATCCTCCACGCCCTGCCAACCTTCAAGCCATGTTTGGTTGCCCATAATATTAGAGAAACTACCATCAGTGCCGAAACGGAAAATATCATCAAATAGACAATACCTGTTATCTACAGAATCAGCTGAGCTAGACCACCAGTCTGCACTACCCTGCTCTGGACCCACGCTTAAGGCCTCGGCCTCGGGCGCCAGTTTCCAGTCGCCAGTAATCGCTGTATTGACTGGAGCCGGCTCTGGTGTCGGCTCTGGTGTCGGCTCTGGCGTCGGTTCTGGCGTCGGGGCATCAGCCGCTTTCTGCAATCGGAAGCGCCAGTATCCAAAACCTAGATTAATATCCAAAGTCATGCTGGTATCGGTTAACTCAGTGACTTCGTAGAGAATTGAAGAGGGCGCATTTGCCGGATTATCAATTTCGCCGCCATTGATCGCCTTGGGAAGACCTATATGCGCACCGAGACCATTGAGGGTCAGGGTTGAGGCGCCTTCACTATAGCTATATGTGGCCGCATTAGAGCCATTGTGAGGTGCAACAGGTGCGCCACAGCCCTCAGCTACACCCTGCCAACCCTCAAGCCAAGTCTCGCCACCCATTATATTGGAGAAACTGCCATCAGTATTGAAACGGAAAATATCATCAAATAGGCAATGTCTGGCGGCTACATCGCCAGCTGAATTTGACCACCAACCTATATCGCCCTGTACTGGACCCACGCCTAAGGCCTCGGCCTCGGGCGCCAGTTTCCAATCACCGGCAATAGCTGTGTTGACTGGAGGCAGTTCTGGCATCGGGGCATCAGCCGTTTTCTGCAATAGGAATCGCCAATAACCGGGGCCAAAATCAATATCCAAGGTCATGGTAGTAGCGGTCAATTCAGTAACTTCGTAGACAATTGAAGAGGCCGCATGTGCCGGATTGCTAATTTCGCTACCATTGATAACCTTGGGAAGACCTATATGAGCGCCAAGGCCATTCAGTATCAGTATTTCAGCGGCTTCATCATAGCTATATGCGCCAGTATTAGAGCCATCGTGAGGTACAACAGGTGCGCCACAGCCCTCAGCTACACCCTGCCAACCCTCAAGCCAAGTCTCACCACCCATCAGATTAGAAAAGCTGCCATCGGCACTGAAACGGAAAATATCATCAAAGATGCAGGCTCTGGCCTGAAGATCATATTCACTATTTGCCCACCAGCCAGAATCACCTTTAGCCGGACCTACAGCCATAGCGCCAGCTACAGGTGCAAGTTTCCAATCGCCAGCTATGGGGCTATTATTTTCTGGATCAAAATTGTCGCCGGCGCTATCGGGATCACCAGATGCAGTATCCCCATCGTCAAATTCATCTGCCCAGATAGGGGAATCTGAAGGGCTGGCGTTGACGTCGTAAACTCGCACATAGTCAACTTCCATCTGACTCTGATTAAAACTCGAGGCAATGCCGCTCTCTATTGCAACATTCATCAGCAGGTATAACTCTGAGTCAAATGGCCAGGTGTTGGCATCTTTTACAGCTGGGTTATAAGTGTAATGAACATTGCCATCGACACTAAAAACCATCCGATCTGCGGTCCAATCCAAGGTATACACATGGAATTGACTGGAGGCAGTGGAGATAGTCTGCCCTCCGTAATTTACGGTGCCCCCGTGACTGGATGGTGTATGTATGGCACTGGATACATAGTTTTGATTAGATCCCCAATGCTCCATTAAATCTACTTCTCCAGAGTATGGCCAATTGGTTGTACCATAGCCTTGGGTCTGCCAGTAGGCACCTAGCTCATTGATATTTTTACCCAAAAACCAAATAGCCGGCCAGGTTCCGTGCCCGGTGGGCAGCTTTGCACGGACTTCAACTCGCCCATATTTAAAAGCAAATTTAGAGTTAAGGCGGGCCGAGGTATATTGCTTGGTGATGCCCTGATCTTGAAATGTCTCTTTCTTGGCTACAATCTTTAATGTGCCATCACTGACAAAGGTGTTTTCAATTCGATCGGTGTAATGTTGTTGCTCGTCATTCCACCAACTCCAGCCATTGGGAAGCACTGTTTGATGGAACCATTTGCTGGAATCAATAGCGACAGCTGTAGAGCTGTTGGCAAAGGTGGCAAGGACGCTGGTACTGAGCAAAAATAAAACAAGGTGCAATGATTTTTTTATAGCGCATCTTGCAGTGTGAGAATCAACTTTAGACATTGACTACATCCCCGGCACTTTTTAAGTTAGATTTATAGTTCTAGTTATGACTTGGCACCCTACTCCTTTATTACTTCAAAGTTCGTGCGAACCGGTCAACTGGAACGACAAATGCGATAAAAAGGCATTATTTACGGTTAAAGTGGCAAATATCTGGTCTTTTAGACTATGCCTTTAAATTCTTTAGGGATATGAAAGAACGCTTAAAGCCATACTATAGTACATGGAAATTGGGGTCTTTAACCAAGTACTGTAACTATAAGGAAATATTTATGAAATACAGCTCTTATATCTTTCTATGCCTGACTTTTTTACTCTCTAGCGCATGTGTCACGCCACCAGAGCCTCTAACTAAACAGAATTCTTCTCTTACTCAAGGGAATGTTCAGATATCTTTAGTCAAAGGCGTCACCACCAAAAATAAAGTTTTAGAAGTTTTCGGAGCCCCCAATATAACCACTCGTGATGGTGCTGGCAGAGAGGTTTGGACATATCAGAGAGCAGCCCAAGTATCACAGTCATCTAGCACCTCTCAAGGAGGACTAGTCGCACCCATAGCCGGAATATGGTCAGTTATGTTATTGAACCGCTCAACCAAAGTAGCTGGCTTTGAGTCTTCAACGCGAATGATGACCCTAATTATCAAATTCGATGATACTGACACTGTTGCGGATTTTAGTAGCAGAACATCAAACTTTTAAGTTATGTTTTTGAGGAGTTGCATAGAATGAAATATGCGCGTTTGTTATTTATTTTCGCTTTATCTATTGCCGGCTGTGCCAGCCAACCAGTCGCTAAAATGACGCCATTAGAGATACAGTCTCTTCAGACTCGACAGTTTGAGGAACAGAAAGATGTGGTTTTTCCAAGTGTAATGTCGGTATTTCTGGATCTGGGTTACACCGTTGAAAGCGCCGACAAGGACACTGGCTTTATTAGAGCTCAAGGTGCCGCAACCACTGAGTCAGCATCCAACCTTTTGCTTTTCCTGTTGGACGTGGATAAGGAACTTTCCAGCGAGGTTTCACAGACTGCCGCCACCGCATTCATAGAGGAAATAGGTGGCTCTACGCAAGTTAGATTGACTTTTGTACAATCCACTAAGCGCTATGATTCAAGATCGGTCGACCGCGAAGATAAGCCTATATTAGATGCTCAGGTCTATCAAAATGCATTTGAAAAAATATCCAATGAGGTGTTTGTGCGCTCAGCCAAATAACCAGGGTTTAAATCGACAGTATCGGGGTGGGTCCTAGGCTAAATTAGCAGGCTCACCCATTTTTTTATGGCGTCCCGCCAGACGGTCACAATAGATTAAATTCTGGAGTGACTGCCCTCTTAATTTCGCTGCTCACTGAATAAATTGAAAGCCAGCCGGCACACTAATGGGCGAGTAATTAATGCGGTAATTTGCCGAGCTACCATGTACTTTCTCAAATTCTATGGTGGCGAGATTAATCTGATTAGCTTGAGGCCATTGACCGTATAACGAAGCCCAGGCGAATGGCAAAAAGTAATTAGTCGCAGCATCATTATCACGATTATCAGCATCGGGCATTAGGGATTTAGGGGTCGTAGATATAATGGCATCAACCGGATAGAAAGTGACGCTATTAATTTTCATTGAAGAATGATCGAAATGGACACGAAAGCCAAGCCCAGTAGTTTCAGAGACAGATGACTGATATTGAACTAACAAGGTACCGATATCGCCGTACCATACAATTCCGTTATCGTAGACTCTTTGATAGTTTACATTTGCTGAGTTGTCTGAATTTTCTGAATTTTCTGAATTTTCTGAATTTTCTGAATTTTCTGAATTTTCTGAATTTTCTGAATTTTCTGAATTTTCTGAAGC
>JANXGQ010000035.1 GCA_024959305.1 Porticoccaceae bacterium | reverse complement strand
TGATGAGTTTCCTGGGGCCACCTCTATTTACAAGGGCATTGAACAGGCGCTCACCCAGATTGGTGGCTCGGCAGAACTCAGTGCGAAAGGTGAATGGGTTGAGAAGCCCGATGTGGCGGTGGTGGTGTTTGGTGAAAACCCCTATACCGAGGGTCAGGGAGATATTGAAACGCTGGCCTATAAAGAGGGTTCTAAAACCGATTTAAGGCGCATACAAAAATTTAAGCAGCAGAATATTCCAGTAGTGGCTGTTTTTTTGAGCGGGCGCCCGCTATGGGTCAATGCTGAAATAAATAGCTCCGATGCCTTTGTGGTGGCCTGGTTGCCGGGCACGGAGGGAGGCGGAATTGCCGATGTGCTGGTGGCCGATATTGAGGGCCAGCCGCGCTATGATTTTACCGGTCGACTGAGTTTTAACTGGCCAAATGCGGAAATAAACTCAGAGGATAAAACAGCTCCGGTGCAAGATCATCTGTTGGGCGTTGGTGCTGGGTTGGGTTACGGTATGGCAGAAATACTGGCCAATAATCTGTATGAAAAGCCGCCCTTCAAGTTGCCCGCCGCTAGTCGCATCATATTCTCCGCAAGCAGCAAGGGGGCATGGAAAATGATTGCTGGCGACAGTTACAATTGGGCGCAAGAAGTCTCTGGAAAATCATTTGTCTCTGCTAAAGGTGGCCTTAAAGTCACTGCTGTAGGCGGCTCCCGCGCTCTCGAATGGTCTGGAAATAATCAGAGTCAGTTCTATTGGCAATCGTCGCAGAACCTAGACTTAATTGAATTTGCCGGTCGGGATAAGTCAATTGTGATGACCTACAGGGTTGATAGGCGCCCACAAAACAAAGTGATCCAGCGCATTGACTGCAAATGGCCCTGTAGTGGCAGTCAAGATGTTACCGAACTGTTTTCCAGCGTTCCATTGGGCGAGTGGGTGCGATCGGGGATCAGTTTAGCCTGCTTTGAAAAAGCCGGTGCGGATTTGAGTAGAGTTAATACGCCTATGCTATTAACTACGTCCGGTTTATTTGCAATCACTATTAAGGATGTGCGGATTGCTGCGGGAGATCCCGAGGTTGCGGTTAGCTGTTACTAGACAGTTGATATGGTGAGGCTTATTGTATTCGAAACATATTGTGCCGTCCTTTTATCGCAAAAGTGCAGCCAGTAAGCGCATTTTCACTTCCCCAGCAAGATTGTTCGTGACAGTCTGTACAGTTAGTCCCTAATGATGTCTGGCTAGGATGGCGACTCCTAAGTTTGCGGGGGGCGGATTAGCATCTCTAACCGTCTTATAAGCGCAGTTTGGGGATTAACCAGTAGGCGCAGGTCAGACAACAATGAAAATTTTAAAAGGAAAACGGCAATAATGCAGGCCATACTCACCTTTCAGTTTGTGAAATCTCTACTCAAGCGCACTGCTAACTCAATCAATAGTAAATTATCAGTGCCAACCATAGTTTTGCTAACCACTGTGCTGGCATCCTGTGTCGGTAACCAAGTGGGGTTGGAAGAAGATATTGAAGCTCGCGTGCAAGCTATTTTGGCGGAGATGACGCTAGAGCAAAAGGTGGGGCAGATGGTTCAGGGTGAAATCAGATATGTGACCCCTGATGATGTAAAAAATTACTATCTGGGTTCTGTGCTAAATGGCGGCGGTACCTTTCCCAATGAACGCAAAGATTCATCGGTCAAGGATTGGGTGGCGTTGGCCGATGCCTATTACAAAGCATCAATGGACCTCAGTGCCGGCGGTGCTGGTATTCCAATTATTTGGGGTACGGATGCAGTGCACGGGCATAATAATGTAATGGGCGCGACACTATTCCCGCACAATATTGGCTTGGGTGCTGCCAATGATCCGAGTCTGATGCGCAAAATTGGTGAGATTACAGCGCGGGAAGTTGCGGTTACTGGTATTGACTGGGTTTTTGCGCCGACGGTAGCTGTGGTTAAAGACTACCGCTGGGGTCGAACCTATGAGGGCTATAGCACTGAATCCTCTATTCCCAGTGCCTATGCCAGTGAAGTTGTCTATGGCATACAGGGTGATTTGCAGGAGCTTGCGACCAATCATGAAAAAGTACTGGCCACCGCCAAGCACTTTATTGGTGATGGCGGTACCCACCGGGGTATA
>JANXGQ010000001.1 GCA_024959305.1 Porticoccaceae bacterium | reverse complement strand
AGTATGGGCAAAAACCAATATTGGCAAATCCAATATGGGCAAAAGCCAATATGGACAAAAGCCAATATGGGCAAAAGCCAATATGGGCAAAAGCCAATATGTGCAAAAGCTAGTATGGGCAAAAGCCACTATGGGCAAAAGTAAATATGGGCAAAAGCTTCAGAAGCCAATTTCAATTTCAATTCAATTCAGGCAAGCTGCTGGTGGGGCAGGCGCTGGTGAGGTGGCGGCTGCAGTAGGACACAAAGGAGCTGCAGTAGGTGCTGGCCGGCCGGAGGAGTTGGCAGCGGACCTGCTGGGGATGGTGGTGTAGGGCCAGCAGGCAGCCGGTCAGCAGTAGGAGGCGGGGCAGGACCAGGCGGAGAACACGGACCTGCAGGGGACGGAATTAGACTTGGGGCATTAGCTGTTACCCCTGCGGCCAGAGGTCGCTTGTTGTTTTGAAGACCATTTCCACACCACCTCAGGGGTAGGTCTCTTGGCGCTTTCCTCTTTTTTTAAAGTGGTTGGATCCCCAGTAGGATTCTACCATTCCACTCTTCCTATGCCTTATTATCCTTAGTGGGGGGGAGATGGCATCACCGGACGGAAGTGGGGGGTCCCTCTCAGGTTGGCGAGTTCTCTACTTATGGTAGGACTAGGCCCATGTACCTATCACTTGGGCCTGGAGGGGGGGGCACTGGTGACCTTGGGACCCAATGTTGACCCCAGCAGGAACTGCTGGAAGCACCATTAGGTCCCAAAGCTTAACCACATGGTCAGTTTGTCCCTGTGGGTAGTAGCTTAGGGCTCTCACCCCCATTACCCGGTAACACCCCCGCTGCGTGGCCCAGTGCCCCTTATCCCCCCAAGGCCAATAAGTCAGGCACAGACAGCTATGGTCCAATCATAACTCTCCCTCAGAGGGACCTCCCCCTGGCGTCCGGCTGCTCCGCCGCCCCCACTGAATCTACTTGTCTCCTCACTCCACAGTTTTCATAAACAATACACTATGCCTTATAATCGGCACCATTGGTTGACACCCTTGTGACAATCGAATGGTGGTCACTTGTGAAATTTTTATATGAGGTGACCTCCACCTTGTATTTATTCTGCTTAGTTCCAATAATATGGTCGAGCTGAACTTTCTGCTTGGTTGTTATTTCGTGTAGGAGTAACTTTTTGTTTTTCCCACATAGTGTGTCTAGCTTTTTTTTATCATCCAGATTTTCAGGGTTCAAATTAAGATCACCCATCAAAAAATCAGCTGATTCTGTTGTTTTGGCTATACTTTTGGCCTCCTCCATGTTAGGGGTCCGTGAACAGTATATGAAGCTGAATATATGTCCTTCAATGTTAACTCTTAAGGACTGTGATGTTAGCTTATTAATATGGTCAACATGTTTAATGGTTTTCCATTTTTCGGATCGACGTGATCCCAACAGAAGGATCCCCATGTGCTGCTTACCATCACATGCATCTAATCTGTATAGTATCTTCCAATTTGGCATATTTTCAATTGTTTCACCATTAGTCAGGTGGGTTTCACTCAGTGCGAGCAAATCCAAATTCAGGAGATTGTAATCTCCATTGACATACTGTGCATGGTAGCCAGTTAGCAATCCGTTTATGTTCAGATAACCAACCTTGACACTCTCTCCAGTAAAGATTTCCTCACAGAGGTATCTCTTTTTCATTTTGTATGGGTATGAGGTCCTCATTGTGTTGATATTGCATAATATCTTAATGTTTGTTTTAATAAATTTTAGGTCGAAGCTCCGTAGCCAAAGCTTTGCTGCTTTTGTGACGCGTGTGATGGCTACATAGAATGAGCCCTCAGTTATAAATGAGGTATTGTTCTCATCTGGATCAAAATCAATTATAACTTCATCCATCGTTTGCCCTTGGCACTTATGAACAGTCATAGCATAGGCAAGGGAAATTGCAAATTTACGCCTTATATAGGTATGCCCCATATATTTTACTTCCATATTGCTATAGGTTTGCAGTATCGGCAACGCCTTTTCATCAATATAACATTCATCTTTTGGACGATATTTCCGGGTCTCTCTTTTGTAGCATTTGCTACCGATTTTCTCATCTTTGAATACAACCCATAT
>JANXGQ010000003.1 GCA_024959305.1 Porticoccaceae bacterium | reverse complement strand
CCGCGTCCAATTTCACGCCTTTGCAAGTTCCTCCGAGTGCCCGCTGCACAGGCAGTGCCGGGGATGCCTCGTAGGTCACCATACTCCGACCAAAAGCAGCGTACCAGTGGCAACATTCCTCCAGGGCCGTCGTCGGCGAGGGTGCCCTGCGCTGTAGCGAGGGCGGGTCAATGAGCTCTGGGAGGCCGTGCTGCCATATATGGAAGGCCATTTTTTGTTACCTAGCCTTTTGCGTAGGATATTGTCAACGAAGGATCGTTGAAAGGTCGTGAGAGTCGCGTCGCCAGAAGCATCCCATCGCAAATGATACTTTGTATCTTTTAGTTGGCGCGGCAATAAGTCATTTTGGAGTAGATCGTTGGCGCACGCACGATAACATGCGCTTACACCGTCCGCATCACAGTCACGCTCTGTAGCAGTGTCCCGTTTGTTCCACATCACTGTTTCCCGAAATCCCGCACACCTCCTCATGAAATGTAACGTTTCCTCGAATGTTTTGGCATTTCCGAGTTTGTCATTCGTCATTATTCCAAATACTTTGCTGAGCATAAAGATGGAATTTGGCAAAACATTCTCCGTGTCTGCAGTTTCGGAGATTCTGGCGAGCCACTCCAATGTTGCTACTTTGACATCTGCAGCGGGCATGGCTAACGCATAGTCTTTGCTATGCCGTACTAGCAGCTCGACGAAATCGTCGATTGCTGCTTCTTCTTCGGAAACCGCAGCGGTCGTTGTCTCTTTCGTACGTTGGCCCATGCCTTGATGCTCTGTAGCAAAAACGGGTGTCGACGAACTCATTGGCGGGTGTCGGCGGGTCTTATAAGCGGCGCGGCGTCGCTGCTGAGTGTGGCAACTGCAAGCTACAAGGTTTTGAGCCAGTAGAAATATTCCTAAGAAATAGCACGAGGAAATAAAAAGCTTTCTTTTAACAGGGGGGCAACTCGGCGGCTGGCGGCGGCGGGCGCCTACACACGCAAATCCTGGCTCAAATGTAACCATAGACTTATTTGAAAAGAAGGCCAACACAAAATCCAAGACTACTTTTAACAAACAGTGTTGAAACCATTTCTAAGTGGTGCAATCAATGTGCTGCAATCTATAGAATGGAATCTATGCAGTGCAACCTAAGTAGTGCAATATATGTCGCGCAATCTCAGTAGTGCAATCCATGCAGGGCAATATAAGCAATCTATGTAAAGCAGAATACAAATAGGCCCGCCCCGCAACGGGGTCAGCACACCACGTAGAACAAATGGGCCCGCCCTGGTAGGGGGTCGCCACGGCACGGATAGAACAAATAGTACACGCCGCGCCGTCCTTTTATTTTATATATAAGCTATCTATACTGTTATTTTCTGCTGCCGCGGCGAGAGCAAAGGTGCGGCACACCAAAAATCCATGCGCTCGCTCGCGGATATGCCCTTTCTGCGGCATGCTATGTAGCAAAGCGTATCAGGCGCCCGTGTCTCTCAGAGCGTCGCCGTCCCTCCTGAGAAGGTTCCACAGCGAGTCGCGTGAAAAAGGCGTGGCCGCATCCTCCTGGGCACCCACCCCAATCGAGTCGCGCGGGTTAGCCTCTTTGAGAGGGTCCCACAACGACACCTCGCAGCCATTCTGCATCTGAGCGGGGCAACGGCTGCAAAGCCAAAGCGCCGCAAGCCTGCAACTGCCGCGTGGCTGGACCCATTGGTCAGAGGCTCGGAGGCAGCGTCGCCACGCGCGGTCAACGCGAAGCTCCCACAAACATGCCCAATAGTAACCGTCGCCGAAAATGTCCACGAAACGCGCGTAGCCAGCAGCCTTGCTGAATTTATCGGCACTGTGCATGTACACGCCTGGCACCCCTTGTTTCATGGTATGGCCTTTGCTCGGGTCATCGGACTCCGCGAGCTCGCCGGCATACATAATGGAGTAAACGCTTTCGGGCGGGCACCCGTGGAACGCCCTGGTCCACTCAGCTTTCCCATTCCATGCGTGCGGCCCCGTTGAGCGCGCCTTCAAGGTTGCCTTCGCGAAGGGTTTCCATTCGACAAGGCTGCTGG
>JANXGQ010000005.1 GCA_024959305.1 Porticoccaceae bacterium | reverse complement strand
GCTGCAGGGGTTAAGTATGTGATTAATCCAAGGCTGGTCAGAGGGTTGGATTACTATTCAAAAACCGTCTTTGAATGGGTGACTGATAGTCTGGGTGCGCAGGGTACGGTCTGTGCTGGTGGGCGCTACGATGCACTGGTTGAGCTGCTGGGTGGCAAGCCGTGCCCAGCCGTGGGTTTCGCAATGGGTGTGGAGCGGTTGATAATGTTGCTTGACGAGTTGGGCGCAGTGCCCGATAGTGTCGCGCAGCAGGTGGATCTGTATCTGGTGGCAGTGGGTGATGTCAGCGTGCAGGCCATGCAACTTGCAGAACAGCTGCGCACCGATCTCAGCTCTGTCAGGGTAGAGAGCCACTGTGGTGGTGGCAGTTTTAAGTCGCAGATGAAAAAAGCTGATAAGAGCGGTGCAGCTGTGGCGGTTATACTGGGTGAAAATGAGCTTTCATCTGGAACTGTAGGGGTTAAATTTCTCCGCGAGGAGCGACCTCAGGAAACGGTTGATCAGGTACAATTGGCAAGTTTTTTAACAACATATTTTGAACATTGAGGAATTATTTTGGCAAATCACTTATCTGAAGAAGAACAAATAGAAGCATTTAAGCGTTGGTGGGCAGAAAAAGGCATGCAGCTGGCTGCTGTAGCAGCCATTTTGGTCGGCGGGTTCTTTGGTTGGCAGGGCTGGGAAAACAGCCAGCAGGAGCACGCTGAGCAGGGCTCGGAAATCTATATGGAGATTATCGATATAGTGACCGATAAAAAGCCAGACGAACCCTTAAGTGCGGGCAATCAGGCCTCTATCAATGCCACGGCAGATCAATTAAAAGCGGATTTTAGCGGCTCTGGATACGCCCACTTTGCGGCGCTTATGAAAGCTAAATTGGCCGTTGATAACGGCGATCTGGAACTGGCGGCAACAGAGCTTGAATGGGTGCTTAACAATGATCCAGCAGACACTACCCAGACCTTGGTAACATTGCGTCTGGCCAGAGTGGAGGCGGCGCGCGGTAATGTAGAAGAGGCGCTGCAAATGATTCAAGGCACGGATGCTGGAGAGATGAAATCTGCCTATGCAGAGGCCAAGGGAGACTTCTATATACTGTTGGACGATTTAGAGTCTGCTTTCACTGCTTATCAGGCGGCATTGTCATCCGATCAATCTCAGGATTCTAGGGTGGAGTCTATTCTGCGCTTAAAATTAAGTCAGGCAACGCCTGCTGTGGCGCCTGAAAGCAAGGATGACGCAGATGGAGTCGAGGAGCCGGCAGGGGAGACTGAATGAACCACGGCAGGTTAATTGTTATTGGGTTGCTAAGCTCGGCTTTATTGAGTGGTTGCAGCCTGTTTGGAGACAGTGGCGATGATGTTGATCTAAAGCCTGCTAAGCTCCTTAAGTTTGAGGAAAAAGTAACCCTTAGCCGACTGTGGACGGCCAAGGTGGGGTCTGCCACCAGAAACTATTGGGCCAGCCTACAGCCAGCTGTAGGTGCAGATACGGTGTTTGCCTCGGATCATGGGGGCAGGGTGACAGCGCTGGATATTGCAACAGGTAAGCAGCGCTGGGCCGTGGATTTGGATATTCCGGTATCAGGTGGCGTGGGTTACGCAGCGGGACTTGTTTTGTTGGGTACCATTGAGGGGCAGGTTTACGCGCTCAATGCTGATGATGGCTCCCTGCTGTGGACCGCCAGCTTGGGTTCTGAAGTGCTGGCCAGCCCCGCGTCCAATGGCCAAATAGTGGCAGTGCACAGTATTGACAACCGATTGTTTGCTCTGGATGCGAAAACCGGCAAAGAGCTGTGGCGACACGATGGAGATGTGCCTATTCTCAGTGTTCGCGGTACCAGCACCTCGGTGCTGTTAGACAATATGGTAATTTCCGCCTTCGATTCAGGTAAATTAATTGCCTTTAATCCAGAAAATGGTTCATTGATTTGGGAGACTCGATTAGCGCTTCCAAAAGGTCGTACAGAACTTGAGCGTATGATCGATATTGATGGCAAGCCGCTATTGGTTGGGGACATAATATACTCTGTTAGTTACCAAGGGCGCCTGGGAGCTCTGACTAGAGGAACAGGCAGAAATTTATGGTTTCAGGACAGTTCTTCTCACCACAGTCCAGCCCATAGTGACGGCAGGGTATTTGTCACCGAGGCGCAAGATACTGTGCGCGCATTTCAAGCCGGTAATGGTCAGGTTATTTGGAGTAATAAACAGCTAATTCTGCGCGGGCTTACAGGGCCAGTGCAGTTTGCGGGCACTCTAGCCGTGGCTGATGCAAAGGGTTATTTACACCTTCTCGATCCACAGGATGGCAGCTTTGTGGGTCGTACCAAGGTAGATGGCAGTGGTGTTAGTGCGCCTCTTTTAGTGAGCGGCGAAAACCTAGTGGTTCAAGCCAACGATGGCTCAGTGGGCGCCTATAAAATTCAATAGGGATAAATATCCCCTAATACAGTAAAATGCCGCACATAAACTCTGTGGCTTTTTTTATTTCATGATTCCTATTATTGCTCTTGTCGGACGCCCCAATGTGGGAAAGTCCACTTTATTCAATCGACTCACTCGCAGTCGAGACGCGCTGGTGGCCAATTATTCTGGCCTTACTCGCGACAGAAAATATGGCGATGGCGAAATGTATGGCCGCCGTTTTATGGTTATAGACACCGGTGGGATCAGTGGTGAGGAGCAGGGGATTGATGCGGGAATGGCCGAGCAGTCCCTGTTAGCCATGGATGAAGCGGATATAGTTTTATTTGTTGTGGATTGCAGATCGGGAATAATCGCCGCAGATTATATGATTGCGGAAAAATTGCGGCAGAAAAATCGCAAGGTCTATCTGGTGGCCAATAAGATTGATGGTTTAGACCCAGCGGCGGCGCTGGCGGATTTCTATCAGTTGGGTTTCTCTGGCATGTTTTCCACTACCGCCACCCATGGTCGCGGCGTTAAGTCGATGATGGAAGAGCTGTTGGAGCCCTATGCAGAAAACACTGCGGTCGACGACAGTCGTGCCGACAGCATTAAAATTGGTGTGGTGGGCCGCCCCAATGTGGGCAAATCAACCCTGGTCAATCGCCTGCTCGGTGAGGATAGAGTGGTGGTTTATGATATGCCGGGTACCACCAGAGACTCTGTCTATATAGACTACGAGCGCAGCGATAAGAAATACACGCTGATCGATACCGCTGGTATTAGAAAGCGCAAAAACATCAAGTTGGCCATTGAAAAATTCTCCATTGTCAAAACTTTGCAGGCCATCGATGATGCCAATGTGGTGGTTCTTTTAGTAGATGCCCAAGAGGGCTTGGTGGAGCAGGATTTGCACCTGATGGGTTCGGTTATTGATGCCGGCCGCGGTCTGGTGGTGGCAATCAATAAATGGGATGGTCTGGATGCGGATAAGCGCGAGCATATAAAAGTTGAGATTAAACGCCGTCTGCGCTTTGCTGAATTTGCCGATGTGCACTTTATCTCCGCTTTACATGGCACTGGTGTGGGGCATCTCTATAAATCCATTGATACTGCCTATAGAGCTGCAACTGATGCGTTAAGCACCACCAGACTCACCAAAGTTCTTGAGGGCGCGGTGGAAGAGCATCAACCGCCAATGGTTCACAGTCGGCGCATAAAGCTGCGCTACGCCCATGCCGGAGGCAGAAATCCGCCGGTCATTATTGTGCATGGTAACCAGACAGCATCTGTTCCCGCTCAGTACACCAGATATTTAGAGAAAGTGTTTCGCCGCGAACTGGGTTTGCATGGAACCCCTATTCGCGTTGAATACCGCACTGGCGATAATCCCTATAAAAATAAAGGGGTAACAGCAGGGGATCGGCCGAGCATAAAGCGCAAGAAGATAACCAAATACAGCAAGCGCAATGAGAGGAAATAATTAACCCCTAGGGGGCTAGAGTCTTGCTGTTGGTATCTGTGACTTCGAAAAGGATTTCACCATCTTTCACTTGGCCTTTTAGCTGCTCGCCCTTCGACAGCTTACTCACGCTATTAATTATTTCACCCTGAGTATCGCGAATAATGGCGTATCCTCGGCCTATGGTTTTTAATGGGCTCACAGTATCCAGTAAATGCATAGCTTGAGTGACTTTATTTTGTCTACTATTCTGTAGCTGACTTATTGCGCGGTACAGCTGCTTTAATGTGGCGCTGAGCTGCTGTTGCTTACTCTGCAAAGGTTGTTTGGGACTCTGGCGCAATAGCTGTGCGGTTAATTTGTCAGTTTGCACTCGACAGCCTCCAACCACAGCGGCCATGGCGCGACGCAAACGAATATCCAGATGGTCTAAATGTTGGGTCTGTTGCTGCAATCTGCTGCCCGGATGCTGTAAACGTTTGTGCAGATGGGTCAGCTGTTGACTATATTGGCGGATAACCCGCTGTACTGTCTCTGTTAGCAGTGCCTTATAGTTGGCAAATTGAGCCTGTATATCCTCGCCATTGGGGCTTACTAACTCCGCCGCCGCAGAGGGTGTAGGCGCGCGCAAATCGGCGACAAAATCGGCAATGGTAAAATCCACTTCATGACCCACGGCGCTGATAACAGGTAGACGACTGGCATCAATAGCTCGCGCTACAGCTTCATTATTAAATGGCCATAAATCCTCTAGGGAACCACCACCTCTACTGACAATCAATAGATCCAAATCCTCACAACTATTGGCATCGGCAAGGGCGCTAACAATCTGCTGCGCGGCCTGATCGCCCTGAACGGCGGTAGGGAATACACTTACTTTAATAGCTGGGAAGCGTCGATTTAGTACCGATAAAATATCTCTGACTGCGGCCCCAGTGGTGGAAGTGATCACCCCAATATGAGCCACTGATTTGGGAATAGGTTGTTTTTTCTCAGCCTCAAATAGCCCCTCTGCGGCCAGCTTGCCTTTAAGTATTTCAAATTGCCTCTGCAGAGCGCCGAAGCCAGCTTCTTCCATATGCTCAATAATTAACTGATAGTCACCGCGGTCCTCATAGAGTCCGACACGACAGCGCACCAATACCTGATTGCCGTTTTGCGGTCGAAAAGCAACCCGCTGATTGGCATTGCGAAACATAACGCAGCGCACCTGAGCTGAATTATCTTTCAAGCTAAGATACCAATGACCGGAGGCAGGGCAGGCAAAATTAGAGATCTCGCCCTCTACCCAGAGTAGCGGAAGATGGGTTTCCAATAGCTGGCGAACCCTGCGATTGAGTTCACTAATGCTAAAAATTTGACGTTCGGATGGCTGATTTTTCATAGGGCTATTCATAGGCTTATTGTAGGGATAGATAGGCTGTAAAGTCACTTTTTTGACCTATTTTAGTGATAATTTTAGCGCTAAATAGGTGTTTGCCTAGTATCGCAGGCTGACTTATAATGCATTGCTTACTTTTAAAAAAGCCGAGGTAAGCGTTCCTAATGTTACGCATTGCGCATGAAGCCCTAACCTTTGATGATGTTCTGTTGGTGCCCGGTTACTCCGAGGTCACAGCCAAGGACGTCTCCCTGAAATCCAATCTTACTCGTGGCATCAGTATGAATGTCCCGCTGGTATCAGCGGCCATGGATACGGTCACTGAATCTCGCTTGGCAATAGCTATCGCGGCGGAAGGCGGCGTGGGTATTATCCATAAGAGTATGAGTATTGAACAACAGGCCAAGGAGGTCTGGGCGGTCAAAAAATACGAAAGCGGGGTGGTTAAAGATCCATTTACCATTGATGCTACAGCAACCATCCAAGACCTGCATAATTTAACCAGCGCTAATAATATCTCTGGTGTGCCAATTTTAGACGGCGGCAATCTGGTGGGCATTGTGACCCGCCGCGATGTGCGTTTTGTCGATGATATGAGCGCACTAGTGACCTCGGTGATGACACCCAAAGAGCGCTTGGTCACCGTTAAAGAGGGGGTGGATTCACATACTGTACGCGCGCTTCTTCACCAGCACAGAATTGAAAAAGTATTGGTTATCAATAATGACTTTGAATTAAAAGGTCTGATTACGGTGACCGATATAGATAAAGCTGAGCAGCATCCCAATGCCTGTAAAGATGAACAGGGTCGTCTGCGAGTCGGCGCCTCGGTGGGTGTAGGTGCGGATACGGATGCCCGTGTAGAAGCTCTGGTTAATGCCAGTGTTGATGTATTGGTAGTGGATACCGCTCACGGCCATTCCAAAAATGTATTAAACCGCGTCAAGTGGATCAAGGATAATTATCCCGATGTGCAGGTGATTGGCGGCAATATAGCCACAGCAGAGGCTGCCAAGGCCTTGGTAGACGCTGGAGCCGATGGGGTCAAGGTGGGTATAGGTCCGGGTTCAATTTGTACCACTAGGATTGTGACTGGCATTGGTGTGCCTCAGGTTACCGCCATTGCCAATGTCGCTGAAGCGCTCAAAGGCTCAGATGTGCCGGTGATTGCCGATGGCGGAATTCGTTACTCGGGAGATATGGCCAAAGCCATTGTAGCTGGGGCCAGTTCGGTGATGATGGGCTCTATGCTGGCGGGTACCGAAGAGGCGCCTGGCGAAATTGAAATCTATCAAGGCCGTTCCTACAAGTCCTATCGCGGTATGGGTTCACTGGGCGCTATGGCTCAACGACAGGGTTCAAGTGATCGCTATTTCCAAGATGCCAGTCTAGGTGCCGAGAAACTGGTGCCTGAGGGTATAGAGGGACGGGTACCTTACAAAGGCCCAATGTCTGCGATTGTTCACCAAATGATGGGCGGGTTGCGATCGGCAATGGGTTACACTGGCTGCAGTAGCGTTGAGCAGATGCGCGCTACTCCGCAGTTTGTTCGAGTCACCTCTGCGGGCACCAACGAAAGCCATGTGCACGATGTGCAGATAACTAAAGAAGCGCCCAACTATCCGGCGGGTGGTCGTTAATCGCTATTGGACGGTTGGAAAAATGTTTATAGAGGCTGCGCACAGGTGCAGCCTCTTTGTTTTAAGGTACCCTAATGTCTGATATACAGTCACAAAAGATTCTAATTCTCGATTTTGGTTCCCAGTACACCCAGCTTATTGCTCGACGGGTGCGGGAAATGGGAGTGTTTTCAGAAATTCGCCCTTGGGATATCTCTGAAGCAGATATTCGAGAGTTTAATCCCAACGGTATTATCCTTTCAGGCGGCCCAGAGTCAGTGACCGAAGGTACAACAGCCCCCAGTGCTCCAGATTGCGTATTTACCATGGGCGTACCCGTACTGGGTATCTGCTACGGCATGCAAACCATGGCCAGCCAATTGGGGGGTCAGGTGGATAGCTCAGATGTGCGCGAATTTGGCTATGCGCAGATAAAGGTCGAGAGCCAATCGCCACTATTGCAAGATATAAAAGACCATATAGATTCCAATGGCGAATCTCTACTGGATGTATGGATGAGTCATGGGGATAAGGTAGTGGCCCTGCCGCAGGGCTTTGAATTAATGGCCTCTACCCCCTCGTGCCCGATTGCGGGAATATTTGATAAAGCGAATAACTTCTACGGCATTCAATTCCATCCAGAAGTCACTCATACCTTGCAGGGTGAGGCGATTTTCCAGCATTTTGTGAAAAATATCTGTCAATGCGATGGACTATGGACAGCAGCGGCGATTATTGAAGACCAAATTGCTCGCGTCCGCGAACAGGTGGGCGACAGTCATGTCTTGCTGGGTCTTTCTGGCGGCGTGGATTCCTCGGTAGTGGCGGCGCTACTGCATCAGGCGATTGGCGATCAACTGACTTGCGTATTTGTGGACAATGGTCTGCTGCGCAAAAATGAAGGCGATATGGTCATGAAAATGTTTGCCGACAATATGGGTGTTAAAGTGATTCGCGCCAATGCTCAGGATCAATTTCTCGATAGTTTAAAAGCGGTTAGTGATCCAGAGAAAAAACGCAAAGTGATTGGCAATACCTTTATCGATATATTCGATGCAGAGTCGCAAAAGATAGATAACGTAAAATTCTTGGCGCAGGGTACGATTTACCCCGATGTGATTGAATCGGCCGCCTCTAAAACCGGCAAGGCCCATGTGATTAAATCCCATCATAATGTGGGGGGCTTGCCCGATGATATGGCGCTGGAATTGGTAGAGCCACTGCGCGAGTTATTTAAAGACGAAGTGCGCAAGATTGGCGTAGAACTGGGACTGCCCTACGATATGGTCTACCGCCATCCATTCCCCGGCCCCGGGTTGGGCGTGCGTATTCTCGGTGAGGTCAAAAAGGAGTACGCGGATATTCTGCGCGAGGCCGATGCCATCTTTATCGAGGAACTGCATAACAGCGGCTGGTACCACAAAACCAGTCAGGCCTTTGCGGTATTCTTGCCAGTCAAATCTGTGGGTGTGGTAGGCGATGGGCGCCGCTACGAATGGGTCATCGCACTGCGCGCTGTGGAGACCATCGACTTTATGACCGCTCGCTGGGCGCATCTGCCCTATGACCTGCTGGAAAAAGTCTCCAATCGAATTATTAACGAGATCGCCGATATCTCGCGTGTGACCTATGATGTTTCCAGCAAGCCGCCGGCTACTATTGAGTGGGAATGAAGGTAATAAAATTAGATTAAAGGAGGATAATTAAATGCCGGAAATGACGTTATTGGGATGGTTCCATACCATAATAGGAGTTGGAGCAGTATTAAGTGGGTTTTATACCATATTTAAATATAAGGTGATTTCTCTAGAAGAATTCACTGGAAAACTCTATTTGTTCTTAACATTAATTGTAGCCGGTTCTGCTTTAGGGATTTATAACCAAGGAGGTTTTGGCATTGCTCATATACTTGCTGTGCTTACATTAATTGCTCTTTTAGGCGGTGTAATTATGGAAAAAGGAAAGCTCTTTGGATCTTTCTCTAAATATTTTCAGGCACTTGGTTACACAAGCACATTTTTGTTTCATATGATTCCTGCCATTACTGATTTTCTGAGAAGATTGCCAGTTGGAGATCCTTTCGTTGACTCTTTTGAGGATCCCTTGTTGGTGAATTTCCAGCTAAGCTTTTTGTTAATTTATCTTATTGGAATTGTTGCCCAGATGTTTTGGTTAAAAAAGCATGGAAGCTGATAAAAGAATTTAAAAAAAAGAGTTACAAAGTCGGCATGAGTGGCCTTGAAAGTATTGATTTTAAAGGCTTTCTAGATAACGTTACTATTGAGTGGGAATAAAAAATGTTCAGCCATATATGCTTGGGTACCAATAATCTTGCCGAATCTATTGCCTTTTTTGATCAAGTTATGCCAGTGCTGGGTGTTTCTAGGCAAGATACTGGCGATACCTACGCGGGCTATGGCAGCCGAGAGGATATTGGCAGTGGTGTCAACTGCCTATTTATTGGCAATACCTATAATGGCGAGCCGGCCACAGCGGGCAATGGAGTTAATATTGCGCTGCTTGCTCAAACCAGAGAGCAGGTGGACAAATTTCACCAAATAGCGCTAGAAAATGGCGGGCAAGATGAGGGCGCTCCGGGATTGCGGGATGTCCATCCTCACTTTTACGCTGCCTATGTTCGCGACCCCACCGGCAATAAGCTTGTTGTGGTTTGCCATACTGAACAAACTTCATAATAACAGCTGATAAACAGTACGAATTTAGGATAATTCAAATCGATCTCCAACAGACCTAGAGATAAAGATATTATTGTTGCGGTTAAATTACTAACTTAGCTAAAAACTGAAGCCATATTGGTGTTCGTGGTGACTTTAGGCTTGTATAGAACACAGCGTATATTCTAATAATTTACTAAGCAGTCTATAAGTTATTGAAATATATAAATACAGACTATTGAGTGGGAATAGGTATAAAAAACACATATATTAAGAGGAATGTAAAATGATAGACGGGACAAGCTTTGCGGTAGGTCTTGCTGTTGGTCTCGCAGTTGGGATTGCAGCAGGAAAAAATTCAAAAAAAGAAGAAAAGAAAGACTGATACAACTATAACAGAGCAACAATATACCCTCTTAATAAGCGCCCTTATTCCGTGCGATTGTACCTTGTCTTGTTGTGAGTCTTTTCTAAAATGGACTATGGCCACCATTGATTGCAACTCGATATCCATCTATATCCTCAAATGTTTGTGCTCCACCATCCCAATAAGGGTTGAATGACTTTACTTTTACAAATCCAGAAGCACTTATTCTTTTAATTGCGTGTTCATACTCTTCCGTATCTGGAATATAGAAAACTAACAAGTTCTCGAGTGTAGGCGCATGCCCAGCCTTTTCTGTACGGTGCGTTGTAAACTCTAAATGATATGCATGTTCAGGATGACCAACCATTCGACCACTAAAATCTCCGTGATTGTCAAAACCGCCGATAACTTCAAAGCCTAGTCCCTCAACATACATTTTCGTGACTTCTTCCAAGCTATCCGTTGGTCTCCCAACCCTTAACACTGCATTTCTAGGTATCATATAAATGTCCTTTCATATTAGTTTTGCCACCAAAACCGCCGAAGTGGCCCCAGACTGCTGACAAAGTTCGCGCTCTTGAGTGGGGGTTTTTTATAATGGGGCATGCTAAAAGGTCACACCCCATTTAGCTTTAAATGGTGCTTCTTTGTTTGAGTAATGCAATCAGAACAAATAAAAATCCATAACTAACTACTGCCATTTTAAAAATATCAACCATACTTGAACTGCTTAAACTGACAATGAAATAGTTCATCATTTCGCTTGTCGGAGAGAGTAAGAGGAATAAGCCGCCAGTAATTAATAAGAGAGAAATCCACAGCTTTCTGTTTAATTTTCTAAATGCTTGTTCTTGATTGATTAGGGTTAGTATATAGAAGCTAAATAACTCTTTATTTCTTTGAGAATAAGAAGTTTCCTTTTCTTTTTCTATGATAGTTTCTAATGGGTTCATTTTAATTTCTCCAAAGCTCGACTTAGTTTGGATTTTACTGTGCCAGATTTCTGGTTTAATAAATCAGCTATTGCATTAATTTGGTATTCGTAGACATACTTTAGAGTGAATAGAATCTTTTCATCTTCAGTAAGAGGTTTAATGAGATTAAAAAAATCCATATTACCTTCAAGATACGGTGTGTAACTTAGCTCGCCATTTGCGTCTAAAGACAAGTGTTGGTGCTCTTTTCGAATTAAATCTTTATAACAATTTACCGCAATTCCAGTAAGCCAGTGCTTGTAAGGTTTACGGGAATCAAAACTTTTCAGGTAGGTGTACGATTTGAGAAAACTTTGCTGAGAGATGTCCTCAGAAAGTTCTCTGTTGCCCGCGGTCAATCGCATGCCCAATCCAAATAAATAATCAGCATATCGTTGAATGAGAATCCCATAGTGGTGATTACCACCACTAAGGGTTCTTCTTACCAGTTCTTCATCTGTCTCCATTAAGCAGTATTATCACGATTCTTTTTCTCAGCGTAAATGCCAAAAGCAAGCAATGCCAAACCGAGTGATGCTACCAGCAATCCTGATGCCCAAACTACCGTCGAATTTAATCCAAATTTTCCTAAGAACAGGATGCCTATACCTATACCTATTAAAACGGTACCGCTTTTAATATCACTGTTTTTTTGATCTTCTTCTATATAGCCTGGAATACTTTGCAATAATTCTGGTGATAGTTCCTGGCCGCTTTCAATTAATTTTTGTAAGGATGCGTGAAACTGCTCCTTCTTTTTATTATTGAAGTGCAGGGCAATCCAGACGATAAAGACTGGCATTCCAAATACACCCACTATTGCAAAAATTGGTACCAGCTCATCTATTAATTCAATCATTGATATCTCCTTGTTTGTTTAATATATATACCTTAACTATTTAAAAAAGGTTGCAATAACCTTGGAAAATAAGTGAAAACTGGTGGTTTATGCTTTTTTAATTTCCCAACTAAGCTAGTACCTATGGACGATAAGGGTGCAATGATAAAAGTATCTGAACCACTAATCATGCCTGCTTGGGTTATCTTTGCTACTACCGGTTTGTACAAACTTGATGCAAAGTCGAAAAATGCACCCTTGACTCAATGTAAAAAATATCTTACATTATGTTAAATATTATAGACAAAGGAAGGGTTATGAATTTTTCTTTTAAAGAAAAGGGACTTATAGCTTCTCTAGTGATTACCCTACTGGTATTTGGCAGCTATTTTTTTCAAGTTTTTGCAAATTTGCAAGTCACTCCAAGTGAACAGAATGGTTTTGGCGATCTTATTGGACTGGTTATCTTGGTAGTGATCTTAGAGGCAATTATCCATGCTTTTTTGGCCTCTCAATATAGCACTGAGATAGAAGATGAAAGAGATAAATTGATACAGAGGATGTCCTATCGCAATAGCTACTGGTTTTTAATTATTGGTATTTGGGTTCTTCTTATTCAGTTTCTAGCCACTGGTTCAGGCGTTTGGTTCGATTTTAATTATCTGGCTATTTTCACTAGCGCCTATGGTTTGGCTCATCTGTTGCTACTGCTGTTTGTTTTAGCGGAGGTAATTAATTTTATTACCCAACTCTACTACTACCGAAAAGGTATTTAGTTTGGCTAAGAGAATTAGCAACAACATTAGGAAGCTAAGATTTGAGATGGGGGAAATGTCTCAACAAATATTAGCAGATAGGGTCGGAGTGACTCGCCAGACTATAATAGCTATTGAGAAAGATAAATATTCTCCCTCTTTAGAGGTGGCGTTTAAAATAGCCAATATATTTAAAGTGCCTTTGGGGGAAGTTTTTAACTATGGTTAACGATATTCCCGCATAGGGATTATCACTCAGTGGGGAACTACAATGGATTTTCGCAACAGAATACCACCTCCTATAGTGACCTTGGTATTTGGGCTATTGATTTATTGTTCAGCCGATCTGTTGCCATCGCTGATATTCGAGCTACAGAATGCACTTGCGCTACTGTTTGCAATCGCAGGGCTTGGTGTGATGACGGTCGCGGTTGTTTCTTTTATACAGTTAAAGACCACAGTAAATCCATTGCAGCCCAAGTCGGCCACAGCTCTGGTTACAGGTGGCGTATTTAGATTTAGCAGAAACCCCATGTATTTGGGTATGCTATTGCTTATAATCAGTGTGTCGATCTGCACTGGGGCGGTTGCCAGTGTTATTTTGCTGCCGAGCTTTGTGGTCTATATAAGGGTTTTCCAGATACTGCCCGAAGAACAGGCGATGAGAGAACTGTTCCCAGATGCTTATCAGGCGTATTGCAAACAAGTAAGACGCTGGATTTAGTGGTTTACTTGCAGAGTAACGGCTCTATTTTGATTTTGAATATTAAGGGATATCTATGTTTAAAAAATTACTTTTGTTGATAACGCTTACTGGATTGAGCGGTTGTTCTATTTTGGGTTTGCCAATCGCTGTAGTCGATACGGCGGCCAGTATTATTTCTATGCCTATCAAGGCGGTTGGCAAGGCGGCTGATGCAGTTGTCGGCGATGATGAGGAAGACGCAGAGGAATAGTCAGTGCAGTGGGGTAGTCTTTACCTAAGATCCTTGGATGGTCTTGGACTTTTCCCCAGGATTTTCACGAACCAATTTAGGCACTAAAAACCCGGGTAGCTCAGCTTGCATCTGTCGATACAAATCCAAGGCGAGATGATGGGGAATATCAAAGTGGCCGGCGCCCTGAACAGGGTCCAGCAGGTGCAGGTAGTAGGGCATTATGTCGGTGTCGAAAAGTTTTTCACTCAGTGCGACTAGGGCAGAGGCGCTGTCGTTAACGCCCTTCAATAGAACCGTTTGATTAAGTACGCGTATCCCCGCATCTAATAATTTAGACGTGGCGTTGTGCAGACTGCGATCGATTTCATTGGCATGATTGATATGCAGCACAACAATCGACTTAAGGCGCGTACTGCGTAACCAATCCAATAGTTGGCTATCAATTCTGGATGGGATAACCACCGGCAGTCTGGTATGGATACGCAGTCTTTTAATATGCGCAATGCTTTCTATCTGTGCGGTTAGCCAACTTAAAAAATGATCATTGGCCGCCAGCGGATCACCTCCACTATAGATAACTTCGTTGATTTCCGGTTTATTTCGCAGGTAGTCCAGCGCCTGTAGCCATTGCTGTTTACTTTGACGGTTCTCCTGATAGGGGAAGTGACGACGGAAACAGTAGCGGCAGTTGATAGCGCAGTTGGGGCTAACAATCATCAGCACTCTATTGCGGTATTTATGTACAATGCCCGAGACTGGATTGTATTGTGATTCTTGAACAGGGTCGTGGCTGTAATTGGGGTTGCTATCCAATTCGGCCTCTACGGGTAACACCTGTTTAAGCAGTGGATCCATGGGGTTGCCAAACTCCATGCGCTCGACAAAAGACTGCGGTACTTTTAATGGGAAAGTTGCCGCGGCCTGCTGTGCAACTGACAGGTCCTCAGTGCGCAACCCCAACTGTTGTAATAGTTGTTCCGCTGAGGTGATACATTGACTTAATTCAGCCTTCCAGTCCGAGAATAAATTGATAGGTTGGCTTGCGGGACTTATGGGCATACTTGTGTGGCATCTAAGTAATTTATAGCCTGAAGTTTACGCTATTTTTTTAATGAGTTGACCCTGAAAAATGCCTATTTCATTTGAAGTAGAAGCATAAACGCATTTTTCTGGTCGACGCGGGGTGCATGGACGCACCCCCTTGGGTCGTTTCAGGCCCAAGCGAGCGCGCCATAAACCAGCAAATCCGCGTATTTGCGTTAGAGAATGGCGCAGCGACGCCCTAAAAAAGTCAGGACGACTTTTTTAGGGCCGGCTAGTTAGAGTGGAAATGGAGACAGTGAGTTCTTGGAAAATAACGAAAAATTTATGCTTCAGGCCTTGGCACTGGCAGAGCAGGCGGGCGCAATAGGCGAGGTTCCTGTGGGGGCTGTGGTGGTGGCTGATGGTCAGGTGATTGGAGAGGGCTTTAATCAGCCTATAACCGCCTGTGATCCCACAGCTCATGCGGAAATTATCGCCATGCGCAACGCAGCGGCCGCAGTTGGCAACTACAGGCTAACGGGCTGTGATCTCTACGTTACTATAGAGCCCTGCACCATGTGCGTTGGCGCCATGGTGCACGCGCGTATTCAGCGGGTTATTTTTGGCGCTCTGGAGCCTCGAGCTGGGGCTTTGGCGAGCCAGCTTAAACTGATGGATCAATCCCATTTTAATCATTCAATCGATTGGCAGGGCGGGGTGCTGGAGCAGCAGTGCGGGGCATTGATAAAGGATTTTTTTAAGCGCCGACGGTAAACCCATATTGCAACTTTTTACAGCGTATGGGGGGTTTTGGGCTCCCAGTCAGCAGCTCCCTCTGGCACCTCTGTTTTGTCGATGGATTGTTGAGAGAGGGAATGTAGCTGTAAATAGGATTGATAGTATTGAATATTATCCACATAGAGCACGGGTTCATTGCCGCGAGCATAACCGCGCTTAACCGTTGAGTAGTATTTCTGGTTACTTAGCAGTGGCAGATGGTCGCGAACATGGCTCCACAGATCCGGATTTTTTTTGTTTCTTGCAGTGAGAATGCGTGCATCTTCTAAATGACCAAAGCCCACGTTGTAGGCGGCCAGCGCCATCAATGTGCGGTCTGGATCAGTGATCCGTTTGGGCAGTCTAGATCTCAGTTTTAAAAAGTAAGCCACCCCTCCCTCTAGGCTTTGAATCGGATCCAGACGGTTATCCACATTCATTTCTTTGGCGGTATCCAATGTCAGCATCATTAATCCGCGCACCCCGGTGGGGGATTTGGCGCGAGGGTTCCAGTGTGATTCTTGATAGGCTATGGCAGCAATAAGGTGCCAGTCGACTGCAAATTTATGGGCGGTCTCGCGAAACAGCGGTTCAAATTTTGGCAGCCGGTTGGCCACAAGTTTGCCTAGGTGCTGTGAGTCTCCCGCTGAGAACTTTGTGGTATGAGCGAAAAGCTGTTGTTTGAGAGACGCCAACTGACCGCTTTCAATATACTGTTTAAGAAATTGGTTGGCCGACTTTAGCAATGTGCCATCACTGTGCGCTGGGAAAGTCCAAACGATAGATTGGGGTGGGGAGATATCAAAGGCTTTTCGCGCATTTGGGTATATATGCCGACTGGTAATATGGGCCAGAGAGTCTGCCACTGTGTAGCTGATCTCGCCATCATGTACCCTGCGTATCATTTCGCTCATTTCAGCATCGTTTTCCTCTGTCCAGTCGAGGCTGGGTAGATTTTTACGCAGTTGCTGTAGCTGTTCGCTATGCGATGAACCGGCGATCACAACCAGATCGCCTTCAAGCTCTGCGATAGACTTGGGCCTTTTGTTACCCGCTCGGTAAATAAGTTGCTGGACCACTTGGTGGTAGGGGATGGAAAATCTGAAGGACTTATCGCGATCAGAGGTATTGACCAGATTGGCGGCGGCAAAGTCTCCCTGTGGGCCTCCCACGGAGAGCAAAAGACCGGGAAGGGTGGATTTTGTTCTGACCGCCAATTTTACCCCCAAGCTATCGGCAAACGCCTTGGCCAATAGGTATTCGAAGCCATTTTTGCCGTGCCCATCCTCAAAGTAAGTGGTGGCCCCGGGCACTGTCAACATCGCTAGTTGCCCCTTGGCGATCACTTTATCTAGGTCACTGATGCGCGTGCTGTCAGAAATATACACAGCGAATAAAAACGCAATGCAACCCAGCATGATGCGATTGCGGACTATTCTGACCCTTTCAGATACCTGATGCATGGACGGCCTTCACTCTAGTGCAATGGTTAGTGTAATGGTTAGTGCAATGGTCTCTTTGTCTGAGATATTTTACATGGTTTGCAAGGCGGGGCTAATAATTATCCGTAATCTTGTAAATCTAATTCTGCCTATAAGCCAATTTTTCAGATAAAATGTCGACCTTAAAATAACATCATAATTTTGAGACTAGCCCTGTATGATAATTCTTCCCGGCGCTCCTTCTTTGTCTGCTTTTCGCCGAAGAAAATTGCTTGTTACCCTTAAGCAGGCCGTTCCCACTGTTACTGCAGTCGTGGCCGAATACCGACATTTTGTCGAGGTTGAACAGCCGCTCTCTAGCGGCGATACTGATCGGCTGCAAGCTCTGATGAGCTATGGCCCCACAGAGCAGGCGGTGCCTTTAAATGGCACCCTGCTACTCGTGATTCCAAGGCCTGGAACTATCTCCCCTTGGTCCAGTAAGGCGACCGATATAGTGCATAATTGCGGCCTAGAATCTGTGATCAGAGTGGAGCGCGGAACCGCTTATTATATCGAGGCCAGTGAAGCGCTGAGCGAGCAGCAGTTGCAAAGGCTTGGCGAGTTGCTCTGTGATCGTATGGTTGAGTCGGTATTTCGTGAACTGCAACAGGCCGAGGCGCTATTTGCCCAGCACAGTCCCGCACCTTTGACTGAAGTGGATATTATGGGCGGTGGTGCAGAGGCTTTGGGGCGGGCTAATATAGAGTTGGGTCTGGCTTTGGCGGCGGATGAAATTGACTATCTGGTGGCCAGTTTTAAGGAGTTGCAACGCAATCCCACAGATGCCGAACTGATGATGTTTGCGCAGGCCAACTCCGAGCATTGTCGGCATAAGATTTTTAATGCCAGCTGGACCCTCGATGGCGTGGATCAAAGCAATAGCCTGTTTGGCATGATTCGCAATACCAATCAGGTAGGTGGCGAGAATGTACTGTCGGCCTATTCAGATAATGCCGCTGTGGTTGCAGGTACTGTGGGTGGGCGTTTCTACCCAGATCCAGTCAGCAAAGAATATGCATATAGCAATGAGCCTGTGCATCTATTGATGAAGGTGGAAACTCATAACCATCCCACCGCCATTGCGCCTTTCTCTGGTGCGGGCACGGGTTCCGGTGGTGAAATTCGCGATGAGGGCGCCGTTGGGCGGGGTTCCAAGCCGAAAGTGGGGCTGGTTGGCTTTACTGTTTCCAATCTGCAAATTCCCAATTATACCCAGCCTTGGGAAGAGGATTATGGGAAACCAGAGCGTATAGTATCGGCGCTGGATATTATGATTGAAGGTCCGATCGGTGGCGCTGCCTTTAACAATGAATTTGGCCGTCCTAATCTCTGTGGTTATTTTCGCAGCTTCGAGGCAGATTTTGTCGGACAGCGACGCGGCTATCATAAACCCATCATGATTGCCGGTGGTTACGGCAATATTCGCGAACAGCATATTGATAAACCCGAGTTTGAACCCGGGGCAAAGCTAGTAGTTCTGGGTGGGCCTGCGATGTTGATCGGTCTGGGTGGAGGTGCCGCCTCCAGCATGACCACCGGCAGCAGTTCTGCCGATTTAGATTTCGCTTCGGTACAGCGTCAGAATCCGGAGATTGAGCGTCGCTGTCAGGAAGTGATTGATCAGTGCTGGCAGTTGGGCGACAGCAATCCGATTGCATTTATTCACGATGTGGGTGCGGGCGGACTATCTAATGCACTTCCCGAGCTGGTTAAAGACGGCGGCACAGGGGGTGTCTTTGAGTTGCGTGCGGTGCCCAACGACGAGCCCGGTATGTCGCCGGTGGAGATCTGGTGTAACGAGGCTCAGGAGCGCTATGTACTGGCCATTAGCCCCGAGGATATTCAGCGCTTTGTGGCTATCTGTCAGCGTGAGCGCTGTCCCTATGCGGTGGTTGGAGAAGCCACCGCAGACAAACAGATTACAGTGACAGACCAACACTTTGACAACAGTCCTGTGGATCTGCCTATGTCAGTGCTATTTGGCAAGCCGCCAAAAATGCACCGCACCGCCACTAAACAAGAGGTTGAGGTCGATGACTTCAGCACTCAGTATTTAACCATTAATGAAGCGGTCACTCGAGTGCTTCAGCACCCCGCGGTGGCCAGCAAAAGTTTTCTGATTACCATTGGGGATCGCTCGGTAACTGGCATGGTTGCCCGCGATCAGATGGTCGGCCCCTGGCAGATTCCAGTGGCCGATTGTGCAGTGACCACGGTTACCTACGACAGCAATGCTGGCGAAGCCATGGCGATGGGCGAGCGCACGCCATTGGCGCTAATCGACGGTCCCGCCTCGGGGCGCATGGCCATAGGTGAAGCTATTACCAATATCTGTGCGGCGCGCATCGGCGATATTAAAGATATCAAACTCTCCGCCAACTGGATGTGCGCGGCGGGGTCGCCGGGAGAGGATGAAAAACTCTATCGCACTGTAGAGGCGGTGGGTATGGATCTCTGTCCTAAACTGGGGATCACTGTACCTGTGGGCAAAGACAGTATGTCTATGCGCACCGATTGGCAGCACGAGGGTCAGGATAAATCTGTTACCGCGCCGCTGTCACTGGTAATCACAGCATTTTCGCCGGTTTTAGATGTGCGCAAAACCTTAACACCCCAGCTGTATAGCGGCTCAGATGATACGCAATTAATTCTGATTGATTTGGGAGCTGGCGCCAACCGATTGGGCGGCTGCATACTGGCGCAGGTCTACTCTCAATTTGGCAATCTGGCTCCAGATGTGGATGATGCCGAGGCCTTAAAAGGCTTCTTTACGGTTATGCAGAAATTGATAGCGGATAAGGCGGTAGTCGCCTATCACGATCGCTCCGACGGGGGATTGCTGACTACCTTGGCGGAGATGGCATTTGCCGGCAGAACCGGTGTTTCTGTGGATCTCAGCACACTGGATGCAGACTGGATGGCCGCGCTATTTAATGAGGAGTTAGGGGCTGTTATTCAGGTATCCAGTGATAATGCCGACAGCATCATCGCAGAATTTGCCGAGGTTGGCGTTGCCGCCCATATCGTAGGCACCATAAATAAAGCTGATAGCATTGATATAAGCCGCAATGGTGAATTGCTGTTTTCCAAGCCCCGTACAGAGTTGCAGGAGCATTGGAATCGCACCTCCTACCAAATAGCCTCGCGGCGCGATAATGCAGACTGCGCGCAACAGGAGTTTGAGCGCATTGCTGCCGCTGATCCCGGGCTCTCAGTTAAGCTTAGCTACGATCCCGCAGAGGATATCTGTGCGCCCTATATCCAATCTGGGGTCAGACCCAAGATGGCCATACTGCGCGAGCAGGGTGTGAATAGTCATTTGGAAATGGCCGCCGCATTTGATCGCGCCGGTTTTTCTGCCGTGGATGTACATATGAGCGACTTACTGGCCGAGCGCCGCTCGCTCAATGAATTTGTCGGTATGGTGGCCTGCGGTGGTTTTTCCTACGGGGATGTTTTGGGTGCGGGTGAGGGTTGGGCGAAAACCATTCTATTTAACAATCAACTGCGCGATCAATTTCAGCAGTTTTTCCATCGTCCCGAGACTTTTAGCTTAGGTGTCTGCAATGGTTGCCAAATGCTATCTAACCTAAAAACCCTGATTCCCGGTGCCGAGCTATGGCCGCGCTTTGTGCGCAATCTATCCGAGCAGTTTGAGGCTCGATTCTCACTGGTAAAAGTCGAGGATTCACCATCTATCTTCCTGCGGGGAATGGCCGGTTCCCATATGCCAATTGCCATATCCCACGGTGAGGGGCGCGCCGAGTTTGCAGATGCAGAGGCGCTGGCGAATCTACAGCAAACAAATCAAATTGCACTGCGCTACTTAGAGAACAATCTGCAAGTGGCAGCCAAGTACCCCGCCAATCCCAACGGTTCGCCCGATGGTATTGGCGGTGTTACCACTGTGGATGGCCGTGCAACATTAATGATGCCGCACCCGGAGCGGGTCTACCGCACTGTGCTAAACTCATGGCATCCAGATGACTGGAGTGAAGATGGCGGATGGATGCGCCTGTTTAGAAATGCGCGTGTTTTTGTCGATTGATAGCAGTTATCAGAGGTTGAGTGATGAATAAAATTCCCAATGAGCCCGAGTTGGTCAAAAAAGCACTTCAGGTGGGCGCTGTATACGCTTTCAAGCGCGCCTATGGAAAGATTGAAGCCCATGATTCGGTCAAGTTAAAGGTTGAATTTATCTATAAAGTGCTGGTCGAGGACAAGCTGATACAGCCCCTTGCTAAAGACCAGATTAGCGACCCCAATATGCGTCATAAACTGGCGCTGTGGATCTCCCGCCAGTTACCAGCGGATCATCCGTTGTTAAAAGATAGCTAGTTAAGCAAGTGTCTGGTATTTTATTAAGCTAGACTCTCCGTAGCTGCGCGCAATTTGTTTAAAAGGAATTAACCAGTATGAAAAAAACTATTTTGGAAATCTACGCCTCACTGGTCTGCTTTGTCACAGTAGTCTGTTGTTCAATCTGGCTGGGTACAGGAGCCTACAGCTTGATTGGCGTTGTTGCCCCTGAAATAACTCTTGATTCATGGGGCTATCAAAGGCATCAGTCCAATCAGCAGTTTACCAAGGGACCAATAGGATAACCATTTGTTTTGGGATCTAATGGCTTTGAGGAGAAGGATAAGCTGGAACAGGTCGAGCCGTTGTCAGACCAGGAAATAACCGAGCAAAGGCTTGCAAGTTATAAATTGGCGTTGCAGTCTGAGGTGAGGAAAAATAAGCAGTCATTGCTTAAGTCAGTGATTGTGGTTGTTATCTGCCTACCGCTATTTTTGATCCATTGGCGCTTGGTAAGGCCAAAGAAAACCTGAGAAACCAGCTGCCAAGTTGCATTGTTCTTATCTGGATTGTCACTTTAATCTACGCTCTAACCGCTTCATTATGTTACCCTTACCCCTGAGTTGACTAGGCAATCGCTGTATTAATTTCTCGATCATTCGCTTGCGTGTGAAAGGGTGTGATACAGAGGAAAGTCCGGGCTCCATAGGGTAGAGTGCCAGGTAACGCCTGGGGGGCGAGAGCCCACGGAAAGTGCCG
>JANXGQ010000096.1 GCA_024959305.1 Porticoccaceae bacterium | reverse complement strand
TGGTCGAGGGAATCTGAGCCCCTAGAGACCGGTGGAGGCATTACTAAGGCGCTACCGCTGTTGGGCGATCAGCCATTTTTATTGGTCAATGGTGATATTTGGACGGACTTTCCACTGGCCTCGGCAACGCCCGAAAAAGTCTGTGACGGCAGGGCCGCTTGGTTGCTGATGGTAGACAATCCAGAGCATAATCCCGAGGGTGATTTTGGAATTGCTGAGGGCGTGGTGGACTATCAGTGCAGTCCAAAATTGACCTTTAGCGGTATCAGCATCCTCAGTCCGCAACTATTTACTGATTACCAAGCAACTCATTCAGATCGGCAGGTCTTTCCCCTGCGCGATGTATTGCGCCCAGCCATCGAAGCGGGGTTGGTAGTAGCATCGGTTTACAGTGGAAACTGGTGTGATGTGGGGACTGTGGAGCGCTATAAACAGCTCAACAGCTTACTGAACGATCTATAATGAGGCGAATAAACAGTTAATGGGACAGCCCATGATTTCAACCGCCGCTTACAAACTTGCCTTTTGGTTACTATTAATCGCAGTGACCATTCTTTCCATGGTCGCTGTACCGGCACAGCAACAGCTATTTCATTGGCAAGATAAGTTGCATCATATGGGTGCCTACGGCGCGCTATTTTTGCTGTTGATCCGAGCCTACGGTGATAGATTGGGTCTCTGGCTCCCAGCAATGGGTCTGGTGGTATTTGGGCTAGTTATGGAAGTTGCGCAATCCTTCACCGGCTACCGTCAAGCGGAGCTATGGGACTTGGCAGCCAATATTTCTGGGATCCTATTGGTGGGCCTGATCTTAACGTACCCAAGGCGCAACCATTAACCTAGTGATCAAATGGGCGCTCCAGCGCCATTTTCTCCTACTAGGAGCTAGCTACTGTTCTAAAAGCGTTTTGATATTTTGCGGGTGCAGGGTCTGGCTCCCTGACAATGACAGAACCAGCGTGGCCAACTCGTCCCAAATATCCGCTTTGCGAATGCCTTTGATGCCGCGGTCAATGGCCCCTGCCTGATAGAGGAGCATGCGCAGGTGCGCCGGCGTTAGACGCTGCAACGCATTGCGGAATAGGGGGATGCGCTTATCCCATACGCCGGCACTTTTTAGCGCGCGGTCACTGTGACTCCCCTGGGCAACCTGCTGGCTGGCTTTAATAATAACCCGCAATTCTCTGGTAATTGCCCAGAGTAGGGTCAATGGGTCTGTGCCTTCGTTCTGTAGGCCGCGCAGTGCTCGGGCGGCAGACTGCGCATCACCGGCAAGGACTTTATCGACAAATGCAAACAGATCGTGGCGCGCACTGTCGGCAACTACAGAAGACATAATGACAGCATCCACCTTGCCCTCTAGCGCCAACAGTTTAAGTTTATTGATCTCCTGCATTGCTGCCAGTAGGTTTCCCTCAACGCGATCGGCGAGAATTTGCACCGCCTCTGGATTGGCATCAATACCAGCTTGGTTAAGGCGCTGTTTTATCCACCCGGGTAACTGCCTACCATTGACTGGCCATACTTGAATATGCACGCCCTTTGATTCAAGTGTTTTAATCCATTTGCTATTTTGAGCGCCTTTTTCCAGCTTGGGCAGAATCACCAATAAAAGGTTGTCAGCCGTTAGGTTTTCACAGAGTTCGCAGAGCGCCTTGCTGCCCTTATCTCCCGGCTTGCCATTGAGAATACGCAATTCAAGGATTTTTTTGTCGGCAAACAGTGACAGTGAACTGGTTTCATTAAAGACCGGATTCCAGTCAAACTTGGCATCTATATGGAAGGTTTCTCTTCCAGTGTATCCAAGTTTGCGAGCTGCGATGCGCACAGCATCAGCAGCCTCTTGGGATAGTAGGGGCTCATCGCCACTGATAACAAAAACCGGCGCCAGCTGGTTTTTCTGCAGGGAATTCTGCAACTGAGCTTGCAGTTGATCTGGCTTAATCTTCACCTTGTCTCTTTATAGTTAACCGGTAGGAGGCTTAAGTGGTTGAGTATTTGCCGCACAATTTCCGTGCGCATGCTGTCTTTTACCAACTGTTCCTCGTTAGTCGAGGCAAGTACATCCAGCTCGTCGAATTCATAGGTGCTCTCTACCGAAGCAGTTAACAGGGGCGTAAGCTGGGTTCCCGTCCTGTCGACAATTAAAAAATCGACGTCCTCATTGAGTTGGTACTCAGCCGCGCGCGCGCTTGAATTAAGGGTGCTAATCCTCCGAGACTGTTTAAAGTCTACTATCAGTATAGAGCGCTCGGCTTGCGCAGCAGTGGATACTATCTCTACACCATAGGCATCTAGAGCTCGGCTCAGTTCAGCGACCAGCGGGCTGTGGGAATCCTCAGAAGATAGGTGCAAACTACCTAGGCTCTCAGGTACAAGCTGGACATCGCGCAATTGCCAGCCGCAGGCGGTCAGAGTGACTGACAGCCATACTAGCTGTACCAATAGGCATTTTTTTAGCATCCTATAACCCCTGTTAAATTGGATTAATTATTTAATTGGCCACAATATTAACCAGTCTTTTCGGAACCACAATCACTTTTCTAATGCTATGGCCCTCAGTAAAGCGCTGTACATTAGTATCTTCAAGTGCCAATTTTTCGATAGTTTCCGCTGTCGCATCTATAGCTACCTGTATTTTCCCGCGCACCTTACCATTCACCTGTACCACCAGTTCCATCGAGCTTCGAGCCAGCGCAGACTGATCCACTTCTGGCCACGCAGCATCGGCAACTGTATTGCTATTGCCGAGTCTGCGCCAAAGGCTGTGGCAGATATGCGGCACTATGGGCGCCAGTAGTAGAGTGGCGCTGGTCAGCGCCTCATGGCGCACGGCACTGGCCTGAGGCGCATTGTCAGCCTGCTTAGCCACTTCATTAAGCAGTTCCATCACTGCCGCTATGGCGGTGTTAAAGGTATTGCGCCGCCCATAGTCATCGCTTACTTTTGCAATGGTCTCATGGGTTTTACGGCGCAGATCTTTATGTGCGTCGTTCAAGTTGGCAATATCCAGTTCCGGCACAGCATCATTATCGCCATGATCATGTACCATAGTCCAAAGTTTACGCAGGAAACGATGGGCACCGGCAACCCCCTTATCGCTCCATTCCAATGTTTGTTCTGGGGGTGCTGCAAACATGGTAAACAGGCGCACCGTATCGGCGCCATGCTTATCTATAGCTGTTTGCGGGTCAACGCCATTATTCTTTGACTTGGACATTTTGATAATGCCGCCGCTGTGCACTGCCTCGCCAGTGGCAATTTCCGTGGCTCTAATGGTGCGGCCCTGATCATCGCGCTCAATAGCCACCTCTGAGGGTGCCAACCAAGTCTTGCGGCCCTCCTTTTCAGTGTAAAAGGATTCCGCCAACACCATCCCCTGACAGAGTAGACGCTTAAATGGCTCGCTGCTCTCGACCAAGCCTTCATCGCGCAACAATTTATGATAAAAACGCGCGTAGAGAAGGTGCAAAATTGCATGTTCAATACCCCCCACATACTGGTCCACGGGCAGCCAATAATTGGCTCGCTCAGGGTCCAGCATGGCACTATTTAAATCGGCACAGGTAAATCTTGCATGGTACCAAGAGGACTCCATAAAGGTGTCGAAAGTATCGGTCTCATGCTCCACCGACTGACCGTTGTGCTCAGCTTGGCGCCACGCTGGATCCGCTTTTATAGGCGACTGAATACCATCCATTTCAACCTCTTCTGGCAGCAGCACCGGCAGTTTTTCAAGGGGCACCGGAATCTCTCCGCCATCACTCAGGTTAAACATAGGTATAGGGGCACCCCAGTAACGCTGTCGACTTACTCCCCAATCGCGCAGTCGGTAATTGGTGGTGACAGAACCCAGATTCTTTGCCTCCAGTGCGCTGGCTATGGCATCAAATGCGCCATTAAAATCCAAACCATCGTAGTCCCCAGAATTAATCAATACAGCTTTGTCTGTAAAGGCCTGTTGGTTTATATCGCAATCTTCGCCGTTAATAGGTGCAATCACCTGCTTAATCGGCAGCTGGTACTTAGTCGCGAACTCATAATCCCGTTGATCATGGGCGGGCACCGCCATGACCGCGCCGGAGCCATAATCCATCAACACATAATTTCCCACCCAGACTGGAATGGCCTCTCCGGTCAGCGGGTGAATGGCCTCAATACCCGTAGCCATACCGCTTTTTTCCATGGTTGCCATCTCGGCCTCGGAAACCTGCTGGGCTTGGCAGCGTTCAATAAACTCGGCTAATTCCGGGTTAGATTTTGCCAGTTCCAATGCAATTGGATGTTGGGTAGCTAGGGTCAGATAGGTAACCCCCATCAATGTATCCGGTCGCGTGGTGTAAACATCGAAACTCTGGTGGTCGGCTATGGCCTCAGTTAACTGGAAGCACATATTGACCCCGCGACTCTTGCCAATCCAGTTGCGCTGCATGGCTTTCACCTGCTCTGGCCAGTGTTCTAAATCGTCCAGATCATCTAAAAGCTGCTCGGCATAATCGGTAATGCGGATAAACCACTGGGGTATTTCTTTGCGTTGCACCGCTGTATCACAGCGCCAGCAACAGCCATCAATAACCTGTTCATTAGCCAACACAGTGGCATCGTTGGGGCACCAGTTCACAGCGCTGGTTTTTTTATAGACCAAGCCTTTCTCGTAGAGGCGGGTAAAAAACCACTGCTCCCACCTGTAGTAATCTGGTTGGCAGGTGGCCAGTTCTCGCGACCAATCTATACCGAAACCCAATGATTTAAGCTGCGCCTTCATATAGGCGATATTTTCAAAGGTCCATTTGGCGGGCGCGGTTTTATTTTGAATGGCGGCGTTTTCGGCGGGCAGACCGAAGGCATCCCAGCCCATAGGAAGCAGTACATTTTTGCCCTGCATGCGCTGATAGCGGGCAATCACATCGGTAATAGTGTAATTGCGTACATGCCCCATATGTAATTTGCCACTGGGGTAGGGGAACATGGCCAGACAATAAAATTTCTCTTTATCTGGGTCTTCACTGACCTCGAAAGTCTTATTATCGGACCAAAATTTCTGTGCTTCCCGCTCGATAAGAGCTGGATTGTACTGCTGTTCTAGGGTCATTGCATTCACGGCTTTTTTGAAATTTAAATAGCAGAGACCATTGCATTAATGCAATGGTTTCCAGCGGTGAATTATAGGGGAAGCGGAGGCCTTCTAACAGCCTCTAAGGGGTGTTTAATTCGGGAGCTGTCTGCACTGTTCGGGGAATGCCTAATTGCTTGAGATTGGCCGCTATATCTTGCGCCGAGGTTGCAGCATTGATATTGCGGTCAACCATCAGGATCTTTCCCTGTTTGCTAATATAAATGGTATGTCTTTTGGGGTATCCGTAGAAAGCCAATACATCGTAGGCTTTGGCGACTTTTTTGCTCGGGTCACTCAACAGGGGAAAGTCTGCCTCTGTGGATTCGGCAAAGGTTATATTTTTCTCTAGGGGATCCACGCTAGCCATAAAGTAAGTCACGTCGAATTGTCTTAGTAGATGGCCATTTTGCGCCAGCGACTTGCACTCAATGGTGCAGCCCTTGGTAAAGGCCTTGGGGTACCAAGCAATTACAATGGCTTGCTTGCCGATAAACTGTTGCAGACTGTAGGTTTTTCCATCAGTTGCCTGCAGTGAAAAGTTTGGAGCCTTATCCCCAACCTCTAGGCATAGAACGGTTAGCGGTAGCATCAGCAAAGCAATAACGGCAAGGCCTCTAATAACTGTGGTCATTTTAATACTCCTATTTTTCTCTGACGGATTGCAGAGATAACCAAGGCTGCAGTTACCAGCAGTGAGAAAATAATGATTGGCCAACTGCCCAATCGATTAAACGGGGTTTCGCCTGTTCTCGGAACCAGCTGTCCAGTTAAAACGCCAGTGCTAAACTGTTCCAGTTTTCTATAAATTGTACCTTTATGGTCGACTAGGGCGGTGATGCCATTATTGGTCCCGCGCATTAGGGGCTTGGCGTTTTCAATCGCCCTCATACGTGCCATTTGCATATGTTGATGTGGCGCAATGGAATTGCCGAACCAAGCGTCATTACTGGTTGTTAATAGTATAGATGTATCGCGGCTGTTACTGGAAACTAGATCTGGGTAGACGATTTCGTAGCAGATGGCGGTGGCAATTTTCTGTCCTTTGGCAACCAGAGGAGACTGGTTTTTTTCACCCAGTGCAAAAGAGGACATAGGTAGATCAAAGAAATTATTAAGGCCGCGGACCAGTGATTCAATTGGAACATATTCACCAAATGGCACCAGTCTGGTTTTGTCGTACTGTCCAAAGGCATCGCCAACCGCCAACATAGAGTTGTGATAGTGGCCCCTTATGGTATCGGTGGGTATGCCGGTAATCAGTGCCGTTTGGTTGAGCTTACCTCGCTTATCAAGCGCCATCAGATAGTCGGGAATCTGAGACTTTAATGCCGGGATCGCGCTCTCTGGCCAGATAATAATATCTGCATCCCAGTAGGGTTCAGTTTGCGCCAGCAAGTCTTTCAGGGCCTTGTCGCGCTTGTCCGGGCCCCATCTATCCTTTTGATTGACATTGGGTTGCACCAGAGCCACCGACAACGGCTCCGAGACCGCTTCTGTCCAACTGACCTTTTGCAAGCCGCAGCCGCCGATAAAAACCGCAATCACTAGGCTGCCACTGAGTATAGTGGCGTTGCATAGACGGCGCTGTAGTAGCTGTACCAGCACGGCGGCGGCCACAGCACTGAAATAGCTAAGCAACAGCACACCGCCGATGGGTGCCCAGCCATTGAGCCAGGTATCGGTATGGCTATAGCCGGCGTACAGCCACGGAAAGCCGGTAAGAATCCAGCTGCGAAACCACTCGCTGATTACCCATATTGTCGGTAATCCCAATAGTTGAGACGGCGCACACTGAGGTATCCAAGCGCTGCAGATAAAAGGTAGTGCAAACAGGATGGCGAGCAGCAAACAAAACAAAATTGTGCCAACAATGGCGAATATCATGGAGACGCCACCAAAGTTGTACATGCTCACATAAACCCAGCTGGCTCCGACGCCGAATAGGCCAAAACCATAGATTGTGGCGCGCTTAAAGGCTTGCCCAGCGCTTTGGTTTTGCAGTGCCATAAATAGCGCAGCCATACTTGCAATGGCTATGGGCCACAGCGAAAAGGGGGCCAGAGACAGGGGCAATGCGGCCCCTGCGACAAGGAGGGCTATGTAGGTTTGGAGCTGTGTTAGGGGCATTGAATGCTAGGTATCACAGGTTATTTCTGCTAACTTCTAGCAATGTTATTTTGCGACGGTTACAGTTCAGCACTTTGAAGTCAAAGTTGTCTATTTTGGTTTTGTCACCCACATCTGGAAGATGGCCAAAGGCGCTGATAACAAGGCCGCCGATGGTATCGAAATCGTCGTCGGAAAACCCGACATCAAAGAATTCATTAAAATCATCTATTTCGGTAATGGCTTCAACGCTGTAACAGTTGTTTGATATTTGCACAATCTGTTCCGGCTCATGCTCGTCGGTTTCATCTTCTATCTCACCTACTATCTCTTCCAAAACATCTTCAATTGTCAGTAGACCGGAGACTCCGCCATACTCATCCACAATAATCGCCATATGGTAGCGCTGTTCGCGAAACTCTTGTAATAGGATATTAAGCCGTTTGCTCTCAGGGATAATGGTTGCCGGGCGCAGCAGGCTTTGCAGGTCGAACGACTCTTTGCCAGATAGTACCAGTGGCAACAGTTCTTTGGCCAAGAGTATTCCCTGAATATCGTCCGAGGATTCTCCGATAACAGGAAAGCGAGAATGTTGAGATTGAATCACCATCTGTAAAATTCGTTCAAGGCTAAAGTCGGCCTCGATCACCGTCATCTGTGATTTGGGAACCATAATCTCCCGTGCTTGGAGATCGGAGACTTTGAGTGCCCCTTCCATAATTTGTAGCGCACTGGCATCAATTATGGATCGGCTCTCTGCGCTGTGGAGCATGGCTGCAACTTCATCGCTGTTGGTAGGTGTCGAGGAAAATGCCTCTCCCAGTTTTTGCAACAGGGTTTTGTCCTGACTGCCAGTTATTAATTCATCGTTCATTGTGGTGCTCTTATTCGGAAATGTAGGGTGGGGGAAACCCCAAGCCCTGTAAAATGTCCGTCTCTAAGGATTCCATGATTTCTGCATCATGCTCATTTTGATGGTCATAGCCCAGTAAATGTAGCACACCATGAATGGTCATATGGGCCCAGTGGGCCTCTATTGCTTTTTGTTGTTGCTGTGCCTCCAGTGCCACTACGGGGGCGCAGATAACCAGATCGCCGATCAATGGCAGCAGCTCGGGCACAGGTGCTTCGAAAGGAAAGGACAGAACATTGGTCGGCCCAGAGGCGCCTCGGTATTTTTCATTGAGGTCTCGACTCTCCTGCGTATCCACGATGCGCACACTGAGCTCGGTAGTCTCGCGCTCGTCGCGGATTGCAGCATTCACCCAGCGCTGGATACTGTCTTGGTCGGGGCTGTCTTCAGATGTGCACGCCACCTGAATATCTACATGGATCGTCATTATATTATCTGGATTCGCAGTTTATGATTGAGATTCAAAACTATCGTAGGCATCCACAACAGTCTGTACAACGGGGTGGCGAACTACATCTCGAGATTCAAAATTGGTAAAGCTTATTTCCTCAGCATTCTTTAAAACCTCGCGAGCATGAATCAGACCGGAACTTACTCCCTTGGGCAGATCGATCTGTGATGTATCTCCAGTAATCACTGCTGTGGAGCCAAAGCCAATTCGAGTTAAAAACATTTTCATCTGCTCGCGCGTGGTATTCTGACTTTCGTCGAGAATAATATAGGCGGAGTTGAGGGTTCTGCCGCGCATGTAAGCCAGTGGCGCAATCTCTATAACACTGCGTTCCTGTAGCTTTACAACCGCTTCGAAGCCAAGCATTTCGTGTAGAGCATCGTACAGCGGGCGCAGGTAGGGATCTACCTTCTGTGCCAAGTCTCCCGGCAAGAATCCCAGTCTTTCCCCCGCCTCGACAGCGGGCCGCACTAGCAGAATACGCTCCACCTCGTCGCGCAGTAAAGCCTCGACCGCACAGGCTACAGCAAGATAGGTTTTGCCGGTGCCGGCGGGGCCTATACCAAAGTTAATATCGTGGGTCTGCATAGCTCTGACATAGCGCTGTTGATTTAGACCTCTGGGCTTGATATTGCCCTTTTTAGTGCGAATTACCGAAAAATTTTCAATATCACTGGCTGGCTTTAGATTGCTGACGGGTTGGGTCATAGGCTTGTTTCTCGCAGATTGTCGAAGGTTGAGATGGACTTCCTCGATGGGCAGCTCTGGATAATGAGCTGTCTGTTGGTAGAGGTTGTAGATAGTATCTATGGCGAGTTGCGCTGCCTCGGCATCGCCATAGACTGCAAAAAAATTGTCACGCGAGCGAATCTCAACGTTAAGTCGCTGTTCGATAAGGCGCAGGTTTTCATCAAATTGGCCACAGAGCGAGGCCAGGCGGTGTGCGTCGTTGGGCTCAAGACTAACACTGTGAGCTGATGGCAGTATTTCCAGTCGGTTCACTGGGTACTTTTATACCTCATAAAACAAAGTTGCGGCTAGCATAGCGCGATTTTTGCCAAAGGGTAAATACTTTTTGTTACATACAGCCCGACTAT
>JANXGQ010000065.1 GCA_024959305.1 Porticoccaceae bacterium | reverse complement strand
GGCATTGTGTATAGCAGCCGCTTTATGTCTGATGATGAGGCTCAGAGCACATTAACAAACAATATTTCGGGCGATATGATTACTGAGCCGCGGCTACTTAAATATCGCACAGGCTGTCGCCAGAAATCCTGGCATAAGAACTGTATTGCACTGGGACTGTCCAGTGGTTTTATCGAGCCACTGGAGTCCACCAGTATCCATCTAGTGATGACGGCCATTATTCGCTTAATTCGCCTATTTCCCTTTGGCGGTTGCAGTGAGGAGTTGGCCTATAGGTTTAATCAGGAAACGCGCACCGAAATAGAAACGGTAAGGGATTTTATTATTCTTCACTATAAACAGACCAAACGCACCGATAGCGACTTCTGGAATGCCTATCGCACCATGCAGATACCGGATAGCCTCGCCCATCGTATTGAGATCTTTAAGAACAATGGATACGTCTGGGCAGATGATGTAGCCCTGTTCCGAGTCGATTCCTGGGTGCAGGTAATGATGGGGCAGGGGCTGGACCCCAAGGCTTTTCACGGTGCTGGTAAGCTGACCACTAGTGACTCTCTGCGGCAATCCTTAGCCAAGATAAAGGCCTCGATTGACGAGAAAGTACAGAAACTTCCAACACATCAACAATTTATTCAGCATTACTGTGCAGCGCCCCAAGGGGACTGAGATGATGCAAACCGTAGTTATAGTGGGTGGAGGTAGTGCGGGTTGGCTGACAGCCGGCATTATTGCTGCACGGCATAACCCGCACCATAAAGATGGCCAAGGTACTAGGGTTATACTGCTTGAATCCCCGGATGTCGCCAATCTTGGTGTAGGCGAGGGGACATGGCCCACCATGCGCGATACCCTGCGCCAGATAGGCCTATCAGAAGTCGAATTCTTGCGTTGCTGCGATGTCAGCTTTAAACAGGGTTCCCAATTTATCGGTTGGCAAAAGGGAGAGGGGGAGTCTTACTATCACCCATTTAGTCCTCCCGGAGGCTACGGCTCGATCAATCTGGCCTCGCACTGGCTGGATCGCCGCGCGGATATCAATTTCGTCGATGCTGTTTGTCCCCAAGGGATATTGTGTGACATGGGGCTTGCCCCTAAAACACCGCAAACCCCTGAATACGCCTTTAGTCTTAATTATGGTTATCACCTCAACGCCGGAAAATTCGTTGAATTGCTACAGCGGCACTGTGTGGAAAAACTGGGAGTGGAATACCAGCTTGGTCATGTGGATCAGGTTCTGCCTGCCGAAAATGGTGATATTGCAGCTCTGTGTTTATCCAGCGGTGAAAAGATTTGCGGCGATCTGTTTGTTGACTGCACTGGCTTTGCCGCCCTATTGATAGGCAAGCACTATCAGGTGCCCTTTGTGTCGCAGCGCGACTGTTTATTCAACGATACGGCGCTTGTGGTGCAGGCCGGCTATGCTAGCGAGGATGCGCCAATAGCATCCTGTACAAAGTCAACGGCCCAATCCAGTGGGTGGATTTGGGATATCCCGCTGCCAACCAGGCGAGGCATTGGCCATGTTTTTTCTAGCCAGCACCTCTCATTGGAGAAGGCAGAGGAAGAATTGCAGCGTTACCTCAATGCAGACTCAGGGTTAGCGAAGGGCCAGCCCAGCCCGCGTAAAATAGAATTTCAACCAGGCCACAGGGACAGCTTCTGGCATAAAAACTGTGTTGCCGTAGGTGTCTCAGCTGGCTTCGTTGAGCCGCTGGAGGCCAGTGCGCTGGTGTTGATTGAAAAATCAGCGGAATTTATTGGCAACAACTTGCCGCAGGACAGGGCGGCAATGGCTGTTGTCGCCAAGCGCTTTAACCAGATTACGCGCAGGTACTGGATCGAAATCATTGATTTTTTAAAGCTACATTATGTGTTATCTGAGCGTACAGATTCACAATACTGGCGCGATCACAGTCAGGCACAGAGCATACCTAACAGCCTTCGGGATTCGTTGGAATTGTGGCGCTCCCAAGTTCCCTGGATCTCTGATACAAATAATCGGATTGAGCTATTTTCTGCTGCAAGCATACAGTATGTACTGTATGGAATGGGATTTGTTACCGAGGTTAAAAGTAGCCGCTATCGCAGTTGGAGTAAGGATGCTGAATTAGCGGGCAGACTGATGCGTGACAATCTGGGTAAGACTGAAATTTTAATGGCTAGCCAGCCCAAAAATCGTGATCTGCTTAATCTTGTGCGTGGTGGCTAAGGCCAGTTGGGCTCGCCTAAAGTTGCTAAGAGAACTCAATAAAGCTGGCAACCGTAAGGCGCCCGGTCTCTGGGCTGCAATCAAAGTTATAATCAGGCCTAATGATTCCCGAATGCAGGCTTGATCCACGGTACATGACCAATCGGTTATACACTGCCTTAAAGGACGCAATTTCTTCATAATCATCAGTGCTGCCACACATATACCCAGAGGGGTGGAGCGCAGGATCATTAAATCGCTGCTGAATGCTTCCCACGTATTTTTCACTCCGACCTTCGTCTATATATTCATAACCCGTTTCACGGTGTCGATAAAGCGCAGTGCCCGAATCTGGCGCATCGCACAGATAATGTATCACCGCCAAACTTTCTCTTGAAGGTGCATCAAAATGCGGGATGCATTGCATTAAATTCAGGTCTTGCGGTTTGAATGTGACGATGGAGTACTTTGAGACAGCCTTTTTTATCCTGCGCAGATCAAGAGCAAAAAAGTCGCGAATAATGCCTTGAAAATTGCGCACTAGTGCAACGATATAAGCATCGGAGATAGCCATTCTAACGCCCGGATAGTAGCTATCCGCGACCGCGAAACTATTTCGTGCAATGGCGTCCTGCCTAAGTGTGTCAGCGCCCTGCATATAAGAATCGACCCGCACCAGCTCTTGCTGATCAGCTCCAACTTTCAAGCATTCATATTGCAGATTCTTGCACAGCGCGTAATTTGATTTGTTATCAACGGACATTTCTTTATGCCATTTTATAGTGTTTTTGCTCTAGGCTATCATTTTGGATGATAAGTATAATTAATGAGCGCTCTTTGTGCTACATGCCCAAAGTCACTAAACCGCTTGCCAATAATAAACAACCCACGAGGCAAGACGCAGGCGCTGACCTTTCTGCTATCTATTCTTATTGCGCTCTGTTTACGGGGGGGCGGATTAGCATCCCCTCGCCGTCTTATATTGAGTCGGCATTTTGTTTGCGATTAATTATTTGTTCGGAGGCAGCCGTTGAAGAGGTGATGGTTCAAGGGATTCGCGGTAGCTTCTAAAGTTCTCCCTCTAGAGGTGCTTTTCGCCACCTCAATGTGTTACCCCAGAAGGTCGACAGTTATACTGTCGGTCTTCTGGGGCTTTTTACTGTAAAAATAACAGGGGAAATTATGAATACAGCAGCACACAACAGTAACCAGCAACTCACCATTCTTAGAATCACCATTGTCGCCGCCTTGGGCGGGCTGCTCTTTGGCTATGACACCGGCGTGATCGCTGGCAGTCAGCTGTATTTTACCGAGTATTTTAATTTTACCCCTGGGGAGCAGGGCTGGGCTGTAAGCAGTGCCCTATACGGCTGTTTGGTGGGTGCGCTGGTCGGCGGCTATCTAACCAAACATATCAGCAGAAAATATACGCTGATTCTTGCAGCGAGTCTTTTCACGGTTTCAGCCTGGGGTTCCGGTATTGCTGACAGCCTTAGCCAGTTAGTGATCTATCGCATTATTGGCGGTTTGGGGGTGGGCATGGCCTCATTGGCTGCACCTATGTATATCGCCGAAATATCACCACCCAAGGATCGCGGCCGCATGGTTTCCTACTATCAGCTGGCGGTTGTGATTGGATTTTTCACGGTATTTCTGGCCACCTATCTTATTGGCGGCGGCGATACTCAGGGGGTGACGCCAGAGATGGTTGAGCGGATTCACGAGCACAATGTAACTCAGGGCTGGCGCATCATGTTCTGGTCTGAGTTATTGCCGGCCATGGCGTTTTTACTGCTACTGTTTACTGTGCCCCATAGCCCGCGCTGGTTAATGTTAAAAGGCCGCACTGAAGAGGCTAAATCTGTGCTTGCGTGCATTACCTCAAGTGAGCAGGAGGCGGCATCAGAGCTATCAGATATAGCACAGTCGCTGTCTGGCAACCCATCCCCTAAAATGGCGGTGCTATTTGCCAAAGGTATTGGTTTTGCGTTATTTCTTGGCGTTATGCTGTCGATATTCCAGCAGATCACTGGAATCAATGCGATTCTCTACTACGGTGCAGAAATCTTTAGTAACGCCTTGGGCTATGGCCCAGAGGATGCCTTAAAGCAACAACTGTGGCTGGGTGCGGTAAATCTGATCTTCACCTTTGTGGCTATTTATAAGGTCGATAGTTGGGGGCGCAAGCCATTGTTTATTGGTGGCAGCATAGGTATGTTTGTCGGTCTGAGCATACTTGGTGCAACCATCTACACGCAACAGATGGGAATTATTTCCCTGTTGGCTATTCTGCTATTTATCGGTTCATTTGCCATGTCTATGGGGCCGGTTGTCTGGGTAATGCTGTCGGAAATGTTTCCCAACAATGTGCGCAGTGTGGCTATGTCGATCGCGGTGGCGGCGCAGTGGCTATTCAATGCACTGGTGGCCAACAGCTTCCCTCTGGTCAATGAAAGTACTTTAAATCAGCACAGCTTTAATGGCGCGCTACCCTACTTTATCTTTGCCTCGTTCTGTGTGGTAGCCATGATTTTTGTCTGGAAACTGGTACCTGAAACCAAGGGTAAGACGTTGGAAGAGATGGAGGAGCTATGGCGTGGAGACTCCTAAAATAACCTGAGTTTACAGCTGTAGCCCAAAAGTATTATTTAACTTATGATAGTCTGTCACTATAATCGTGGTTGGGCAGGTTAATGGTGGATTATTAAAAATAGGTATAAGCCCAAAAAGAAGTATGGACAACCATACCTATCAGCGGCGCGAAGAGAGTTTTAATGGCAGGGAGTTATTTCGCAAAGACTGGAGTAGTGATTCTGCTCTCTCTTATGCTCAATTTGGGTGTGCCCAACCCTTGCTCTGCTGAAATGCACGAGCCTCTTATTTCCTTTGATATCCCATCCCAACCACTTGACTTAAGTTTGATTGCCTTTTCCATCCAAGCGGATATCAATGTGGTGGGGGTGACGGAACTGCTGCGCCAGTACCGGACACCAGAGGTAAAAGGTGAGATGACCTGGGCTGAAGC
>JANXGQ010000032.1 GCA_024959305.1 Porticoccaceae bacterium | reverse complement strand
GACCCAACGTAACAGTGACTGGCTTATTGATACCACGTTGCTTTGCTTTGACGACCCACTTGTTGCCAGTGGTTCGCTCACGTTGATACAGACCCTTTAGTTGGCTGTCTTGAATATACATATGCTGCACTCCAGGTAGTCCATGGGTAGTCCAAACAGCGGACTAACGAAAACCGGAGTCAGTAGAGTTATGCTAAGTCTTTGATTTTAAATGGTGCCCGGGGCCGGACTTGAACCGGCACGGTGTTGCCACCGAGGGATTTTAAGTCCCTTGCGTCTACCAATTTCGCCACCCGGGCAATTTCTGAGTAAACCTTAAATGGAGGCGCAGGTCGGAATCGAACCGACGATCGCGGAGTTGCAGTCCACTGCATTACCACTTTGCTACTGCGCCATTTAAAGATTTCTACAAACAGCTCGATTTATCTATCATTTGGCAGTCAATCGAGAGGCCGCTATTCTAGGGTATGCCGACAATAAATCAACACCTCATCGCTACTCTTTTTTTGTTTCAGACTTACCTATAGTTTATCAGCGCTAAAGAGCAGCCTTTTAGAGAAGCCTGTAGATTTAAACTTGAGAGCTTACTGCTCCTCAGATTTGCCCTGAAGCTGTGGCCATGCCTGCTTTATATAAACCACCATAGACCACAGCGCCAACACAGCGGCCATATAGATCGCCATATATCCGATAATCAAAAACGCCGGGTGATCGGGGGTCGCCAACAATAGCAGGGCAATAGCAACCATCTGCATCCAAGTTTTAACCTTCCCCAGCATGGAGACCGCAACACCATCTCGCAAACCTCTCTCGGACATCCACTCGCGAAGCGCTGAAATCACCAACTCACGGCCAATAATAATCATTGATGGCAAGGCAAACCAAAATGAAGAATGGACCTCAAGCAGCATCACCAGCGCCACCACCACAATTAACTTATCGGCAACTGGGTCTAAGAAGGCACCAAATGGCGTCACCTGCCCAAGTTTGCGCGCCAAATAGCCATCCACCCAATCGGTAAGCGCTGCCACACCAAAAATAGCCGCGGAAGCCACATGACTCCACCCCCAGGGCAGATAATAAACGCAGATAAAAACCGGAATCATGCCAATCCGTAGCATTGTCAACGTATTTGGCAAATTCCACATAGGTACTAATTACTCCCGATCATCAAAGGCGCGGTTAAAACAAACAACCGCCAAAGTTACTCATTGTACATGGCACTGTAAATAGCTTCAGCTACCTTTTTACTAATATTCGGCACTTTTAACAGATCCGCAACACTGGCCTTCTTCACTTCGACAATGCCACCGAAATGCTTCAACAGGTCGCGGCGACGCTTTGGGCCCACACCGGGAATGCCCTCCAAAGGCGAGGTGCGGCGCTTTTTATCTCGGCGCTGTTTATGGCCGGTTATCGCAAAACGATGGGCCTCATCGCGAATTTGCTGCAACAAATGCAGGGCTGGCTGCTGAGGATTAGCAATGCTGCGATAATTTTCATCCGCTAAAATCAATGTCTCAAACCCGGGTTTGCGAGTCTTACCCTTTGCCACACCAAGCACTATAACCCCTACCACCCCCAGCTCAGTCAGCACATCTCTAGCAATACCTACCTGTCCTTTTCCGCCATCAATCACCAGAATATCGGGAAATTTGGCCTCCCCTTTAATCAGTCTAGTAAAACGCCGGCGAATTGCCTGAGCCATAGCGGCGTAATCGTCCCCTTGAGTAATACCCTTTATATTAAAGCGCCTGTAATCGCTTTTAACCGCCCCGCCAGTGTCAAAAACCACACAGCTGGCCACTGTAGCCTCGCCACTGCTATGGCTAATATCAAAACACTCCAAACGCTGGGGCAGCTCCGCCAGATCAAGGGTTTCCCTTAATGAGTCAAAACGTTGCTCCTGAGTCTTTTTCGATGCCAACTTAGCGGTTAAATTCTGCTGCGCGGTGCGCAGGGCCAGCTCCAACCACTTAGCGCGAAAGCCACGCACCGAATAGCGAATATCAATAGTGCGCCCTACCTGTTGCCGCAATGCATCGGACAGCACATCGGCACTGCTAATCTGATGGCTCAGTATCAACTCTTTGGGCAAATCGGGGCGCGAGCCGCCCTCAAGATACAACAACGGCAAAAAATCATTCAGCAACTCATCTGCTTGATTGGCCAGCGGCGCTTTGGGGTAGTAACTGCGACTGCCCAAAATACGCCCCTGACGCACATAGAGTATATGCACACAGGCATAGCCATCAGTCACTGCCGCGGCTACCACATCTATAGTGCCCTTACCTTTCTCAATCACTTGCTGGGATTGAATCTGGCGCAGTGCAGCAATCTGATCGCGGTGCCCAGCGGCGCGCTCAAAATCAAGCTCTACCGCAGCCCTCTCCATCTCCACCTCCAGCTGCTTCAGAATTTTATCCGCCTTGCCATCCAAGTAGAGTCGGGTAAGCTGAACATCCGCGGCATAATCCTCTTCACTGACAAAATCCACACAGGGGGCGGTGCAGCGTTTAATCTGGTACTGCAAACAGGGCCGCGAGCGATTCTTAAAAAACACATCCTCACACTGGCGAACCTTAAAAGTCTTCTGCAGAAACCCCATACTCTCGCGCACTGCATGCACACTGGGAAATGGCCCAAAATAGCTACCACCGTCCTTCTTAGCCCCGCGGTGAAAAGCCAGCCGCGGCCACTTATCGCCATCGGAGAGAAAAATATAGGGGTAGCTCTTATCATCGCGCATTAAAATATTAAAGGGCGGCCGATACTGCTTGATCAGATTATGCTCGAGAATCAGCGCCTCGGTCTCGGTTTCCGTCACCGTCACATCAACATTAGCGATACGCTTCACCAAAGCCCGAGTTTTTGGACTCAATGCAGATTTACGAAAATAACTGCTCAGCCTATTCTTCAGGTTTTTCGCCTTGCCCACGTACAGCACAGCCCCTTCGGCATCCAGCATCTGATAAATACCGGGGCGCTGGGTAAGCGATTTAAGTAGGGATTGGGAGTCAAAAGCCATAGATGGATTGTAACGGTTTTTGACCCCGATTGGATTAGCCCATAAATAGCTACGGACTTTTTTAGCTATGCCTCTTATAATGCGCGGCTGTATACAATGTTCCGAATTAAAGGTATTTCCCGATTGGTTGCAACCGGCTCTCAACATCAGTCTCAACCCTATCCTAATCGTCGCTTCTGCGTGGCCCCCATGTTGGACTGGACAGACCGCCACTGCCGCTACTTTTTAAGGCTGATCAGCCGCCATGCGGTGCTTTATACCGAGATGATTACCACGGGCGCGATTATCCATGGGGATACCCACCGCCATTTGCAGATGAGCGATGCGGAACATCCGGTTGCCTTGCAGCTGGGAGGCAGTGATCCCAAAGATTTGGCTAAGGCTTGCAAAATAGCCAGCGCCTATAATTACGCGGAGATTAACCTGAACTGTGGCTGCCCCAGCGACCGCGTTCAGAATGGTATGTTTGGCGCGATTATGATGAAGCATGCGCAAAAAACCGCTGATTGCATTAAGGCCATGGACGATGCGATTGATCTTCCGGTTACTGTTAAACACCGTATTGGGGTGGATGATTTTGATTCCTACGATTTTCTGTGCGATTTTGTGGGCACTGTTGCCGGCGCCGGTTGCGAGACTTTTGTTGTTCATGCGCGCAAGGCTTGGCTTAAGGGGCTGAGCCCGAAACAGAACCGCGAGGTGCCAGAGCTGAATTATGAGCGCGTTTATCAGTTAAAAGTGGATTTCCCCGAGCTGGAAATTGTTATTAATGGCGGTATTACTAGCTTAGATGAGGCACAGGGCCATCTGCAGCATATAGATGGCGTGATGATGGGCCGCGAGGCCTATACCAATCCCTATCTATTGGCTCCTGTGGATCAGCAGATATACGGCTGTGAGCAACCGCTAAAAACCCGTGAAAAAATTGCTGAAGAGTTTTTACAATATGTGGATAATGAACTCTCCCAGAATACTAGACTCCAATCCATGACTCGGCATATTTTGGGGTTATTTCACGGTATGCCGGGAGCGCGGCAATTTAGACGACATATCAGCGAAAATGCCTTTAAACCCAATGCCAGCATTGATGTGCTGACTGAAGCATTGGCTAAAACAACAGGACTGACTAATTTATGAATAAGAAAAGTAAACTTGCCCAACTTAAAGAAATGACCACTGTGGTTGCAGATACTGGGGATTTCGATGCGATTGCCCAGTACCAGCCAGAGGATGCAACCACTAACCCCTCTCTATTGCTAAAGGCCGCGCAGATGCCCGCCTACAGAGAGCTGGTTGAAGAGCTTATCAAATCGGTCACTACGGGCAAGCTATCCTCCGAGGAGCAGTTGTCGGAGTGCATGGATAAGCTGTCGGTGCGCTTCGGCGAGAAGATTCTACAGACCATACCGGGCCGAGTGTCCACAGAGGTGGATGCACATTTGTCTTTTGATACTCAGGCCTCCATCGCTAAGGCGCGGCATTTAATTGATCTTTATGAGCAAGCCGGTATTGGCAGAGAGCGGGTGCTGATTAAAATGGCGTCCACTTGGGAGGGCATTCGCGCCGCAGAACAGTTGGAGAAAGAAGGTATTAACTGCAACCTGACATTGCTGTTTAGCTTTACTCAAGCGGTTGCCGCCGCAGAGGCCGGTGCCTATTTGATCTCGCCCTTTGTGGGGCGCATTTTGGATTGGTATAAAGCCTCCACTGGCCTTACCGACTACGCCCCCGCAGATGACCCCGGCGTGCAGTCGGTGACGCGAATTTACAACTTCTATAGGCAGAGGGGATACAACACCGTCGTTATGGGAGCCAGCTTTAGAAACACCGATGAAATTAGCGAATTGGCCGGCTGCGATCGATTGACTATTAGCCCGCAGTTATTACAGGCTCTGGATAAAGATTACGGCACATTGGTACGCAAGCTAGACCCAGCTAATACAGGCGCTAAGGACCCTTATAGACCCGGCTCTGAGAGTGATTTCCGCTTTGAGTTAAATGGGGATGCTATGGCAACCGAGAAACTTGCAGAGGGAATTCGTGGCTTTGCAACTGACCAAAATAAGTTGGAAGCATGGCTTAGGGATATTGCTTAGTGCTGGATAAAATTAAACAGCTTTTTTCTAAAAAAGGCGAAGAGACAGATCAGGATAAGGTTGCCAAAGAGCATTTGGCGACAGCAGCCTTGCTGATTGAAGTGATGGTGATTGACGGCGACTTGGATGAACAAGAGCTACAGTCGATCAGTGCAACACTCTGCCGTATCCTCGATCTATCTCAGGATCAGGTTGAGGAGTTAATTGCACTGTCCAGAGAGGAGGTCGCCGAGGCCACCTCTCTGTATCAGTTCACTCGCGAAATAAATGCTAATTTTGATATTGAAGGCAAGAAGGAGCTTTTGACCTGCATGTGGCGGGTCGCCTATGCGGACGGACAGCTAGATAAGCACGAGGAAGGGATTATTCGCCGCGTGGCGGACCTATTACATATTCGCCACAATGAGTATATACGCTGCAAGTTAGACGCCAGAGGCTAACCTCAGATCGGCGACAATCCAGAGTCTACATCTGCATTTTGCGCGCGATGGCGCAAATAATGGTCCATTAGGGTAATCGCCAACATGGCCTCAGCAATAGGCACTGCCCTTATTCCCACACAGGGATCATGGCGCCCCTTGGTGACCACCTCGGCAGCCTGACCGGAAGTATCTATGGTTTTGCCGGGGATACGCAGGCTTGAGGTAGGCTTTAAAGCCATATGAGCCACTATATCCTGACCGGAGGAAATACCGCCCAAAACACCCCCAGAATTATTGGATAGGAATCCGTTCGGCGATAATTCATCGCGGTGTTGCGTGCCCTTTTGCGCTACCACATCGAAACCCGCGCCCAGCTCCACACCTTTGACCGCATTGATACCCATCAGGCTATGGGCTATCTCTGCATCCAGTCGATCAAAAACTGGCTCACCCAGCCCCACTGGCACATTGCGCGCCACTACAGTGACCTTGGCGCCCACAGAGTTACCCTCTTTACTCAGGGCCTGCATATAGGCTTCCAGCTCCGGCACCTTAGCCGCATCCGGAAAAAAGAACGGGTTGCTTTCAATCACAGTTTGATCAAAATTCTCCACCACAATAGGGCCCAGCTGGGAGACATAGCCAAATATCTCAACGCCCAATTTTTCTCTGAGATACTTTTTCGCAATACCTCCAGCGGCTACGCGCATGGCGGTCTCACGAGCAGAGCTACGACCTCCACCTCGATAGTCTCTGTCACCGTATTTCTGATGATAGGTATAATCGGCATGGGAGGGACGGAACAGATCTTTGATATTGCCGTAGTCCTTGGATTTTTGATCTTTATTTTTGATCAGCATGCCAATGGCGGTGCCGGTGGTTTTACCCTCAAAGACTCCAGAGAGGATTTGAACTTCATCATCCTCTTTGCGCTGAGTGGTATACCTAGACTGCCCCGGTTTGCGGCGATCCAGATCCGGCTGTAAATCAGCCGCACAGATTTCAATCCCCGGAGGGCAGCCGTCAACTATGCAGCCGATCGCCGGACCATGGCTTTCGCCAAAACTGGTCACTGTAAATAATTTTCCAATGCTATTGCCGGCCATAGGTCTCTCAGCACTCTCAATTCAAGTAAAGGCAAGATTATACGCAAATAAGCAACTGTTGTGCACGGATTGCCCAGAATTCACCAACCCGCTAAATAAAGCACTCTGCGTACTGGCGCAGTTGGGTACTGGTGATCACAAAAACCCCAGCATCCCCCTCGGTAAATTCTAGCCAAGTAAATGGCGCCTCGGGGAACCCCTGCTCCAGCGCTTTAGCTGAATTGCCTACTTCTACAATCAAAACGCCCTGCGCAGATAGGTAGTTAGTAGCCTCCCGCAATAGTCGGCGGGTAAAATCCAAACCGTCCATACCAGATGCCAGCGCAAGCCCGGGCTCATGGCCGTATTCCTCAGGCATTTGCGCCAAGTCCGCCGCATCCACATAGGGTGGATTGCTGACAATTAGGTCAAAACTATGCTGCATATCTGTCGCAAATTCCGCAAATAGATCGGATTGCACTGCTGAAACTCTATCGGCGACCTCGTGCTTATCTATATTAATGGCGGCCACAGATAAAGCATCCGCCGAAATATCACTTAGCAGCACATTGGCTTGCTCAAAGGCATAGGCGCAGGCAATGCCTATACAGCCACTGCCAGTGCACAGATCAAGAATTTTTTTGGGCGATTCAATACACCAGGGCTGAAACCCATTGTAGATTAGCTCGGCTATAGGTGAACGCGGAATAATTACCCTGTCATCAACATAGAATGGCAGCGAACAAAACCACGCCTGATTGGTGATATAAGGCGCCGGCACCCGCTCTTCGACACGGCGTTCAAACAGTGCTTTGATCTGCTGTTGCTGGGTTGCTGATAGCTGCTGAGTCAGTAACGAGCGATCCGCCTGTGGCGGCAAGTCGAGAACAGAGGACAGCAGATAAACCGCCTC
>JANXGQ010000013.1 GCA_024959305.1 Porticoccaceae bacterium | reverse complement strand
AAGGCGAAAGTCACCAGACGATTCTTGCTTCGCAAGCAGGCCGAGTACCAGCAGCTTAAGCTGGAGATAGAGCGGCTTAGGGGCGAGGTTGATAAGCTCTGATAATGGCTATTATCGTCTGCCTAAAAAGCATAACCCCTCCTATAATTGGGTAAATAATTGATATGAAAAAGTACCAACTCTATGGCGTAGGCGCCGCACTGGTAGATACCGAAGTGGTGGTGTCCGATGCATTCCTTGAGCAGTATCGGATCGACAAGGGCGTGATGACTCTGGTTGACCAGCCTCGTCAGGCCGAGCTGCTTCAGGCGCTCAGCGCCGAACATGCGCATCTGATGCACAAGTGTGGGGGCTCTGCCTGTAACTCTACTGTGGCCGCCGCCAGCTTTGGCGCCAGCACCTTCTTTAGCGGCAGGGTTGCCGATGACGAGGATGGAAGGCATTTTGTCAGTGACCTCACCGAGGCCGGCGTCAAATTTCACTCCGTCGAGGCAGAGAGCGGCGTTACCGGCAAATGCTTAGTGATGGTCACCGATGATGCTGAAAGGACTATGAATACCTACCTAGGTGCCAGTGAAAATCTCACCGAGAGAGAGATCGACCAATCGGCGCTAATAAATTCTGAATGGTTTTATATTGAGGGCTACCTACTCACCGACGATACAAGGGCGGCTGTCATTGAGGATGCGGTTGCCACAGCAAAGGCCAATGGCGTCAAGGTGGCGCTGAGCCTTTCAGACCCCTTTGTGGCGCAACTATTTGCCGATAACCTGCGCGCGGTGATTGGCGATGGCATAGATCTTATCTTCTGTAATAAGGAAGAGGCGCTGGCCTTTACCGATACCGAAAACACAGATGATGCCTGCGAGATACTCAGGGACTATGCCAAGACCTTTGCGATTACCGAGGGCGCCAAGGGCGCAATAGTTTTTGATGGCAAAGACACCCCCCGCGCCCAGGGCGTTGCCGCCGATGCAGTAGATACCAACGGCGCCGGGGATATGTTTGCCGGGGCATTTCTGTATGCCATTACCTCGGGCAGGAGCTATGGATGGGCCGCCGAGCTGGCCAATAAGTCAGCGGCAAGGGTGGTGGAGCGGTTCGGCCCAAGGCTGGATACCGTTGAGTTTGCTTCCATCAGGCAACAGTTTGGTATTTAAGGGTCGATAGGTGCTCTTATTGAAAGCTAAAAGAATTGTTAGGTGAGGATTATGATACAAAAAGTCAGAAAAGCCGTTATCCCAGTTGCGGGATTGGGCACCCGAATGCTGCCGGCAACCAAGGCAATGCCAAAAGAATTGTTGCCAATTTTCGATCGGCCGATTATTGAGCACGTGGTTAAAGAGGCTATTTCGGGCGGTATTACTGAAATCATCTTTGTGACTCGCAGTGGTAAAGAAGCGATTGAAAATCATTTTGATGCTAATTATGAGCTTGAGCACAGGCTGGAAAAAAAGGGAAAGGAAATCATTCTTGGGACTGTAAAAAATATCATTCCTGAAGAAATAACAGTTACCTCAATTCGGCAAAACGACGCCCTGGGCCTAGGGCATGCCATTCTCTGTGCAAAACACCTACTCTGCGGTGAGCCTTTTGCGGTTCTACTGCCCGATGTTCTGGTGCTCGATCAGGTTTCCCGCGATATAAACCATAGCTTCGCTTCGCTACTTAAAGCCTGGGATGCGACAGGAGTAGGGCAAATAATGGTCGAGCGTGTAGCCGCACCTGCCGTTGAAGATTATGGAATTGTGGATCTAGACGGGTGTCTGGCTACGCCTTTCTCGAGTTTTAAAATTAAGAGGTTGGTTGAAAAACCCTCCCCCAGTGAGGCTCCCTCAGATTTAGCCATTCTTGGGAGATATATTCTTCCATCGATTGTTTTGGACTTTCTCGAAAGGACAAAAATGGGAGTTGGCGGGGAGATTCAGTTAACCGATGGTCTGGACGCATTGTCGCAAACAGGCGATTTGAATGCATTTTTAACCGATGCTTCAACCTTTGACTGCGGGAATAAGCAAGGCTTTCTGGGCGCTAATCTCGCTGTGGGTATGCGAGATGCAGATACTAGGCAATATTTGATATCGTTGTTCAAAAATGATTTGGGCTTCAATCTGCCTTTGTCTAGTCTGCAATAGGCAGATTTTATTGGGTATGCGTAACAATGAGCCATTAGAAGGTTGTTGGT
>JANXGQ010000051.1 GCA_024959305.1 Porticoccaceae bacterium | reverse complement strand
CTTGGTTGACTTAAAATACCTTATTCTATGCTTGCTAGATCGCGCTAAAGGCCAGTTTTGAACAGTTTAGTGCTCGATGCGTATAATTGAGAATACCTATTGAGCCGCAGAGTTATTATGTTGATTAACGCTATTTTTTATCAGATCACTTATTTGGAGTTTTAGATGCGCTACCCCTTACCAGAGATTGAATCCTTGGATACTATTCTCCCCGATGAGCCTTTATTAATGATGGGAGCTGGTCCGGTACCTATACCAGCAAAGGTTGCCGCAGCTAACGGAATCGTCATTAATCATCTTGGCGACACTATGGCGCAAATTGTTGAGCAAGTAAAAGCCATGTCTCGCTATGTTTTTCAAACCAAAACCCATCATATTATGGGTGTTGCTGGGCCTGGATCGGCAGCCATGGAAATGGCCATAGCCAATTTAGTGGTCCCCAATAGCAAGGTTCTTGCGCTCTGTAATGGATTTTTTAGCAACCGTTTAGCGGAAATGGCTGAAAGAAATGAGGCTGAGGTTGTGCGCGTAGATTCCGATTGCGGGAGTGCTATTGATATAGATGCTGTGGCTGCGGCCATTAGGCTGCACAGGCCAAAAATCCTCACTGTAGTGCAGGGGGAAACCTCAAATACCGTATACAATGCCTGCCTGCCAGAGGTTTGCCGCATTGCGCATGAATTCGAATGTCTAGTGATAGTCGACGCCGTATGTACTTTTAGCACCATGCCATTAGGTATGGATGACTGGGGAGTGGATGCTGTTATCACTGGTGGTCAAAAGGGCTTAAGTTCTATTCCTGGCGTGTCATTAGTGGCGTTCTCAGAGCTGGCTTGGGAGTTAATCTGTCAGCGTAAGGATGTTCTGCGCCACTGGTGTTTAGATGCTAAGTTGGCAGATCAATTTTGGTACAAAAAGTCTTATCACTACACAGCGCCCGTATCCGGCATCTTAGCTATCCATGAAGCGTTGCGCTTAGTCTGCGAAGAGACGCTACCCTCGCGCTTTGACAGGCACTTAAAATGCTCGCTGGCGTTACAGTCCGGCATAGAAGGTCTGGGGCTAGCGCTCTACGTGGATAAATTGTCGCGTCTAAATTCGGTGGTTGGAATTAGCCTTCCGAAAAAGATCGATCAAAAAGAGTTACTGCAATTGATATCCAGAGAGTATGGCGTAGAGATTGCGGGGTCATTTGGGCTGGATATTGTACGCATCGGCCAAATGGGCGAACAGTGCCGGACACATAATATATTTCGCACCGTCCACGCACTTGGCTCCAGTATCAAAAAGCTGGGTTATAACATTGACCTGCCTACGGGTATGGCTGAGTTGGAGCGTGCAATAGATACTTTTGTACCGCTCTACAATCCACGGTGAGAGGATAGAAAGTGTAGCCGGCTGCATTAATAGCTAGAAATATTATAAGAAATTGGCGCTAATAGATTGTTTTAAATCAAGATAATCTATTGGCGAAGAGTGACAAACTCTTCTGCGCTTGAAGGATGTATACCGATCGTGGCATCAAAATGCGCTTTGGTAGCACCGGCTTTGATGGCTATAGCTATGCCCTGAATAATTTCTGCGGCATGATCCCCCACCATATGACAGCCGACCACCCTATCGCTTTCACAATCCACGATAAGTTTTATAAATATGCGATCGGCTGCGCCCCCCAAAGTATGCAACATAGGCTTAAAATCTGATCTGTAGACCTGAATATTCCTGTATTTTTGCTTGGCCTGCGCTTCTGTTAAGCCTACAGTTGCCAGTTCAGGCTGGCAGAAAACCGCGGTGGGTATATGGTTGTAATCAATTTCTAGGCTATTGTCGCCATACAGATGGTCAATTAAAACCATAGCTTCCTGAATGGCCACGGGGGTTAACTGAACGCGGTCTATCACATCGCCCAATGCATAGATGCTGGGTTCAACTGTTCTAAACTGATCCTCTACTTGAATAGAACCATTGTGATTAGTGGTAACAGCGGTATTTTCCAAGCCCAGATGGGCTGTATTGGCGTTGCGCCCGGTGGCGTAAAGCGCAAGTCCGGCCTCTATGCAGTTGCCAGCCTTTAAATGCACACTGAGACCTTGGGCATTTTTAGTAATTTCTTCTACTTCTGTATTGAGATAGATTTTTACGCCTTTGGCCTGCATTCCCATCTTAACTCGATCGCCCATTTCTTGATCAAAGGCCTTGAGTAGTTGTGGGCCGCGGTAAACTAGATGGGTTTCCACGCCTAGACCATTTAATATGCCGGCAAATTCCACCGCTATATAGCCACCACCCACTACCACAGACTTCTCTGGCAGCTGCTCTAGGTAGAACATTTCATTGGAGCTAATAGCCAGCTCACTACCGGGAAATTCTGGAATAAACGGCCAACCGCCCGTGGCGATTAGAATGTTTTCGGCACTGTAGTCAACGCCATTAATAGATATCTGATGAGGACCTTCAACAGTGGCGCGACCATTAAATAATTTGGCTCCACTGTTATCTAGTAGTTGCTGATAGATAAGATTAAGGCGTTCTATCTCAGTTGTTTTATTATCCCTTAGCCTGCTCCAGTTTAGATTGGGCTGGTCTCCCATATCCCAGCCAAAGCCACGGCTGGCGTGAAAAAGCTCAGGGAACTGCGAGGCATAGACAAAGAGTTTTTTGGGCACACAGCCTACATTCACGCAGGTGCCGCCTAGGTAGCGCTCCTCTGCTACGGCGACTTTCTTACCCTTGGATGCGGCCATACGGGCTGCACGCACACCGCCGGAGCCTGCACCTATCACAAATAGGTCAAAGTCATAATGATCAGACATTAGTCGCTCGTTGTGTCTTGATTAAACCAGGCTAATTTATGCTGTAAGCTGACTACGCTGCCAACAATGATCAAAGTGGGAGCCTTGGCGCCAGAAGTGCGCACAATCTCAGGTAGGCTGTCTAAATCGCCTACAAGTACCTTTTGCCGCTCTGAGGTGCCCTTCTCCACCAGCGCCGCTGGGGTTGCTGCGCTTAGGCCATGATCTTTTAGTTGCTGGCAAATGGTTTCCAAACCATTGAGCCCCATATAAAACACCAAGGTTTGATTGGGCTGTATTAGTTCGGGCCAATTTAAGTCCAGTTTACCGGAGCGCTGATGACCGGCGATAAAACGCACAGACTGGGCGTGATCGCGATGCGTGAGAGGAATGCCGGCGTAGCTTGCGCAACCCGAGGCGGCGGTGATTCCAGGTACCACTTGAAAAGGTATATTGTGCTCGGCTAGGGTTTCTAGCTCCTCCCCGCCACGTCCAAATATAAAGGGATCGCCACCTTTTAAACGCACCACGCGATTGCCCTCAAGGGCGTAATCCACCAGCTTTTGGTTAATATTATCCTGTGTGACTGGGTGGTCGCCGGCGGTTTTACCCACATAGATGCGTGTCGCATCGCGACGCACCAGATTCAGCACCTGTTTTGAAACCAGTCGATCGTAGAGCACTATATCTGCCTGTTGCATCAGGCGCAGTGCCTTAAACGTCAGTAAATCGGGATCACCGGGCCCACCACCGACTAGATAGACTTCGCCAGTTTTAAACTGGCTGCCACTATCGAGCTTTTCAGTTAAAAGGCGTTCCGCCCGCTCGAG
>JANXGQ010000086.1 GCA_024959305.1 Porticoccaceae bacterium | reverse complement strand
CACACAATTTATAAAATACCCTAGCTAGCTCTCTGCAGTTATGTCTGTGCTTTAGGCGCAGGCACTAAGCTTTCTATTACTCAACAATCCTAATATCTATTCCTATTGTTCTCTGTTCGCGCGGGGGCGGATTAGCAACCCCTCACCGTCTTATATTAAGTCGCTATTTTTTTGCGGCTAATTGTTTGTGACTAATTTAATAAATTAAATTTACAACAGGGGAATTAATATGTTTAGGAAATCAAAACTTTCCTCAGCTATTCTTGCTGCTGCTGCCGGAACATTGGTAGCAGGCCAGACCATAGCTGAGGCGCAATCAATCGATGAGGTTGTTGTTACCGGAATACGCGGTAGTCTTGAGAGAGCAATGGACACAAAACGCAATGCCTCAGGTGTTGTCGATGCAATTTCTGCGGAAGATATGGGTAAATTCCCAGATACCAACTTGGCTGAATCGCTACAGCGAATTTCCGGCGTATCTATCAACCGTGTAAACGGCGAGGGTTCTGAAGTTACAGTGCGTGGTTTTGGCGGCGGCTTCAATATGGTCACTCTCAATGGACGTCAAATGCCCTCAGCTAATGTTGGCACTATTACCGGCAACCCATTGGATCAAGGTGCTAGCGGAAGCAGTCGTTCATTCGATTTCTCAAACTTGGCATCTGAAGGCGTTCGCGGCCTACAGGTCTACAAGACGGGTCGCGCAGATGTGGCAGCTGGTGGTATAGGTGCAACAGTTAATATTGAAACCATAAAGCCTCTGGAATCATCGGGAACCCAAGGCAGTATTGGCGTTAAAATTGTAAATGATACTAGCGGCGACGACGTTACTCCGGAAGTAAGCGGGTTGTATAGCTGGGCTAACGACGATGCTACCTTGGGTGTCTCTCTGTTTGGTAGTGTTCAAGAGCGTGATTCCGGTAGCCGCCATGCCAGTGTTGAGGAATTTGGCTTGCGTACTTGGGATGCATCAGATGTAGCAGGAAGCAAGGCAAACTTGGGTCTTAGACCAACCGCTACTATTGTCAATACGCCAAAAGATGGTCAGCTAGTGTACAGACCAACTAACCTTGGTTTAGGTTCTAACCATGATGAGCGCAAGCGTACCAATGCCTTGTTAACTATACAGTTTGCTCCCAGCGATGATATGACCATTACCGCTGATGCTACCTATGCCGAAAATGTGATGGATTCTACTTCATTGATTGATGGTCTATGGTTTAACGGCACCGCCGATTATGTGGAATATGATGGCAACCCAGTTGTGGCAGCGCCTGTATTATTTGCAGAAGATGTAGATGGCGGCAAGGACTTCTTCTTCCAGAATCTGGATATGGGAACCAAGGATACGCTTGAGTCGATTGGTTTAAACTTGGATTGGAATGTAAGCGACGAACTCAGTCTAAGCATTGATGCTGCATCTTCAGAAGCTAAGAGTGGCGGAAACGGTCCTCAGGGTAACAACGTACTGCGTATGAACGTTGCCGGTGCTACTGCAGGTTGGCAAGCGGTTGATTTCGGTCAGGAAATACCACAGGGTATTGCCTCTATTGATGATGAGAATAAGGGTAATAATAACGGTATTTTCGATCTGGCCGATGTCGGTTCTCAGGTGACTCAGTTCGCCAGTTCTGACCAAGTGGCCGAGATTGACCAGTTCGCCTTCGACGGCAATCTGGTTGTGTCGGATGGCGTTGAGGTTGATTTTGGTGTGGGCTATATGAGTTCGGCGATGCAACAAACTCGCCAGTCTGGTTCCAACGCCCTAGGTGGCTGGGGTGTTGACCATCCTGGTGATGTTCCAGAAGGTCTTGTTGAGCAGGTTAATACACTGGCTGAATTTGATTATCAAGGAACCGGTGTTGCTGGTGTTTCTCCGCCAGCTGGAGAGACCACTCCAATTGCCTTGGGTTCAGTTTCATGGAAAACTGATCCGTTGGCGTTCCTAAATGCTATAGCGTCAACCTATGGTTATGATCCAGCTAACATGCCTGTAAATAGCTCTGATAATAATTTGGTTGAGGAAGATACGCTTTCCGCTTATGGTCAGGTTACTATGGATGGTGATGTTGGTGGAATGCCAGTCAATGTGGTTGCAGGTCTGCGTTGGGAAAGTACTGATGTGACTTCTACCTCTGAGCAAGCAGTTCCCAATGCCTTTGTTTGGGAGTCCAACAATGACTTTACGTTTACTCTAGGTTCTGGTGCAGAAAACTTAGTGGGCGAATACTCCTACAGTACTTTGCTACCTAGCTTAGATATATCTGTAGATATCACCGATAATGTAAAAGGTCGTGCGTCATTTAGTAAAACCCTAGCTCGTCCGCAGTACAACCAGATGTATACGGCTACTACGGTAAATTCTCCTAGTCGTATCACACATTTGGGTGATAGTCCTTCTGCCGATCAGGGTAATGCGGCTCTAAATCCTCTAGAATCAAATAACTTTGATCTGTCTGTGGAATACTACTACGACGAAGCTAATTATTTCTCGGTTGGTTTTTACCAGAAAAATGTATCTAACTTTATCGGTATTCAGCAGACCACTCAGTCATTATTTGGCTTAAAAGACGCTACGGCATCTAATGGTACTTATATGGCTGATGCAATCACCCAGTTGGCTGCTTCAGGTTTAGCGGAAAGTGAAGATAGACTTTTCTCTATGACAGCGATTCTACAAAATGCTGGCGACTTTACTGGAGCAACGGGTCAGGCAATGTATGAGGCAAAAGCAGCTGAATATGCCTCTGAACAGGAGTTCCATGATGCTATATTTAGCGCTTATGATGTAACCCCTGTTGCAACAGACCCTGATATAAACTTTGCTGTAAGAAGTCCTACCAACGCTCAGGATGCTGAAATCTACGGTTTTGAAATTGCGTCTCAGCATTTCTTTGCTGATACTGGGTTTGGTTACCAGTTTAACTACACCACCGTAGAGGGTGATATTGGTTATGACAACGGATCGGATCCTGATCAAGATCAGTTTGCACTTCCCGGTCTAAGTGATACTCTTAACCTAGTGGCAATTTACGAGAAAGATGGCCTTTCTGCTCGATTGGCCTACAACTGGCGTGATGACTTCTTAAACCAAGTTAACCGTTCAGTGGGTAGTACTCGTAACCCAGAGTACGTTGCTGCTGTTGAGCAGTTAGACTTGAACGTAAGTTATGAAATGGACTCCGGTATTACCCTGTCCTTGGATGCGATCAATCTAACTGGCGAAGGTCAGCGCAAGTACGGGCGTACCGAAACTGCTGCTTTCTTTGTGCAAGAGCTTGATCCGCGCTACGTATTATCTGCAAGATATACGTTCTAAGGTGCGTAAACTGCTCTCTCTGGCAACAGCTGTTATCAGGGAGAGTGCTGTTTAGTACAAGGAAAAAGTTAGTACAAAGGAAAAGTTGTAGCAGTTCTGATAAGGCCTCCGAGTAAAACCGGAGGCCTTATTTTACAATGGCGGACTGGACTGAAACGCCTATAGCAGTAAATGACTGGATAATAATATGAGTAAAGCTGTACTCTTAAATAACGTCGAACATAAAGATTTAAAAATTGACTCCAACCACAGCGCTGAATATGGTGATAACGTCAACCGAGCACTGGCCTTTTCTAGCGAATTTGATGATCTTCATAAAGAATACCCGATTCTATTTTATAAAGATGCCAAAGCCGATACTTTCCAAGCTCATGTAATTCTGGGCTTTGAGAAGGACGAAAACCTATTTTTGGGCGATGATGGTTGGCTGGGTAACTATGTGCCGGCGGTATTGGCCCGCGGCCCATTTCTTATCGGCTTTCAAAGCCGCGAAGTTGATGGCAAAGCGGTCAAGGAGCCGGTCATTCATATTGATATGGATAACCCAAGGGTCGGTACTGAAAGTGGACAGCCGCTATTTCTCGCCTATGGAGGAGACACGCCTTATCTGGAAAAAGTAATGCAAATCCTTCAGGTGGTCCATCAGGGTGCAGTGCTGGATGATAAGCTTTTTTCAACACTGGACTCTATGGGATTGTTTGAGCCGGTTAATATAGAAATTTCGTTGAGCAATATTTCTAGTGTTAATTTGAGCGATTATTACTGTATCAATAAAGATAAGTTAGCCCAGTTGGATGCTGAGAATTTGCAAAAACTTAATAAGGCTGGGGCTCTAGGCCTTGTTTATTTTGCGCTGTCTTCCATGGGTAACTTTAATAAACTAATTGAGCTAAAAAACAAGAAAATGGCCATAGCTCAGTAACATAAAAATAAATATATGACGAGTCATGTAGAAAGCCAAGTTTCTGTTCTAGAGGGCGTAAAACCCGATCAGATTCCTTTCGATAAACTTCTTCAAGCGGACGGGCCGGTTATTTTGCGAGGCTTGGTTTCCGGCTGGGGGCTGGTTCAAGCGGGCAAACAGTCGCCAGACAATGCCATGCAGATGTTGCAAAGTCACTCTAGCGGCAAGCCTGTAGGTGTGTATATTGCGCCACCTGAGACTAAGGCGCGGTTTTTTTATAACCATGATTGCACAGGGTTTAATTACCAAAGCAAGTACCTTGAGCTCGCTGAAATATTCGCCCAAATTCGCGATAACAAGAACAATCCCGAGCGCTCTTACTGCTATATGAACTCGCTCACATTAGATGAATGCTTTCCTGGGCTTCGCGAACAAAATAACCTGTCGTTTAATCATTCAATTTTTGCCAATAACAAGCCACTATCCAAGGTTTGGGTAGGTACTGAGTCAATTGCGGCGGCGCACTATGATGTGCCCAGCAACCTAGCCTGCTGTGTACTGGGCGCGCGTCGCTTTACTCTGTTTCCGCCTGAGCAGATTCACAATTTATACCCCGGCCCCCTAGAGCCGACCCCCGGTGGACAGGTGATAAGCATGGTGGATCTCAAAAATCCCGATTTGCAGCGCTTTCCGCGTGTTCGCGAGGCATTGGAGGCGGCAGTGGTGGTAGATTTGCAGCCGGGCGATGCGGTTTACTATCCCAGCATGTGGTGGCATCAGGTTGAGGCCTTGTCGCCCTTTAATATTATGATTAATTTCTGGTGGCTTACGGCACCGGCCTATATGGGCAACCCCTTGGATATTGTTATGCATGCCATTATGGGTCTTAGAGACCGTTCTGAGGCTGAAAAGAAAGCCTGGCGAGAAGTGTTTGATTACTATGTGTTTGGCTCACCGGAAACGCCGCGAGAGCATCTGCCTCCAGCTATTCAGGGCGCTTTGGCGGATCTTGATAACGACACAGTTCGACGCCTGCGAGCCTTGGTGAAAAACAAACTAAATCGTTAGAAGCCCTGAACAGGGTTTCTTTCTGGGAGAGATATAACAATGTTAAAAGTGGTTATTGCGGGGGGTGGAACAGCTGGCTGGTTGGCAGCTTGCGGTCTTTCGACCCGATTAGCGGGCCTAGTGGATATCAGGCTAGTTGAATCTGATGCCATTGGAACCGTTGGTGTCGGCGAGGCGACTATTCCACCCATGCGTAATTTTCACCGCATCATGAAAATTGATGAGCAGGAATTTATGCGCGCAACTCAGGCCACGTTTAAGTTGGGCATTGTTTTCGATAACTGGGGAGACCTAGGCGAAAGTTATATCCACTCCTTTGGGGAAATTGGCCAGCGCTCATGGATGGCAGAGTTTCACGAATTCTGGTTAGAAGCGCGGGCTCAGGGGTTCGGCGGCAGCCTAGAGGATTATTGTCTCGAATTGAAAGCCGCCAAGGCCGGTAAATTCGCGACCGCAATAGACGACACCAGATTAAATTTTGCCTTTCATCTCGATGCAACGCGCTATGCAAAATACCTGCGACAGATCAGTGAGAAAGCTGGGGTTCGCCGCGTTGAGGGAATGATTAAGCAAGTCCAGAAAGATCGGCAATCCGGTGACATAAAGGCTCTACTGTTAGAAAGCGGAGAGCTTATTGAGGGTGATTTATTTATCGACTGTACTGGATTCCGTTCTCTGCTATTGGGTGATGCACTCGGTGTAGAGTTCGAGGATTGGAGCCATTGGCTGTTCTCAGATAGAGCTATTGCCGTGCAGACAACCGCCACCGAGCCGCCGCCTCCCTATACAAGGGCAATAGCACATGCTTCCGGTTGGCAATGGCGAATCCCACTGCAAAGCAGGGTTGGCAACGGCATTGTGTATAGCAGCCGCTTTATGTCTGATGATGAGGCTCAGAGCACATTAACAAACAATATTTCGGGCGATATGATTACTGAGCCGCGGCTACTTAAATATCGCACAGGCTGT
>JANXGQ010000063.1 GCA_024959305.1 Porticoccaceae bacterium | reverse complement strand
CTTATTGAGCTAGCAGAGCACATCAGCTCGCTGACTCTGCCCGCTGGGCAGCTGTGCCTGTCGGGCATATTAAGCCATCAAATTGATCAGGTCACCGCGCCCTATTCCAGATACTTTTATTTTGAACCCGCCACCATTGAAGATGACTGGGTGCAATTGGCGGCTTCTAAGGTCCGCTAAAAGGCTGGCCATAACTATTAATCATTGATTAGGTCGTTAAATTCACTTTTTTAAATTGATCACTTTTTAATCAGCAGTGCACAGGTTATTATTGCCCCCCGTTGTTTAAATTAAGCGCAGATTGCATCTTGTTTAGTATTGGCCCCTATCAAATATCGCAAAAAACCCTGCTGGCTCCTATGGCTGGGGTTACCGACCTGCCCTTTCGGCAACTTTGCCGAGAAATGGGTGCGGGGCTGGTAGTTTCGGAGATGGTGGCAGCGGATCCCAGCACCTGGTCGACGCGAAAATCTCGCCTGCGTATCCAATTTGGCAATGAGCCTTCACCCAAATCTGTGCAGCTCGCTGGCTATGATCCGCAGATGATGGCGGAGGCAGCGCGCTTTAATGTTGCACAGGGTGCGGAAATTATTGATATCAATATGGGCTGCCCGGCAAAAAAAGTCTGCAAACGCGCCGCCGGCTCGGCTCTGCTAAGAGACCCTCTGTTAGTCGAGAGCATTTTGCGCGCGGTGGTGGATGCGGTGGATGTGCCGGTAACTTTAAAAATACGCACCGGCTGGGATCGCCAAAATCGCAACGCGGTGACTATCGCCAATATTGCTGAAGATGCCGGTATTGCGGCGCTGGCCATCCACGGCCGCACTAAAGCCTGTCGCTTTGTGGGTGAAGTGGAATACGACAGCATAGCGCAGGTGGTGGATACGGTTTCTATACCGGTGATTGCCAATGGCGATATTACAACACCTCAGCAAGCGGATGCGGTGCTCGCAAAGACCGGCGCCAGTGCCGTAATGATTGGGCGCGGCGCTCAGGGCAATCCATGGATTTTTAAGCAGATTAACCACTATTTACAGCATCGAGAACTGCTGCCAGCTCCCAGTTTGCATGAAATCGGCAAAATAATGTGCCGACATCTGACTGATCTGCACGCTTTTTACGGCGAAGTGGGCGGCGTGAGAATCTCCAGAAAACATATTGGCTGGTACAGCGATTGGCTACCTGAGGGCAAGGCGTTTACCCGAGTATTCAATCGACTTGAAAGCAGATTGCAACAGCAACAACAGCTCGAGCAATTGTTTTCCAAGCTGCAGTATCAGGAGCGGGCGGCATGACCTCTGAACTAGATAATTCACCAGCAATGGCCAATATAGATGGCGACCCTGCGCAGATAACATTTACCCATCGGCAGTCACTTCGAGACCATGTAGCTGAAGCTATGCAGCGCTATTTTGAGGATTTGGATGGTCAGGATACCAGAGATCTTTACAATCTTGTTATGGCTGAAGTGGAACCGCCATTACTTGAAGCCGCAATGAATTATACCCGCCAAAATCAGAGTAAAACTGCGGAGTTGCTGGGTCTTAACCGCGGCACCCTGCGCAAAAAATTAAAACAGTACAACCTTCTTTAAATAACCAGAGGACTTCATGAGCGAACCAAGAAAAATCTCCCGCGCCCTAATCAGTGTTTCAGATAAAACCGGCATTGTTGAATTTGCCCGATCGCTCAATGATCAGGGGGTAGAGATACTGTCCACTGGTGGCACCTTCCGCCTACTTAAAGAACAGGGCATTCAGGCGACAGAAGTGTCGGACTATACGGGCTTTCCGGAAATGATGGATGGCCGAGTCAAAACATTGCACCCAAAAATTCACGGCGGTATTTTAGGTCGGCGCGGCACCGACGAACAGGTGATGGACGAGCACGGCATTAAAGCCATTGATATGGTGGTGGTTAATCTCTATCCCTTTGCCGCCACTGTGGCAGATCCCAATTGCGATCTGCCTACAGCCATTGAAAATATTGATATTGGCGGGCCCGCCATGGTGCGCTCAGCGGCGAAAAATCATCGCGATGTGGCAATTGTCGTTAACGCGAGTGACTACCAAAGCGTGATTGAAGAAATGCAGGGCAATCAAGGGCAGATGGACTATAAGACCAGATACAAACTGATGGTTAAAGCCTTTGAACATACCGCTGCTTATGACGGCATGATTGCCAACCACTTTGGCGCCCGTGACACAGCGAATGCCAAACGCGATTTTTCAGACACCTACAATGTGCAGTATGTGAAAACTCAGGCTATGCGCTATGGTGAGAATCCCCACCAAAAAGCCGCTTTCTATACTCAGGCCAAGCCTGCGGAAGCCAGCGTGGCAACCGCAACACAGCTACAGGGTAAGGAGCTGTCCTTTAATAATATTGCGGATACAGATGCCGCATTGGAAACCGTTAAACAATTCGAGCAACCCGCCTGCGTAATCGTTAAACACGCCAATCCCTGCGGGGTTGCAGTGGCGACAGATATAGGAAGCGCCTACGATCTGGCTTTTGCCACAGATCCAGAATCCGCGTTCGGCGGCATTATCGCCTTTAACCGCGAACTGGATGCCGCCACTGCCGCCGCTATTTGCGAAAAACAGTTTGTGGAGGTGATTATTGCGCCTTCGGTAGCTGCTGAAGCCATCACTGCGGTCAGCGCTAAGAAAAATGTGCGTCTCTTGGAGTGCGGTAGCTGGAATAATCAACGCCCGCAAGATTTTGACTATAAACGAGTGAATGGCGGCCTGCTGATTCAGGACCGCGACAATGGCATGATCGACCAGAAAGACCTGAAAGTGGTGACCCAGCGGGTGCCCACCGAGCAGGAGATGGCGGATATGCTGTTTGCTTGGAAAGTCGCCAAAATGGTTAAGTCCAATGCCATTGTCTACGCTAAAAACCATCAAACTGTTGGCGTGGGCGCGGGACAGATGAGCCGTATTAATAGCGCTCGTATCGCCGCTATCAAAGCCGAACACGCAGGTCTTGAAGTGAAGGGTGCGGTGATGGCATCCGATGCCTTTTTCCCCTTCCGCGACGGTATAGATAATGCGGGCGAAGCGGGAATTGGCTGTATTATTCAGCCCGGTGGCTCTATGCGCGACAATGAAGTGATAGCGGCGGCCAATGAGCACGGCATGGCTATGGTATTTACCGGTATGCGCCATTTCCGGCACTAGATTTGATTAATTTAAATGCGCCTATGGTTTTTTACCGCTGTGGCTGTGCACTTTGATACAATCCAAACCATCAAAATATAGCAGTGAAAGTTTTATACTATGAATGTATTGGTTATTGGCTCTGGGGGCCGCGAACACGCACTGGCATGGAAGGCCGCGCAATCATCAAAAGTCGAGACTGTTTTTGTTGCGCCGGGAAATGCCGGAACAGCGATTGAGCCGGACCTGAAAAATATTGCCGTCGGCGTGGATAATTTCGAGGCACTGGCTGATTTTGCCGAGTCAAACCATGTAGGCTTGACCATTGTCGGCCCAGAGCAACCCCTAGTTGACGGCATTGTGGATTACTTTGCCAGCCGCAAACTGCCTATTTTTGGACCCTCCACTGGCGCCGCTCAGCTCGAGGGTTCAAAATCATTTACCAAAGACTTTTTGGCACGCCACCAAATCCCTACCGCCAACTACGAAACCTTTACTGATGTAGATGCGGCACTGGCTTATTTGCAGCAAGTGGGAGCACCTATTGTTGTAAAAGCCGATGGTCTTGCCGCTGGCAAGGGAGTCATTGTGGCCATGGCCCTAGAAGAGGCAGAGGCCGCGGTGCGAGATATGCTGGCGGGCAACGCCTTTGGCGAAGCTGGACACCGCGTGGTAATTGAAGAATTTTTGGATGGTGAAGAAGCTAGTTTTATTGTGATGGCCGACGGCACCCATGTGCTACCCATGGCAACCAGCCAAGACCATAAACGAGTGGGCGTTGGCGATACCGGCCCCAATACCGGAGGCATGGGCGCCTATTCACCAGCACCGGTGGTGGATGCCACTATCTATCAACGAGTCATGGACGAGGTTATTTATCCAACCGTTAAAGGTATGGCTGAGGAGGGCAATCGTTATACCGGCTTTCTGTATGCTGGGTTGATGATTATGGCCGACGGCACCCCCAAGGTGATCGAATATAATTGCCGTTTTGGCGATCCGGAGACACAGCCGATTATGCTGCGCTTGCAGTCCGATCTTGTCGATCATTGCCTAGCTGCACTGCAAGGACAACTGGATAGAGAGCAGACAGTCTGGGACAGTCGACCCTCAGTGGGGGTGGTGCTGGCAGCTGGCGGCTATCCGGGTAGTTATCGCAAAGGCGATATTATCAGCGGCCTGCCAACCCCAACACAGGGAAATCTATCCAATACTGTTTCTGAGAAAGTTTTTCATGCCGGAACCGCCCAAACAGAGGGTGATATTTGCACTAACGGCGGCCGCGTACTCTGCGCTACCGCATTGGGTGACAATGTTTCGGATGCACAGCAACAGGCCTATAAGTTGGCCTCTAATATAAGCTGGGATAATATGTTTTACCGAGATGATATTGCCTGGAGGGCAATACTGCGCGAAGGGAAAAATTGCTAACCCTGTTAACAACAGAGGCGTACACTGATGTCCGGCACAGCCTTTTTTCGAAGCGATATACCTTTTAGCTCATTCAGCCAAGCCCATTTTGTCACAATACTGCTGTCTCTAGCCCTGTTAATACTGCTGGTTGTTGTGGGTCGACGGCTAAAGCGCAGCCAAAATCTGTTAATCGGCCGCTTACTCTCGCTGTTTCTGGCTCTGACGCTAGTGGTTTATATTGCACTGAGTATTGGGCTAGGTCGGTTCGATATAGCCGTACATCTGCCACTATCCACCTGCAACCTATTTGCACTGTTGGCCCCTTGGCTGTTTTGGAACCCCAACCATAAGTATTTTGAAATAGTCTATTTTATGGTGATGGCTGGAACCTTGCAGTCGGTCATTACCCCAGATTTATATGTTGGTTTTCCAACCTATGGTTTTTTTAAATACTGGATTACTCATGTGGGCTTGGTAATTCTGGTGATCCATTATCTGCTGCGCTTCCAACTGTATCCGACAGCCAAAGGTATTGTCAGGACCTTTGTCTGGCTAAATATTTACGTTTTAGCACTGATGCCCATCAACCTGTTGTTAGATGCAAACTATTTTTATTTGATGGCAAAACCGATCAATCCATCTATACTGGATCTGTTCGGACCTTGGCCAATCTATATTCTGGTGGTCGAGCTACTGGCAATGGGCTTCTTTGCCTTGGCCTACCTGCCTGTGCTGGTCATTAAAAAGCGGCAATTCACTGATAGAATTCAACTGCACTGAAGACGGGTAGACTAAATAGTACGATGGGACAAAGACAACTTTCTTCAATAGACCAACTTTTAAGCCAGATTGATCTGGGCTTGCGAACGGCTTTTGGCAATGCGCCAAAGCCAGATCGGCTTTCTCCAGCATCCAATATTCAGGAATCTGAACTGTCGGAACAGGAGCGCCACCACGCCATAGGCTTGATGCGCGTCAACCACGCCGGCGAAATCTGCGCACAGGCACTCTATCAGGGCCAGGCGCTAACTGCTAAGTTGCCCGAGGTGGGCAAACAGATGGAACAGGCCGCCGAGGAAGAAATTGATCATCTGGCATGGTGTGAAGAGCGACTAGCGGAGCTGGGTGGCAAGACCAGCGCCCTTAACCCCGCATGGTATGCAATGTCATTTGCGCTTGGCGCCGGTGCCGGACTAGTTAGCGATAAACTTAGTCTTGGCTTTGTGGCCGCCACCGAAGATCAGGTGTGCAAACATCTGCAAAAACATCTCGATGAGCTCCCCACCGAAGATAAAAAGAGCCGCTCTGTAGTGGAGCAAATGCTTGTTGACGAAGAGAAACATGCACAATCAGCACTGGCGGCCGGCGGTTATCAGTTTCCCAAACCGGTCAAAAAATTAATGACTCTGGTGTCATCGGCAATGACTCAGAGCAGCTATAGAATCTAGGCTAGCTTTTACTGTCGGCATCAATATCTCTCTGCCATTCCTTGATCGATTCGACGATCTTACTGGATATCCAATGATGTATCGGCGAGCTTGCAGTTCGCCTGTGCTGTAGCAAAACCAAGGGAATTGTTTCAACATGAGGCAATTCTGTAGGATAGCGCTTGCGCACTATCCTATACATCTCCCGCTCCATAGCAAGGCCGTATTTGGCCGCGACCATCAAACAGTCGGTGTCACAAACCGTCTCCATTGCGGTCATCAATTGGTTGGTTACCAAGGCTTTTTTACGCTTGCGCCCGAGATCCCGAAGCGCTCTATCAAACCGGGCATCGGTACGCGCGCTAACACGCTTCGAAATAAGCAGGTAGTATTGAACGAACGGGTATTCCAAGATCTCGTCAAGAGCAATCTCCGACTTGGCAGCCAGCGGGTGTCCCTCTCGCATCCATATTGAGGGGGTGAAAATTGCCAACCTTTTGGAACTGATATCTTCACTGATAACCCTGTCTATATCAATTGCGAAATCCAACACACCCTCAGCCAATTCTCCTTGCACAGACTCAGTTTCGCTGGATATAGATAGAATCAATCCGGGAGCCTGCTCAGTGACCACTCGAGTCAACTCGGAGATCAATGAAATGGCCACAAATTCTGGAACCGCTATAGTGATCTCTCCAATATAGGTAGCTGGATCAAACTCTCCTTCGGTAACCACCTCCAAGATACTATCTAGCAGCCTTGGCAAGCGCAGCTGCAGGTCTCTGGCTTTTGGAGTGGGCACCAATTCATTGCCGATGCGCGTAAACAGCGGGTCTTCTAATTGATCCCGCAAGCGCTGCAACACGCGACTCATAGCAGGCTGGGTTATATATAATCGTCGAGCGGCCCTAGTCACACTTTTTTCTTCTAGGAGGGCCTGTAACGAAACCAATAAATTCAAATCTAGACGAGAGAACTTCTGTAAGTTCATTGATCTTACCTCCTAATTGCACCAGCATATTACAAAAACGCATACTCTTAATGCAAACAATGCATTTGGATTATGACATGGAAATTACTATAGTGTCACCCATAAAGCGATTGCGCTTATTTAACACAGAGGAGATTGAAGACATGGCACTTGTATATTTATTACTTGGTTTTACTGGACTTACCGGTATGGAAATAGCCAGAGATGAATTCGCAAAGCTGGAGACGCCTAGGCGCAAGACTTCTGGAAAGCGCAAGACTTCTAACTCGTCAAGCTGTAAAACAGCAGCCGAAAAAGTAGCTTAACGCTTAAACAAATTCAAAGTTTTAACCCCCTTAATCCTTGCTATAGGATTTTTTATAAGGGCCCGCTAGGGCCCTTTTTTTTGCCTGTCTTAGAGGTCATTACATATTGTTATAGTAGATATGCAATAAATGCATTTGATTTATGGCTGCAACGACATTAGTCTGCGCGCCCTAGAAAGGTCTCGAGTAATTGGCATCTTTCTGTACCCCCCCAATCCCTCTTTGTGGTTTATCCAAAGAATTTTATGGGAGCCTTCTTTAGGCTCCCTTTTTTATTTGTGCCTTTTACAGTTATCCAATATCCTGCCGCAATATGCTCTACGCCTGCTGTATCTCATAGCTGTGAGTAATAGCGACCCCAGCAGCCTCCAACATAATAGATGCAGAACAGTACTTTTCCGCTGACAGTGCAACCGCTCTTTTAACCTGTGTCTCCTTTAATTCAGTGCCGCAGACAATAAATTTAATATGTATGCTGCTAAATACTGCCGGCACTGTATCCGCACGCTCTGCCTCTAACTCTGCTCTACAATCAGTCACCTGTTGTCGGCCTTTCTTTAACATGGTCAAAACATCAAAGGAGGCGCAACCACCGAGCCCAATAAGCAGCATCTCCATAGGGCGAGCTGCTATATTTCTGCCACCCTGATCCGGCGCACCATCCATAGCTACAGCATGTCCACTGCCGGACTCACCGAGGAACATTACACCGTCTACCCACTTGACTACTGCTTTCATTTTTTTGATCCTCAAACATCTATTTGTACAATTTGATTTTACTATCCTAGCCATAAAAATTTATACAAAAGACTGCAATCTTTACTAGTATAGTACTGTGTACCAACCTAATTTAGGACACGAGAAAACGGATTTTCGAGCCTCGTGATATCAGGATATGGAGATAAAGTGTGGCAATTATACAAGCAGATCCCTGTTTACAAAATATAGAAATACTCTTAATCCATTGTCGCAAGAGCAAGCATGCCGCAAAAAGCACCATTCTCTATTCGGGAGATCAGAGTGATACATTGTATTACATTATCTCCGGATCAGTTGCCGCAGTGGTGGAGGATAATGAGGGCAAAGAAATTACACTGGCCTATCTTAATCCCGGAGATTTTGTCGGCGAGATGGGGCTGTTTGAAGAACAGCGTCGCAGTGCCTGCATTCGCGCTAAATCAAATTGCGAGCTGGGAGAAATTAGCTACGACAAATTTTTTGAACTGAACACAAAACACCCAGAGTTTCTATTCGCCGTGAGCAAGCAGGTGGTAAAGCGGCTGCGCAATACATCGCGCAGGGTCTGTAATCTGGCGTTTCTAGATGTCAGCGGCCGCGTGGCGCACACACTGCTCTCCTTATGCCAAGAGCCAGATGCGACACTACATGGACAGGGCACCCAAATACGCGCAACGCGACAGGAGATCGCAAAACTGGTCGGCTGCTCACGGGAAATGGTTGGTCGCGCACTCAAAAACTTCGAGGAAAGTGAATTAATCTCGCTGTCCGGAAAGACCATAGTGGTTTTTGGAAAAGGCTCTCGGCAATTGCCATTTGCGCACTAACCCCCCTTTAGCCAAAAAACTCCCTGAGTTGCTGCCCGGGTTCATCACTGCGCATAAAGGCTTCGCCGACTAAAAAGGCATTGACCTTTTTGTTGCGCATTGCCAGAACATCTTGCCTGCTATTGATTCCGCTTTCAGTGATAATAATCCGATCTTCAGGAATCTTGTCTAATAATTGATAGGTGTTTTCCAGCGACACCTCGAAGGTATGGAGGTTGCGATTGTTGATGCCCAGCATTTGATTATCCAAGTCGAGAGCCAACTCGAGCTCTGCTTGATTATGAACTTCGATCAATACATCCAAACCCACAGATAGCGCAACTTCATGAAGCCTCTTGAGCTTTGAGGGCTCCAGCGCTGCAACAATCAACAGCACACAATCTGCTCCAAGAGCACGAGACTCATAGAGTTGATACTCATCAATAATAAAGTCTTTCCTAATCACCGGCAGTGCGCAGGCAGCGCGAGCAGTTTTCAGATACTCATCAGCCCCTTGAAAAAAATCTATATCAGTTAGAATCGACAGGCAGGTGGCGCCGCCCTGCTGATAACTTTTTGCTATAGCAACCGGGTCGAAATGCTCCCTTATAACCCCTTTGCTGGGAGAGGCTTTTTTAATTTCTGCAATTACCGCAGGCTGATCCGCTGCTATTTTTGCCGCCAAGGCTGCGGCAAACCCGCGCGGCGGCGCGGCAATCTCAATTTCTTTGTGTATTTGATCCAAAGAGACCCTAGATTGCCGCTCAGTGACCTCCTCTCGCTTTCGAGTTAGGATTTTTTTTAATACCGTAGGTGTATCCATTTTCATTAGTTATCTCTCTAGACAGTACTTAGGCATCTGCCTGGGCCGCCGTAAAGGCGGTGAAATCTGAAATTTTAGCTTTGGCCAACCCTGATTGAATGGCGTCCTGTGCCATGGCTACACCCTGTTTTAAGTCGTTGGCACAGCCCGCCACATAGAGCGCAGCTCCTGAATTAATCGCTATAAGATCCGCTGCCTTGGCCGCATTGGCCCCTTTTTGTTTGCCCAGTGCGTCCAGTATTAATGCGAGAGACTGTTGCGCATTGGTCACAGATAGGCCCTGCAGACTCTGTCGCGTCGAGAAAAATTCTTCGGGATTAATTTTATATTCGGTGATAGCTCCATCTTTATATTCGGCGACAAACGTCTCAGCGGCTATGCTGATCTCATCCAGCCCATCTGCCGAATGCACCACCATAATATGCTTGGCCCCCAATCGCCCGAGGACCTCTGCCATGGGTCGGCACAGCGACTGCTCATAGACACCAATCAGCTGTTGTTTGACGCCAGCGGGATTGGTCATGGGGCCCAAGATGTTAAAGATAGTTCGCAACCCCAGCTCCCGCCGCGGCCCGATTGCATGCTTCATGGCACTGTGGTGAGCCGGCGCAAACATAAAGCCTACACCCAGTTCTTTAACGCAGAGGGCGACCTGATCGGGTTTTAGATTTAAATTAACCCCCGCGGCCTCAAGAAGATCGGCAGCACCACTGCTACTGCTGACCGAGCGATTGCCATGTTTGGCTACTTGCCCGCCCGAGGCCGCCACCACAAAGGTGGATGCGGTGGAGACATTAAATAGGTTTGACTCATCGCCGCCGGTTCCAACAATGTCCACTAGATAGTCCCCAGAGACCTCGACACCCGTCGCCAGTTCACGCATAACCTCAACCGCACCAGCAATCTCATCGATAGTTTCTCCCTTCATACGCAGGGCAACTAAAAAAGCTCCTATCTGAGCCTGAGTGGCTTGGCCGGTCATAATCTGCCGCATAACATCGCGCATAGATTCTGCATTTAGGTGCTCTTTATTGACGACAATTTCTAACGCTTGATTAATATCCACAGCTTAACCTTTAAGAAAATTATTCAGCAAATCATGGCCGTGCTGAGTGAGAATGGACTCTGGGTGAAACTGCACACCCTCAACCGCCAACTGTTTATGCCGGACTCCCATTATTTCATCCACAGAACCGTCTTTATTTTGAGTCCAAGCCATCACCTCTAGACAGTCCGGCAGACTGTCCTGGGCAATGACCAACGAGTGATATCGCGTCGCCTCGAAAGGGTTGCTCAGGCCTTTAAATACCCCTGTATTATTATGGTAAATTGGGGAAGTTTTACCATGCATAACCTGCTTGGCGCGGATCACCTCGCCACCAAAAGCCTGCCCTATACTCTGATGTCCCAAGCAGATGCCCAGTATGGGAATTTTCCCGGCGAATGTACTGATGGCCTCGACCGAGATGCCCGCCTCGTTTGGGGTGCAGGGGCCAGGAGAGATAACTAGCTTATCCGGTGCCATTTTCTGAATATCGGCAATGCTTATTTCATCGTTTCTATACACCTGAACATCGGCTTTTAATTCGGCTAAATATTGCACCACGTTGTAGGTAAACGAATCGTAATTATCGATCATTAAAATCATTTGCCCACCTCAGTGCAGACCATTGCCGCCGCGCGCATAATTGCGCGAGCCTTATTCATAGTCTCTTTCCACTCAAGCTCAGGTATGGAGTCGGCAACTACGCCGGCTCCAGCCTGAACATGTAACACACCATCTTTGATCACCGCGGTGCGAATGGCAATCGCGGTATCCATATTGCCATTCCAGCCTATATATCCCACCGCACCCCCGTAAATACCGCGTTTTACCGGCTCTACTTCATCAATAATTTGCATGGCACGGATTTTGGGAGCACCACTCAATGTGCCTGCAGGCAGTGTCGCTTTGAGGACTTCAATAGGCCCCATATCAGCCGTGACCTCGCCCACCACATTGGAGGTGATATGCATCACATGGGAGTAGCGCTCAACCACCATTTTTTCGGTGACTTCCACTGTGCCCGCTTCACTAATGCGACCCACGTCATTGCGCCCCAAATCAATCAGCATAAGATGCTCGGCAATTTCCTTGGGGTCGGCAAGCATTTCCTTTTCCATAGCCAGATCTTCGTCCTCGGTTCTACCGCGTCGTCTGGTGCCCGCAATAGGTCTCACGGTCACCTGACCCTCCTCTAATCGAGCCAATACCTCTGGCGATGATCCAACTATATGAAAATCATCTAAATTTAAGAAATACATATAGGGCGAGGGATTTAAGCGGCGCAGTGCTCGGTAAAGGTTGATTGGAGAGGCATTGAATGGTGCAGAGAGCCGCTGGGATGGCACCACCTGCATGGCGTCGCCCGCCATTATGTAGTCCTTAATTTTATCCACTGTAGCTAAAAACTGATCGCGCCCAAAACTGGATTTAAAGGCATCCTCGGGAATACCTTCTCCAGCATTGTTCATATCTGGCAATGCTGGTGCCGGCTTCGCCAATCTGGCCTCTAGCTCATCTAGCCTAGCATTGGCCTTTTGCAAACCCTCAAGTTCTTTTGCATCCACGTGAACAACCAACATTAAGCTGCCCGACAAATTATCAAAAATTGCCACCTCATCCGAGGCCATCAACAAAATATCCGGGGTGCCCAATTCATCTTTGGGCGCACTGTTGGCCAACCGCGATTCAACAAAGCGTACCGTATCGTAGCCAAAGTAACCCACCAATCCACCGGTAAATCTGGGCAAATCCGGCAAATCTGGCAAATCTGGCATACTAAAAAGCTGTCGAAACCGCTCTACTTCGGCCAGTGGATCTGTGGTCTGGCGGTTGACCATCGGCTTGCCATCGCGAATGATCTCAAGCCGCTGCCCGTAAACTTTTAGCACTGTTGATGTCTGTAGCCCAATCAGCGAATATCGACCCCATTTCTCACCCCCCTGAACTGATTCAAACAGGTAGGAGTTGGGCCCATGGGCAAGTTTGAGGTAAACGCTCAGCGGGGTTTCAAGATCGGCCAACACAGAACGCGTTACCGGAATGCGGTTAAAATTTTGAGCTGCCAGTTCGGCGAATTTTTCAGGGGTCATGTGAATATCCTAGTGATGTAACAGGTTGATTTTTGGGGCACCAACCGCCCCGACAACGCTAGTTGCGCCATCGCCGCCACTGGCGGCTAACCACCTGCTGTACAAAACTGTTATTCTTCAAGACCTTTCCCTCTTACTTTACCTTTCATTGTAGTCAATATTCTGTGGTCAGTAAATTAACTTAGGCTGGCTAACTGCGCACGCATCTTAGCAATTACCTCAGCATAGTCGGGCTGGCTAAAAATCGCTGAACCGGCAACAAAGGTGTCGGCCCCTGCCGCAGCAATCTCGCCTATATTATCGACGCCAACGCCACCATCAACTTGTAACCGAATATCGCAACCGCTATTGTCGATAAGTTGTCGCGCCTGCCTGAGTTTATCTAGGGTGGAGGGTATAAATTTTTGACCTCCAAAGCCGGGATTGACTGACATCAGCAATAGCATATCCATTTTATCCATCACCCAATTCACCTCTTCAAGGCTGGTCGCTGGATTTAATACCAACCCAGACTTGCAGCCCAACTCACGAACCAACTGTAGTGAGCGGTCAATATGCTGGGTCGCCTGTGGATGAAACGTTATATAAGAGGCGCCGGCATCGGCAAACATGCGAATCAGGTCGTCTACTGGCTGCACCATCAGATGCACATCAATAGGCGCGGTCACACCATAGTCTCTCAAAGCCTTACAGACCATAGGCCCTATGGTGAGATTGGGCACATAATGATTATCCATAACATCAAAGTGCACTATATCAGCACCGGCCTCTAACACGGCGTCAACCTCTTCTCCAAGTCGCGCGAAGTCAGCAGCTAAGATAGATGGAGCAATAAAAAAATCAGTCATATAACACCAGACAATATTGGAGGTGCAATAATGCTAGAGATTGGTAGCCGGTGCAAATTATTTAACCGACAGGGCCTCACTGTAAACTGTGATCGGCAAACTGTTGGCGCAGATCTTTTTTGCTAATCTTACCTGTGGCAGTGTGAGGAATTTCTGAGACAAATGCACAGTCCTCGGGAATCCACCATTTGGCAATCTTGCCCTGAAGTGATTGCAGTATGCTGTCTTTGTTGGCCTCTACCCCCTCTCTGGGGATCACAATCAATAGCGGCCTCTCGGTCCATTTAGGGTCGGGCACTCCTATAACAGCAGCCTCTTGAACATCTGGGTGCGCCATAGCAGCATTCTCAACCTCGATAGAACTAATCCATTCGCCGCCAGATTTAATCACATCCTTAACTCGGTCAGTGATAGTCACATAGCCATACTTATCGATGGCCGCCATATCACCTGTATTAAACCATCCATCTTTGTCTAGGAGCGGCTTATCTAGTTTGTAGTAGGCACTGCAAACCCAGGGGCCCTTTACCAGCAACGTGCCAGATGAAACGGCATCCCAAGGGAGTTCATTATTATCGGCATCGACAATTTTCATCTCTACGCCATACACCAAGCGGCCAGCCTTAACCCGTTGCACGTCGAACTCCTGCTCGGAAAGGTCTTGCATCCAATCCATTGGGGTATTGCAGCAACCGAGAGGGCTCATTTCGGTCATGCCCCAGGCTACATTCATGCGCACACCCTGTTTGTCCATTTCTTTCATCAGTGACAGCGGGCAAGCGGCGCCACCCACCACCACGTTTTTAAGGGACTCGACGGTTTCTCCACTCCTATTGAGGTAATCAACCAGCGCCAACCAAACGGTGGGAACACCTAGGGCGCAGCTGACCTTCTCATTGTTGATAAGCCGAGTTAGGGTTTCGCCATCCGCCATCTTGGGCCCGGGGAATACTAACTTGGCGCCCACCATCGGCCCATTGTAGGCTGTGCCCCAGGCATTGACATGAAACATAGGTACTACCGGCATAATCACGTCATTGGCAGACAGATTCATCGCGTCGGGAAAGCTTGCCACTAGGGAATGCAGCACTGTGCTGCGATGACTGTAGACAACGCCCTTGGGGTCTCCAGTGGTACCAGAGGTGTAGCACATGGAGCTGGGGCTATTTTCATCGAGATCGGGCCAGTCGAAGGTATCCGGCTGATCTGCGATAAAGGTTTCATAACAATGGGCATTGGCGAGGCTGGTCTGCGGCATATGCTGCTTATCAGTCATCACCACATAGCCCTGCACGGCTGGCAACCGCTCCTGTAATTGCTCTAGAAGCGGGACAAATAGCGGGTCAGTAAAAACCCATTTATCTTCGGCATGATTGATAATAAATGCTATTTGCTCTGCAAACAGTCGTGGATTAATGGTGTGGCAGACCTGCCCCGAGCAGGAGATGGCATAGTACAGTTCGAAATGCCGGTAGTCGTTCCAAGCTAAGGTGGCAATTCTATCGCCGGGCTTAAAGCCAACTGTTTGCATGGCGTTCGCCAGCTGCCGAACCCGCCGAAATGCATCCTTGTAGCTGTACCGGTGATTGGGATTATCTGCGGTTACAGAGACAATCTCACTGTTGCCATTGAGCCTATCTGCATGCTTCATTATTGATGTGATAGTCAGCTGCGAATCCATCATTAAACTATTCATTGCCAGTCCCTGCGTCTAATTAGTTTTATTCACCCACTGTAGAGGTTAACACCTACACTGTTAACCTCGAAACTAAAATTGATGCCCTGTCGGTCACATCCAATGACCAATCATTCGGAACCCAATATTTATGACCCGCTTAGCTGTAATTTTTATATCTAACTGTGTAACAATGGCCACCCAATATATAGAGTAATAAACTGTCCATGGACAAATCTATTGGGGTCGTAATGGACCCAATTCAGTCAATCAAGTTTCATAAAGATACCACGTTGAGTTTATTGCTTGCCGCTCAGCGGCAGGGGTTTAGACTGTTCTATATGGAGCAGCAGCATCTGTTTCTGGAGAATGGTCATCCTTTTGCTGAAGTGCGCCCGCTGCGCCTGTTTGACAACCCTGATAAGTGGTATGAATTGGATCGGGCTAGTGCCGTGCCAATGGAAGAGCTAGACGCGGTGTTGATGCGTAAAGATCCCCCGTTCGACAGTGAATTTATCTATTCAACCTATATACTTGAAGCGGCTGAGAAACTGGGCACTCTGGTGATCAATAAGCCGCAAAGTCTGCGCGATTGCAATGAGAAAGTTTTTGCAACCCAGTTTCCTCAGTGCACCCCGCCATTGCTTGTCAGCCGCAGTCAAAGACGCTTAAAAGAATTTTTGGCAACGCATAAAGATGTGGTATTAAAACCCCTCGACGGCATGGGCGGCGCTTCCATTTTTCGAGTTAAGGAACAGGATCAAAATCTTAATGTCATTCTCGAAACCTTAACCAACTGCGGCCAGCAGACTATTATGGCGCAGAAATATTTGCCGGAAATCATCAACGGCGATAAGCGCGTTTTGGTGGTTGATGGTGAGGTTATACCTTTCTGTCTGGCAAGAATCCCCTCAGCTGACGACTTTCGCGGCAACCTCGCCGCCGGTGGGCAGGGTGTGGTGCAACCACTGTCAGAGCGCGATAATTGGATTGCTCAACAGGTTGCGCCGGTGTTGGTGGAGCGCGGATTAATATTTGCTGGCCTCGATATTATTGGCGACTATCTCACTGAAATTAATGTGACCAGCCCAACCTGTGTCAGAGAAATCGATGCTGCACAAAACACCGCTATCAGCGACCGGTTAATTGCGGCTATTAAGCGCCGTTTAAACTAGTTACAGGCCCATCATATCGCCTTTTCCCTTGTGTTTAATCGTATTAAGCCTCATATTGGTGGGCATGGGTAATTCCTCGAAAAAAACGGTGAGTAGCCTAAAAAATCATTTCCTTGTGGCGATGCCCAGCCTTAATGATGGCAACTTTGCCCGGTCGGTAGTTTATATGTGTGAACACTGCACAGACGGCGCAATGGGCCTGATCGTCAACCATCAGCTAGATATTCCCGCCAAGGCAATTTTTGACCGGCTACAACTGCAATATGAAAACCAATACGGCAATTGTTTGATCTTCGACGGCGGCCCAATGCAGCGCGACCGCGGGTTTATTCTGCATAGAACCTGTAATCAACAATGGCAATCAACCGTAAATATTGGCGGAGACATTAGCCTCTCCGCATCCCAAGATATACTCAGCGATATAGCGGTTGGCGCAGGCCCTAAGGACTCACTGATCACCCTCGGATATTCTAGTTGGGACGCCGGCCAGTTAGAAGAAGAGCTGAAACAAAACAGCTGGCTGACTATACCGGCCGATTCGGAAATTATTTTTAATACCGACTGCGCGCGGCGCGCTGAAGCTGCCGCCTCTTCGATTGGATTAGATCTAAATATGCTGGCTCCAGATTCCGGACATGCCTGAGCGAGCCCCCTACCAAACACTGCTGGCCTTTGATTTTGGACTTAAACAAATCGGCGTTGCCTATGGGCAAACGCTAACCAGCTCTGCTCGGGGTCTGAGTATTGTCAAAGCGTCAGACGGAATCCCAAACTGGGATAACCTAAAAGCGCTGATTGATGAATGGAAGCCCAATTTGTTGCTGGTTGGGCTGCCTTTAAATATGGACGGCAGCGAGAGCGATCTGAGTCATTTAGCGCGAAAATTCGCCCGAAGACTGCATGGGCGCTTTACTATCGAGGTGCTGATGGTCGACGAGCGGCTTACCAGCCGCGACGTCAAATCTTCACTGATAGATGAAAATATCAACGCTGGTGGCAAGCGCAAGACCAGAGATCTGTCCAAGATCGATCATCTCGCCGCCGCACTTATTTTGCAGAATTGGCTAGATAATCCACAGCTAGGGCAGCAAGCCTAAGATTAGATTGGGTTGGCCCGCTTTGTCGGTCGAGCCGTTTTAGCACTGACTATTCCCTGCCCAATCAGTCGAGTAAGACTTTGATCCATGCTTGTCATTCATAATAACGTAGATCAAACTATGCACCTGACTCTGAGCAAAAGGGGCTGTGGGTTGCATAGCGCCGTCAATACGCAGTAGTGGCGGCAATTCAGCCGATAGATGCAAGTCTGAAGCGCCCGCATTTAGGGCTATTTTTAGCAGATCAGAGATATCCATAGCTATTTTACTCATTCCTTTGAAATTGCTTGGGGGTTAAGTGTATGCCAACTATTGAGAAAAATATTGCCGATGTTAAGGCACGCATTCAAGCTGCAGCGCAGCTTGCGGACCGAGATCCCAGCGATCTGCTTCTGATGGCAGTCAGCAAGACTAGAGTTGCCGAGGATGTACGCGTCGCCGCTACCTGTGGCATAGATAGTTTTGGGGAGAATTACTTACAGGAAGCGCTCGAGAAAATAGCGGCTGTGGAGCCATTAGCCACTGAATGGCATTTTATTGGCCCTTTGCAATCCAATAAAACCAAACAGGTCGCAGAAAATTTTAGCTGGGTTCACACGGTCGATAGGATCAAAATAGCGCAGCGCTTAAGTGCTCAAAGGCCCGCAGCGCTGGGGGCTCTCAATGTTTGTCTGCAGGTCAATATTGATCGGGAAGCCAGCAAATCGGGGCTAATGGCAGAGGAGGCATTAAAGATGGCTTTTTCAGTGGCGCAAATGCCTAACTTGAGATTGCGGGGCCTGATGGCGATCCCAAAAAGTCGCAGCGGCTTGGATAGCCAGCGCGAGCCATTTCGAAAACTGCGGCTACTAAAGAACCAAATTAATCAGGCACTGGACAATTCACAAAAACTAGATACTCTCTCCATGGGAATGTCTGAAGATATAGAGGCAGCTATCTATGAAGGGGCTACCATTCTAAGAGTGGGCACAGATATATTTGGCCAGAGAAATAGCTGAGCAACCACTGAGGTGTAAGTAAAATTATGAGCAAAATTGTATTTATTGGCGGCGGCAATATGGCCTCATGTCTTATTGGCGGCATGCTTGCCAATGGTTTTTCCAAGCGCGATATACTGGTTGGCGAACCTGGTGAAAGCGCAAGACAGCGCATTGAGTCAACCCATGGGGTCAATAGCACTGATGATAATCTCTCTGCAGCTTCTGCGGCAGAGATTATTGTGCTGGCGGTAAAACCACAAATACTGGGTGCGGTGGCAATGAGCCTCGCCCCGGCGCTCTCCCACCAGCCCACTATCATTTCCATCGCCGCCGGTATTCCCGTGTCGGCATTGCAAAACTGGTTGGGTGAAGGCCTGAAGATAGTACGCGCTATGCCCAACACCCCCGCCATGGTTCAAACTGGCGCCACGGGTCTGTTTGCCAGTCAGTCTCTCGCGCCTGAGGAAAAGAACATTGTTGAAAAGATGTTTGGCGCTGTGGGCTATACCTGCTGGGTGGAAAATGAAGCGCTTATTGATGCGGTGACTGCAGTCTCAGGCAGTGGGCCAGCCTACTTTTTCCTTGTTTATGAGGCTATGCAACAGGTGGGGCAAGAACTGGGGCTCGACAGCAAAACGGCGACACAGTTGACCTTGCACACGGCTCTGGGTGCGGCGCGTCTGGCACTTGATGCGGATACATCTCCCAGTGAATTACGCCAGCAGGTGACCTCCCCCGGCGGCACAACCCAAGCGGCAGTCGAAAGTTTTCAAGATCAGGGTCTAGAGGAAATTTTTCGTACGGCAATGACCAGCGCGGTAGATCGCGCCAAACAGATGTCGACTGATTTTGCCAGCTAGGCAATCACTTAATAGAGTTAAAAAAGTTAAAAGATATGAACGAAACTGTTATTTTTATTGTTAAAGCCATAACTGATATCTACGCTACGGTGCTTTTGGTAAGGCTGTTGCTGCAGCTGGTAGGGGCTAATGTTTACAACCCTATCTCCCAGAGCATTCTCAAAGTCTGCGCCCCCGTGGTCAATCCTCTACACAGAGTACTTCCCGCTGTCGGTCGCTTCAATACAGCAGCTCTGGTGGCGGCAATATTGGTAAAATGGTGTTTTTATGTGCTACTGGCTACATTGGGGGCCATACCTTTTGCAGTTATATTCGCCTATTTGGCAGTGGCTGCTTTTGATCTGTTTAGGGTGCTTATCGAAATCTATTTCTGGGGAATTTTTATCCTGGTGATCTTCAGCTGGGTAGGCACAACTCCCCATCCGGTAGTGGTGCTGGTTTCTCAGGTTATAGAGCCCTATCTGGGCCTGTTTAGAAAGCATATTCCACCGATAGGCATGATTGATATATCACCGATGGTGGCGATCTTTACGCTAATGATTATTCGAGCCCAGCTGCTGCCGATAATCGCGGGATTTATCCGCCCGCTGCTCTCCTAGGGAGGCCAGAATTCAATCTGCACATTTTGAATGGCACAAAAATCAGCTGCGCATCCGCTGCTATATCCAGCCCAAAGCGTCGCGCGATGGGATTATCGGCCTTCATAACGGCGAACTAAAAGTGCGTCTAACTGCCCCGCCAGTGGATGGGGCTGCGAATCAGTGCTTAATTAAATTTTTCGCCAAACAATTCGGCATCGCCAAAACCCAAATCAAAATCCTCAGCGGCCAATCAAGCCGTCACAAACTGCTATTACTGGACTCGCCCTCAATAATTCCCACTGCTGCTAAGATCTCTACAATAGCTGATTAGCCCGAATTTTTTATGCAAACTGCCGTCGCTGCGTTGACAATAGACGGTCCAGTATCAAAGGGGTTGATCCAAGTGTTGCGTTAAGGTCTAGCCCCTCTTAGACTTGTACACCAAATTCAAACGAATTTACCTATGTCATTAGAAAATTCCAATGATCGCAGAGACCCAGAGGGATCTGTTGGCCATGTCACCCCGCAAAAGCTCGTTGTCGAGCAACCACTCCGCTTGGCCTGCGGCATTGTTTTACCTACCCATACCCTAGTTTACGAGACCTACGGAACCCTCAACCAGAGTCGCAGCAACGCCGTGCTTATCTGTCATGCCCTCAGTAGCAACCACCATGCTGCCGGGGTTTATGAGGATGATTCCAAGCCGGGCTGGTGGGACCATTATATTGGGCCGGGGAAAGCCATAGATACCAACAGATTCTTTGTGGTTGGCGTTAACAATATTGGCAGTTGCTTTGGCAGCACAGGGCCCACTTCGGTCAACCCGGAAACTGGTGACCCCTGGGGCGCGAATTTCCCGCCGCTGCGCGCCAGAGACTGGGTCGAATCGCAAAAGCTATTGATGGAGTCTCTGAATATTGATTGCTGGGCTGCTGTTATTGGCGGTAGTTTAGGCGGCATGCAGGCCATGCGCTGGTCGTTAGAGCATCCAGATAAACTCTTAAACGCTGTGGTAATAGCCTCTTCTATGAAGCTAACTGCACAGAATATCGCTTTTAATGAAATAGCGCGCAGGGCCATTAAATCCGACCCGGATTTTTGCGATGGCCATTATTTGCTGGAGGATAAAGTGCCGCTTCGCGGGCTGGCGCTGGCGCGGATGATAGGCCATGTCACCTATCTCTCGGACGAATTGATGGGCCAGAAATTTGGTCGCGACCTGCGCATGGGTGACCTTATTCAGGGCAAAACCGACCCAGTGGAGTTTCAAATAGAGAGTTACCTCAATTATCAGGGGGATAAATTCTCGGATTTTTTTGATGCCAACTCGTATATTTTAATTACCAAAATGCTCGATTATTTTGATCTGGCGCGAGAATATAACCATGATCCGGTGGCCGCATTTAGCCATGCCATGTGCAATTTTTTGGTGATTTCTTTTAGCAGTGACTGGCGGTTCTCGCCCAGCAGATCGCAGGAAATTACCGATGCTTTGATAGCGGCAGGCAAATCTGTGTCCTATATAGCCATAGATTCTGAGCATGGCCACGACGCATTTTTATTGCCCAATCAGCGCTATCAAGATGCTCTGGGGGGCTACCTCAGCCGCGTGGCGGATCAACTCGAGGGCGTTGCCCCATGAACCATGATATCGGCTTTATTAAAGACTGGATTGAGCCCCAGTCGCGAGTTCTAGATTTAGGCTGCGGCGATGGCTCGCTACTGATCAGTCTACAAGAACAGCTGGATATTCTCGGCTATGGATTGGAAATCGATGCGGACTCTATTCGCAGCTGTGTAGCGCGAGGGGTTAATGTGATAGAGCAAGACCTTAATAAAGGCTTGAAAAATTTTGCCGATCACAGCTTTGATACTGTGCTGATGACCCAGACACTACAGGCACTGCGCTACCCGCATTTGGTGTTGGACGAAATACTGCGAATTGGCAGCAGATGTATTGTTACCTTTCCCAATTTTGGCAATTGGCGCACTAGAGCCTACCTGAATTTCCGTGGGCGCATGCCGGTCACTAAGCAGCTGGCATACCAGTGGTTCGATACCCCGAATATCCACTTTTTTACCTACGCCGATTTTGAGGCCCTGTGTAAGGAGCGCAATATCAATATTTTGCACCGTCAGTTTCTTGCCAATGGTTTCCCCGATAAGCTATTAAAATCACCTTGGCCCAATCTATTTACCGAGATAGCGGTGTATCATTTAAGTCGTTAAAAAATACGGAGGTGAACTGATGAAACACTTAATATGGGTCTCTTGCCTGATGGCGATCGTCGGCCTGACGCAGGCAGCGGAAGATAACCTGTTTAAACAGCACGGCGATTTTAAAGTTTTTTTCAGTGCTTTCGGCAGCTCTTTCCTTACCCCTGAGGTGGCTGTAGCCAATAATATAGTTCGCGGAAAAGGTAAGGGCTTGGTCAATATAGCGGTTGTGAAAAATCTGGGCGCAGGCACCTCAGCTGAGGTGTATGGAAAAGTTTTCAATATACTTCAACAGACACAAATACTTGAGTTTACCGAGGTTAGAGAACAGGATACCCGCTATTATCTCGCCCCCTTTAACTTTGATAATGAAGATTTTCTGACCTTTAAAATCACAGTTCGACCCAATGTCGAGGACGGCACGCAACTGGGAGCCTATGAGTTTAAATTTCAGAAAAAAATGTATCACGACTAACCCTAAAATTAAGATAGCGAGCACCTCACCTTGACCCAATTAAAAGACCTTGTACTAGCCAGCGCCAATGCTGGGAAAATCCGCGAGCTCCAAGCTATGCTCGGGGGGCTGGGTATCAATATTATTCCCCAGCAACAGCTCGCTATTGAGGATATCGAAGAGACCGGTCAAAGCTTTGTAGAAAACGCTATTTTAAAAGCGCGCAATGCCTCGGAAAAGTCGGGATTGCCAGCAATAGCCGATGACTCTGGGTTGGAGGTTGATTTCCTCAACGGTGCGCCCGGCATTTACTCAGCGCGCTTTTCTGGAGAGGCCGCCACAGAGCAAAGCAATATTGATAAGCTGCTCGAGTTACTCCGCGATGTACCAACCAGTGATCGCCGCGCTAGATATCAATCGGTGATCGTGGTGATGCGCCACCAGACTGATCCCACGCCGCTTATTTGTCAGGGCAGCTGGGAGGGACATATTGCCTTTGCAAGAAAGGGCACAGAGGGGTTTGGCTATGATCCAATATTCATTGCCGAGGATGCCCACTGCCATGCCGCAGAACTGGATAAGGCCACCAAGAATCGCATAAGTCACCGCGGCAAGGCGATTGCCCAATTGCTGCAAGATCTCGGCTGACGATGTTAGAGCTTCCACCACTATCACTGTACGTTCATATTCCCTGGTGTGTTCGTAAATGCCCCTATTGTGACTTTAACTCCCATAAAAGTGAGGGCATCATCCCCGAACAGGCCTATGTCGAGGCCTTAATTAAAGATCTCAATAATGATTTACCCTGGGTGCAAAATAGAAAGCTCCATTCCATTTTTTTTGGCGGCGGCACTCCCAGCCTTTTTTCCGCTAATGCCATAGAGACCATTGTCAATGAGGCACAGCGTTGTATTGGCTTTAAAGATAATATAGAGATTACCTTGGAGGCCAACCCCGGCACCTCAGAGCAACAGAAATTTGCCGATTTTAGAGCAGCTGGCATCAATCGTCTCTCTATCGGCGTACAGAGCTTTGATAATAGACAGCTACAGGCACTGGGCCGAATACACGATGGGCAACAGGCTTATCGGGCTTTAGAGATGGCTCAATCTGCAGGTTTTGAGCGTCTCAATATTGACCTGATGCACGGCTTACCCAACCAAAATGCAGGCTCGGCTTTATCCGATATAGAGGCCGCAATAAACAGCGGTGTAACCCATATCTCTTGGTATCAGCTAACCATAGAGCCAAATACAGAATTTTTCTCAAGCCCCCCGATACTGCCTGTTGAAGATCAGCTGGCAGATATTCAACAGGCCGGTCAGATCAGATTGCAAGAAGCTGGTTTTGATCAATACGAGGTCTCTGCCTTTGCTATGCAGGGCGCCGTTTGTGAACACAATATCAATTACTGGCAATTTGGGGACTATCTGGGTATAGGCGCCGGCGCTCATGGCAAAATTACTCTTGCCAATAAGAATCGAGTCATTCGAACTAGCAAGACCCGCCAACCGAAACACTTTCTGGCCAAACCAGAGTCGCCCGCGGCCAACCATAAATCCATAGATAAAAGCCAATTACCACTGGAGTTTATGATGAATGGACTGCGCCTTAAATCCGGTGTCAGCGCGGATTTGTTCCCTGTGAGAACCGGCCTTAGCGCACAAACCATCAGCCAGCAAATCAAAAAACTTCAGTCTCAGGGACTGCTAAAAAATGAAGATTCCATCTATTGCACCAGTGACCTGGGATATAGATTTCTCAACAGTGTTCTGCAAAACTTCTCGTAGAGACCTTTGATTAATTTGTTAAACTAGCCCCACATTCAACAAAAACCATACACTATCGTGGAAAAATCTAGCTCTCAACCCAGCATCCCTGAACAGACAGCACGACTGTTGCGGCTGGCCACCTACGCATCCATATCTGTGGCCATAGTGCTGATTGTCGCGAAATTAGTTGCCTGGGGCCTCTCTGATTCAGTCAGTCTGTTGGCGACGCTTATCGATTCAATCTTGGATGCCTTTGCATCGCTAATCAATCTGATCGCTGTGCGGCATGCGCTGACCCCTGCGGATAAAGAGCATCGTTTTGGTCATGGTAAAGCTGAAGCTTTGGCTGGATTAAGCCAGTCGATATTTATCATCGGCTCTGCGGGGTTTTTGCTGTTAGAGGTGAGCCGCCGAATCATAAATCCAATCCCAGTCCAGTATGCGGGAGTCAGTATCGCTGTGATGATTTTTTCAATACTGGCCACTTTGCTACTACTGGGATTTCAAAATCATGTGGTTCAAAAAACTCAGTCAACGGCCATTCGGGCAGATGCCCTCCACTACAAATCAGATCTGTTAATGAACGGTGGCGTTATTATTGCGCTGTGGCTATCCGCGCAGGGCTGGCCGCAATTTGACGCTCCCATCGCCGGCCTTATTGCTATTTATATCCTCTACAGCGTCTGGGGCATTGTGCGTGTCTCACTGGATCATTTAATGGACCGCGAATTGCCCGACAGGGACCGCGAGAAAATCAAACAGATCGTCCTACAGCATCCATGTGCTAAAGGGATGCATGACTTGCGCTCTCGCCACTCAGGCACAGTCACCTTTATACAATTTCATTTAGAACTAGACGACGACCTGTCGCTTATTGAAGCTCATAATGTGTCAGACGAAGTCGAGGCAGCTCTGTTGCAGGCTTTCCCAGGATCAGAGGTGATTATCCATATAGATCCAATATCTGTTGTGGGTCATGAGGCTGTGGCCAAGTTTGAATAAAGGGACTGTTGTAGATTGCGATAATTAGCGGTAAATCTTTTCAATCCATAGCCTATATCCATTGTTGTGGGCTTATAGCTAATGCTATTATTGCCGACTTGATAACGCATAACCTCAACCTGTTTTTTTGGAGATTTTCTGTAATGAGCGATAATATTGTCCATGTGTCCGACGCTAGCTTTGAAGCCGATGTGCTGCAATCCGAGATCCCTGCACTGGTGGATTTCTGGGCAGAGTGGTGTGGCCCCTGCAAAATGATTGCACCCATTCTCGATGAAATTGCGATGGAATACCCTGGCAAGATTAAAATCTGTAAAGTGGATGTGGATAGCAATCCGGAAAGCGCTGCCAAATTTAATGTGCGCGGCATTCCAACACTTTTAGTCTTTAAAAACGGTGCTGTAGAGGCGACAAAAGTAGGGGCTATTTCAAAAGGGCAATTGACTGAATTTGTGGATAGTTTGATTTAAATTGGTTTGCGGCTCAGTCTGTGTAGCCGCAAATTCAGCTTGCGTTTGCAATCACAACCCTATAGTCTACGGTTTAATCTTTTCGCTGCCCCCCGCTTGCACAGTGCAAATAACAGATTGCTACTTGCGGCCATAGACTACACTCAAACGAACTCAAATCTTGGTTGCGGCCAAAAACTATCTTTCAAACACTAACACTGTAAGACCATTCTATGAACCTATCAGAGCTAAAACAAAAACCAATTGACGAATTACTAGAGATGACAGCCTCCATGGGCTTGGATAATCTCGCGCGATCGAGAAAGCAAGATATTATCTTTGCTCTACTTAAACGTCACGCCAAGGGTGGTGAAGACATTCATGGCGATGGGGTATTGGAAATCCTGCCAGATGGTTTTGGATTTTTGCGCTCTGCCGGCGCTTCCTATTTGGCAGGGCCGGACGATATCTATGTGTCGCCCAGCCAAATTAGGCGCTTTAATCTGCGCACTGGCGATCGTATCGCCGGGAAAATCAGACCTCCTAAAGATGGCGAACGCTATTTTGCCATGCTCAAAGTTGATGAAATTAATTTTGATGCTCCGGAAAATGCCCGCAACAAAATTCTGTTTGAAAACCTCACTCCTCTATTTCCCGATCAGCCGCTGTCTCTCGAGGCTGGCAATGGCTCCACCGAGGACTTGACTGGACGGGTAATAGATTTAGTGGCGCCTATTGGAAAAGGCCAGAGAGGGCTAATCGTCGCACCGCCAAAAGCCGGCAAAACTATTATGATGCAGAATATGGCTCAGTCGATTATCCGCAATAATCCGGAGTGCCATATTATTGTGCTGTTGATTGATGAGCGCCCCGAGGAAGTCACTGAGATGCAGCGCACAGTGCGCGGCGAAGTCATTGCCTCTACCTTTGACGAGCCGCCTAGTCGCCATGTGCAGGTTGCTGAAATGGTGATTGAAAAGGCCAAGCGACTGGTGGAGCACAAAAAAGATGTGGTTATCCTGCTGGATTCTATTACCCGTCTTGCCAGAGCATACAATACGGTTATACCTTCCTCAGGCAAGGTGCTAACCGGTGGTGTTGATGCCCATGCTCTAGAAAAGCCCAAGCGCTTCTTTGGCGCCGCGCGTAATATTGAGAATGGTGGCAGCTTAAGTATTATCGCCACCGCCCTGGTGGAGACCGGCTCTAAGATGGATGAGGTGATCTACGAAGAATTTAAAGGCACCGGTAATATGGAGCTTATTCTGGATCGCAAGATTGCCGAAAAACGCGTTTATCCCGCCATCAATATTCGTCGCTCCGGTACCCGTCGCGAGGATCTTCTGATGGATGAGTCAGAACTGCAGCGGGTTTGGATTCTGCGCAAGCTACTGCATGATATGGAAGACCTCACTGCCATTGAATTTATGCTAGAAAAATTAAAAGGCTTTAAAAATAACAGTGAATTCTTTGGCGCGATGAGGCGTAAATAATAGCAGACCGATCCACAAAATCGTCTGCGCAACTGTCGGGTAAGTCCCAATGAAATACTCTGACCTTCGCGACTTTATAGCTTTCCTCGAAAAACAGGGTGAACTAGTTCGCATCCGTCAGGAAATCGATCCCTATTTAGAAATGACTGAGATCAGTGACCGCACCCTAAGGGCTGAAGGCCCCGCACTGCTGTTTGAAAATCCTAAAGGCCATAAAATCCCCGTGTTGTGCAATCTGTTTGGCACCCCCAAACGGGTGGCGATGGGTATGGGGCAAGACAGTCTCAGTGCCTTGCGGGATATAGGTGAATTATTAGCATTCCTTAAGGAGCCAGAACCCCCCAAAGGACTGCGCGATCTCTGGGAAAAACGCCATGACTTTAAACAGGTACTTAATATGCCTGTTAAACAGGTCAAAAAAGCCCCCTGCCAGGAAGTGGTGCTCGAGGGCGATCGAGTAGACCTCGACCAATTGCCAATACAGACCTGCTGGCCTGGCGATATTGCCCCACTGGTCACCTGGGCGCTGGTGATTACTCGAGGGCCCGAAAAAGAGCGTCAGAATCTCGGTATCTACCGAATGCAAAAACTGGCCAAAAACAAACTGATTATGCGCTGGCTCGCCCACCGCGGCGGCGCGTTGGATTATCGCGACTGGCAGAAAAAACATCCCGGCAAGCCCTACCCTGTGGCTATTGCATTGGGCGCAGACCCCGCCACTACGCTTGGCGCAGTAACGCCAGTTCCAGATACATTGTCCGAATATGCTTTTGCCGGCCTATTGCGCGGCGCAAAAACCGAGGTCGCCAAGTGCCTCGGCAATGATCTGCAGGTTCCAGCCACTGCGGAGATAATTCTCGAGGGATTTTTACAGCCCGGAGAAGAGGCCGACGAGGGTCCATTCGGTGACCATACCGGCTATTACAATGAAGTGGCGCGCTTTCCCGTCTTTACCGTAGAGCGCATTACCCATCGCAAGGATCCAATCTATCACAGTACCTATACGGGCCGTCCACCAGATGAGCCGGCCGTTTTAGGTGTTGCTCTAAATGAAGTGTTTGTGCCCATACTGCAAAAGCAGTTTCCGGAAATAGTCGACTTCTATCTACCGCCGGAGGGTTGCTCCTACCGCATCGCGGTGGTCAGTATGAAAAAACGCTTTCCCGGTCATGCCAAGCGCGTGATGATGGGGGTCTGGTCTTTTCTGCGCCAGTTTATGTACACCAAGTTTGTCATTGTCACCGATGAGGACATCGATGTGCGCAATTGGGAGGATGTCATCTGGGCCATGACCACCAGAATGGATCCGGTCAGGGATACAGTGATGATAGAAAACACCCCTATCGACTATCTAGACTTTGCTTCACCGACCTCTGGTCTCGGCTCCAAAATGGGGCTGGATGCCACCAATAAGTTACCTGGTGAAACCGATCGCGAATGGGGAAAACCTATAGTGATGGACGCGGATGTTCAAAGCCGTATTGACGCACTCTGGGACGAATTGGGCATCACCGGCAATAGGGACTAACTGCCACCTTTTGTGGATTGATTCTGCGTTTAGAACCGAAAAAATGCTGTTGCTAGAGCGAAAGCACTCTTGCACAGCTCTCAAAAGAGGATTAACTTGCTCGGATAGACAGCTCAATCGGCATCATTGCCTGGGAGTGTGCTAATGAAAAAAGGTCAATTTTATCTATTCTCTGAACAAAGATTTCTACCGTTCTTTATCACTCAGTTTCTAGGCGCTCTCAACGACAACCTGTTTAAAAATGCGCTATTAGTAATTGTGGTCAGTAGCGCCGCTGTCAACTCTGATAGCAACACTAACTTTATTACCAATCTCGCAGCTGGGCTTTTTATTCTGCCGTTTTTCTTATTTTCCACCATAGCCGGTCATCTAGCTGATCGGTTTGATAAAGCTTTCTTAATTCGCCGTATTAAGTTCGCTGAGATTATTCTGATGCTGGCCGGTTGCTTTGCACTCTGGCACGGCACTATCAGTTTAATGTTGGGTATCCTTTTTTTATTGGGGATGCAGTCGACCTTTTTTGGCCCCATCAAATACGCCATTATTCCCCAGCACTTGGATGCTGACGAATTGCTCGCGGGTAATGCCCAAGTTGGTATGGGAACCTTTGTTTCAATATTACTGGGCACCCTGATCGGAGGCTGGTTAGTCACTGGCCCACAGGGTCCGATGCAGGTGGGGGCATTAATTATTTTGGTGGCAGTTGTCGGATGGCTGAGCAGCTGCCAAATCCCCGATGCGCCCGCCGCAAAAACTGCCTCCAATCTCAGTCTATTTTTCAATCCAGTGCGCGAGACCGGCAAAAACTATGGCTTGGCTAAGCAGAATCCCACCGTGCTTTACTGTATTTTTGCCGCCTCTTGGTTTTGGCTCTACGGCGGTAGCTTTCTTACCCAAGTGCCCAATTTTACAGTGACCGTTTTACAGGGTCATCCGACATTGATTTCTATTTTACTGACCGCGTTTATTATTGGCATAGCCATGGGCTCTCTGCTCTGTCATCGGCTCTCCGGCGGTAAAATTGAGCCGGGGCTTGTGCCCTTGGGAGCTGCGGGTCTCAGCTTATTTGCTCTGGATCTGTATTTCTCTTGCACCTCCTATGTCACCTCTAATCAGTTGACCGAAGCTGTGTTACCTGCGCAATTTATTTTTATGACGACCGGCTTTCGGGTGCTGGTTGATCTGATATTTATAGGTCTATTTGGCGGGCTGTTTATAGTGCCGCTCTACGCGATGATTCAACAAAACACCAAGAATGAAGTAAGAGCGCGAGTGCTGTCAGTCAATAATATTTTTAATGCGTTATTTATGGTAATTGGCAACCTGCTCGGGATGTTTTTCCTGAGTATTTTGGGCTGGACAATTCCACAGTTCTTTTTGGTCGTAGCCGCCTTAAATATGGCCTTTATGGGCCTAATTTTCTACCTAGAGCCGGTGTTTTTAAACAGCTTTAAACATTGGATAAAAGCTCTGTCTAAACAATCGTAGCGCAATCTTTTAATAGTATGCCGTAGCGCTGGTGGTTAACACCATTGGCGCTGCCACCTCTTCGCGTTTGACCACACCCAACAATTGCTCGACTAGTTCCAGAGCGAAATCCAGCGCAGTTCCCGGCCCTTGGCTGGTAATACAGTTGCCGTCAACCACAACGCGCGATTCACTATTGACTTCCCGAGCCTCAAGAATTTGCTGATATGCAGGGTAGCAGGTAGCCGCCCTGTCTTGTAATAGCCCTTTACTTGCCAATACGAAGGCGGGAGCGGCACAGATCGCGGCATACAGCCGGCCCTCCGCAACCTGTTCACGCAGCAACCTATCCAGCTCTTCACTGGCTGCTAAGTGCTCCGAACCCGGCAACCCGCCAGGGATGGCAATAAGATCCCAGAATCCCTGTTGAACCGTATCTAGACATTCTTTAATAGCGCAATCAGCAACAATTTTAGTGCCGCTAGAAGCGACAATCTGCAAGCCATGGCTCGGCTCAACGCTGGCCACAGTCACCTCGGCACCCGCTCTGCGTAAAACATCAATAATTGTCACCGTTTCTATATCTTCACAACCATTGGTGATAGGAACCAAAACAGTTTTAGTCATAATCCTAAAAACCTCAGTTGAACACAGGATTTGCGCTGAGAAATAAGGCTGCAAGACAAGGCGCTGCTCGCAGGCAATGGCCTTAGTCCTTGGCAAGAGCGGCAACGATGGTTTGCGGTCTTAGAGCCAGCGCAAAACGGTGTAGCGTTTTTGAATTCACCTGCGGGGTGAACAAAGTGATTTGGGATTTTAATGTGATTTCAATATTTTACGCAAGATATAAGTGATTAACTGAGGTTTCTAGGATAATAATTTCCTTTTTATCAATCCTAGGTATAGGTTAAACTGTGCCGCATATCAAGGGCTCTGTCACGGAATTAACATGAAAAACTATATTTTACAGACGTCCGACGGGCGCTGCCTTAGCAAGGATCTAGATTGGACCACAGATATTGCCAGCAACAATCTCTTTAAATCACAATATCAGGATATAGCGCTAAACCAACTGATCGAGCTAAACGCTAAAGACATCGACCTCAGGGCAAAAATTGTCAGCTGTGAATTCGACTCGGCAGGAAAGCTGATCAGGCCAGATCAGTGCTCAACCGCCGCCTAATTGAGTTATTCCCTTGTCCTTAAATAGTCACTTGGCACTCCTGAGTACCCCGGAAAACATTGAGGTTTTATCTAACATTGTACGGGGTATCGAAAAAGAGGGTTTGCGTGTCGACCCGCGCGGTTATCTAGCTACTACACCACATCCAAAAACTCTGGGTTCAGCACTCACCCACCCATCGATTACCACCGACTACTCTGAGGCCCTGTTAGAATTTATAACCGCGCCCTCTTCCTCTATACAACAGGTGCTCAATGAATTGGACGAGATCCATCGCTTTGCCTACCGGCAGATGGGCGAGGAGCTACTATGGATAAGCAGTATGCCCTGTCAGTTGCACGCTGATAGCCAGGTTCCCATCGGCCAATACGGCACTTCAAATATAGGCCGCATGAAGCAGGTGTACAGAATGGGGCTAGGTCATAGATATGGTCGGGCAATGCAAACCATCGCAGGTATCCATTACAACTTCTCTGTCCCCGATGATCTGTGGCGGCTACTGCAGACAAATAGCCAGAGCACTCAGTCGCTACAGGATTTTAAATCAGAGGGATATTTCGGCCTGATCCGTAATTTTAGGCGCTACTCCTGGTTGCTGCTTTACCTTTTGGGAGCGGCACCCGCAGTGTGCAAAAGTTTTGTCGCCAATCGCCAGCACCGCTTGGTGCCCGTGGGCTCGGATACACATAGTCTTTACAGGCCCCACGCAACATCCCTAAGAATGGGCGACTTAGGCTATCAAAGCGAGGCACAGGGTTCTTTGGTAATTTCCTACAATAGCCTACAGCAATACCTAACAACCCTGCACAGTGCGCTGGAAAAACCCTATGCGGCCTATGACAAAATAGGCCTTAAAGATAAGCATGGCAACTACCGGCAACTAAACACCCATCTGCTACAAATCGAGAATGAGTTTTACAGTGCAATTCGACCCAAACGCACCACTGCTGCGGGCGAAACCCCTCTGCAGGCTCTAGAGAGGCGAGGTGTAGAATATATAGAAGTGCGCTGCATTGATGTAAATCCTCTAATACCCTGTGGTATTGATGCAGAAACTATCCGCTTCCTCGATACTTTCCTATTATTCTGTCTGTTGAGCCATAGCCCGCAAACCAATGCTCAAGAATATGCCCGTATACCAGAAAATTTAAGCCGCACGGTTTATGAAGGTCGCGATCCCGATCTAAGGTTACTGCGCGACGGGGGTGAATGTGCACTCAGAGACTGGGGCTCAGACCTGCTGAATAAGATGCAACCTGTGGCCGAAAAACTCGATATGGCTCATCGAAATAAGGGCTCCGACAACAGCTATCTGCATGCATTGGCCAAAATGCAAACCGCTATAAAAGATCAACGGACCACCCCCTCGGCGATCCTATTGGCGGAGATGCAACAAAACAATGAAACCTATTTTGCCATGTCGATGCGCAAAGCATGGGAACAGCGCAGGGATTTCCTAGCTCGCGACTTAGATCCTGCCACCGAGATAAAATACCTAGCTCTGGCTGAGCAGTCTCAGGATCGGCAAGCCGATATGGAAAACAACGAAAATCTATCTTTCGATGAATTTTTAGCCAACTATTGGCAGTCATCGCACTCTAACTAAATACATTATTTATTCTTATATTGCACTCTATAAAGACAAATTTCGATTCAATTGAATTACACTAGAGGCCAGCCAAAAAAACAGAGGATAAAAAATGGTTCTGCCCGGCTATAGGTGCATCAACAGCCTGCAGGCACTTATCAGCCTATGTCTGATACTGGTTGCCCTGTTCTATTTTCAGAATCATTTGGGTCTTGAGCCCTGTTATCTCTGTGTGACTCAGCGGGTATTTGTGATCGCTATCGGAGTAATCTGCGCCATTGCGGCACTTCATAACCCGCCGCGAATCGGTCAGCGCAGCTACGCGGCACTGTCGACCACTGCCGCTGTATTGGGCGCTTATTTTTCCTCAAAGCAGTTATGGCTGCAAAGTCTACCTGAAGATCAGGTCCCTGCCTGTGGTATTCCGGTCGATTATCTGTTTGATGTGTTTTCCATGTCTGAAGCCATCTCCATGTTATTGCGTGGTGACGGAAATTGTGCTGAGATACAGTGGCAGTTGCTGGGGTTGAGCATGCCCGCTTGGGTGCTAGTTGCATTTATAGGTTTTATGTTAACGGGGGCCATACAATTTTTTCGAAAAGCCTGAAACTACTGGAAATAGGACAGGGTATTGAGGGATGAATATGCAAAATAACAAACTAACGCCGCATCAGTTCTGGTCACAAATGGATAAGCGCATTGAACACTGGCTAGAGGCGCGCCAACTACTGTTAGTAAAATACTGTGAACTCAGCGAACTCCATGAGTTCAATGGTGACAACCCATATCAGAGCAGCCAGCTTCAAAAATTTTGCGAACAGACCGTTGACTATATTTCGGAAGGTCACTTCGAAATTTTCGAACAGCTGCTAAGTGAAGGCAATCTCTTTAGTGACGATAAGGGCTTGGCCATTGGCGATGATCTATTGCCAACCATCCATTCGCACACGGCAGCAATTCTTGATTTTAACGATAAATATCTGGCTACCGATGATTTAAGTGCACTGGCAGCGGATCTATCCTCTCTAGGCGAAACACTGGCTCAGCGATTTGAAATCGAAGATAAAATGGTTGCCGTGTTGCACAGCTCGCACCATCAACAGATTTTGGAAGATAGCTGACCCTTTTTAAGAAAAATCAAAGAGCAATAAAAAGCCCCGATTATCCGGGGCTTTTTATGCTGTTTCCGCTCTAACTGTGGCTAATATTTAGCTGCCCTCAACCTTCTTCACATCGGCCTGCAACAGTTCGACCTCGAAAACCAGAGTGGCGTTTGGCCCAATTGGCCCCTGCCCTCCTGAGCCATAACCGAGTTCAGACGGTATATAGAGCTCCCACTTAGACCCCTCAGGCATTAACTGCAATGCCTCGGTCCATCCGGGGATAACCTGGGTTACCCCAAATTGTACCGGCACACCGCGTTTTATTGAGCTGTCAAATTCAGTGCCGTCTAGCAGACGTCCTGCATAATGCACTTCGACTATATTATCGATCGCAGGTAAAGCGCCAGTGCCCGCTTCTATCACCAGATACTGAAGACCAGATTCGGTGGTAACAACGCCCTCCTTAACTGCATTGGCCTTCAAGAAGGCTGCGCTCTCTTCAAGATTGCTTGTGGCCTGAAGCTCAAGTGCATCTTGCTGTGCTTTTTGCGCCTCTTCATGCTTGGCGCGCATCTGCGCCTGAAAGGCCTGAAAAGTCTCTGCGCTCTCGGCCTCGCTCAACTGTGGCTGCGCGCCTGAGAGACTGTCCCCGAAGCCCTTTTGGTACGCCGCCATATCTACTTCTATGCCGGTTGACTGTATGCCTTTTCCGTTGTCCATGCCCAACAGATAGCTAATTCGCTGCTCTTGGCTATCCAGTACAACAGCCTCTGTCTCCGCTTCCGTGTATAGTTCGCTGATTTGATCGCAGCCGGCCAAGCCTATTAGAGCCAGTGAAATCAAGCTAATTCGCTTCATAATATATCCCTGTTTTTTTAAAGTTAAGACGTTTACAGTTTAGGCTATTTTTAAGGCTAAACAAGTATAAATTGACAATAAGTAGATGCTCGCCGACTGACACAGCCCCTTAACTGGTTCTCTGTGCAATCAGATCCCAAACCCCGTGGCCCAATCTCTCGCCACGTTTTTCAAATTTTGTCAGCGGCCGAAAGCTCGGCCTTGGCGCATAATCTCCAGTATCAGCAGTGTTTGCATAGCCCTCTGCTGCCTCTACCAATTCCAGCATCTGCTGCGCATAGGGCTGCCAATCTGTCGCCATATGCAATAAACCGCCCACACAGAGCCGGCTGCGAATTAATTGTAAAAATTCCGGCTGCACAATACGCCGTTTATTGTGCTTCTTTTTATGCCAGGGATCTGGGAAATACAGCTGTACTCGATCCAGACTTTGCGGCGCTATGCATTCGCTCAGCACATCTGTGGCATCAGCTAGGTACAGCCGCAGATTTTCAATGTCTTTAGACCCCGCGGCATTAATCAAACTGCCGACGCCCGGAGGGTGCACCTCAATACCGATAAAGTCTGTATTTGGCTGTTCTATTGCCATTTGCAACAATGAGTCGCCCATGCCAAAACCGATCTCCAACACCTTGGTTCCAGAGCGACCAAATACGGCTTCGATATCAATTTTGCCATCGGCAAGCCTTAGCCCATAGCGGCCCCATCCCGAATCAAAGGCGCTGCGTTGCGCCTTTGTCATACGGCCAGCTCTCACCACGTAGCTGCGAATAGTTTTGTCGCGATATTCCGGTCTTATTTCCATTTATTTTGATCTTATAGCCTCTATAAAAAGCATTGCCCAGCCGATTATAAATGCACTGCCGCCAATCGGGGCAAGCATTCCCAAGGCCGAGATATCGGTGATCGCAAGCAGGTAGAGAGACCCTGAAAACAGGATGATCCCCAACACAAAGCATCTTGCTAAATATATTTTGCAACGAACCTGCAACAGGCCGTCCTCAGTACAGATAATGCCCAAAAGAGCTAGGGTATGAAAAATCTGATACTGTGCCGCCGTTTGGAATGTATCCATTCGTCTATCGGAGAGTACAGATTCCAAACCATGGGCCGCGAATGCCCCCAGCGCAACTGACAAAAAGCCACTAACAGCGATTATTTTTATCCAAAATTGTTTATTCATCCTAGAAACCTCAGTTAAACACAGAATTTGCGCTGAGAAATAAGTGATTAACTGAGGTTTCTAGGTTCATAGATATAAAAAAACCGCACGGATTCCAGTGCGGCCTTTTATAGTTCTGATTTAGGCTTCCATGGCAGCGCGAACTTTCTTCATCGCATTTTTCTCTAGCTGACGAATCCGTTCCGCAGAGATGCCATACTCATCTGCCAGCTGATGAAGGGTGGCTTTTTTATCGTCCAACCAGCGTCGTTGAAGAATATCCTGACTTCGTTGATCTAGGGTTTTCACTGCCTTGCCAAGCCGAATATTGTTGTCAATTTCATAGTCTTCATTCTCTACGCGCTCAGCGGGATCTGCCCCTCTATCTTCCAAGTACAGAGCTGGCGCATAGGTAGCTTTTTCATCATCATCATCGGGCGCATCAAAGGCGCTATCATGAGCAGAGAGACGCATCTCCATTTCCAACACGTCTTTAACCTCTACACCTAAATCCTCAGCAACCGCTTTTGCCTCATCCGCAGATAGCCATTGCAACTGTTTCTTGGCACTGCGTAGATTAAAGAATAATTTTCGCTGCGACTTGGTAGTGGCTATTTTAACTATGCGCCAGTTACGCAGTATAAATTCATGTATCTCTGCTTTGATCCAATGCACAGCAAAGGACACCAGTCGAACGCCCTTCTCTGGATTAAAGCGTCGTACCGCTTTCATCAACCCAACATTACCCTCCTGAATCAGATCGCCTAATGGCAAGCCGTATCCATTGTACGAGCGGGCAATATGCACCACAAAGCGCAGGTGGGCCATGACTAAACGACGGGCAGAATCAAGATCGTCTTGGTAATAAAGGGCTTCCCCAAGTGCTTTCTCTTCATCTAGGGATAGGATCGGCACAGTCGCCGTCCCCTGAATATAAGCATTCAGGTTAGCGCCCGGGGTCATCCAGTCCATTGTTTGAAGCGATTTAGTCATTCAATTCTTACCGTTGTTCGAACCTTGAATTATAGCATTAACTATTAAATGGTTCCTAGTGGTGAAAATTTCAACCCCTAGACGCCCTAAAACTTCTTTCTTTAACTATATTACCTCGGCTTAATATCTTTTAGATGCCTTGCCACGGCGAGCCAAGCCCCACATACCCCAAGTAGGCCGCCCACAGCAGCCAACCCCAAGAACCCTACAAACCCGGGGCCCAGCAACCGGTACTGGCTGTTATAGAGGTCACTTAGATGCTCAATCGACCCACTCAGCCACAGTAAACCCGCAAAAAGCATCAGAGAGGAACCCAGAGCCCCCGTCAAGCCCAATAGCATCCCACCGTATAGGAAAGGTCTGCGCACGTAGGCATCCGTGCCTCCAACTAATTTTATAATCACTATTTCGTCTCGACGGCTGTGGATAGCCAGCCGAATGGTGTTGCCGATAATCAGCAATACACCCAGACCCAGTGTACCCCCAAGAGCTAAGACTATTTTTTGCCCTATCTCGGCCAAACCGCGGAGCCTCTGCAGCCACAGCATATCCATCTGCACATCGTCAATCGCCGCCAGACTGCGAATCTTCTCCAATAATTTGTGCGTCTGACCTATATCTATTTGTTCAGCCAACGCGGGCTCTACAATAAACACCGCCGGCAGCGGATTATCTTCTAGGTGCTGGAGTGCTGAACCAAATCCAGAAACCGACTTGAATTCTGTCAAAGCTTGCTCAGCTGAAATATAAGTTGCGGTTGCCACTTCAGGCATCGCCTCTAATTGATCGCCCAAAGCGTTGATCGCCCTCTGACCGGCATTCTTTTCCACATAAACCGTAATCCTGGCAAAGGATTCAAAATTGCTCCCAAGTTGGCGAATGTTTTCTACCATTAAATAAAGCGAAGCTGGAAGAGATAATGCAATGGCAATTACCGCGCTGGTTATAATAGTTTGCAGCGGCTCTCGAAACATTCTTAGCGCGCTGTCGCGGAGGGTCGCGCGATGGTGGGAAACAAACCCTCGCCAACGGTCGGCCAGAGCAATTTTCGACCCTACGGCTCCGCGTTGAACGCTGTCGCGATTTTTATACTGCCGCGCCACGATTTTCTCCATTATCAGCGACTATTCCTTGTTCTAGCCGAATTATTCTACAGTTCATACGATTCACCAGATTAATATCATGAGTGGCAATAAGCACGGTGACACCCACATCTTGAAAGCGGCGGAAGAACGCCATAATTTCAGCGGATAATGCGGGATCCAAATTGCCGGTTGGCTCATCGGCCAAGAGGATCCTAGGTTTGTGCACAACTGCTCTTGCGATGCCAACCCGCTGCTGCTCACCGCCAGATAATGTTTGCGGCCTGTGTCGCTCTCTTTCCAGCAACCCCACACCATCCAGAGCCGCTCGAACCCGACGGCCAATCTCTTTTCTCGAGTACCCCGATACCTGCAGAGGCAGGGCCACATTGTCAAATACACTCCGATCCAACAGTAATTGGTGATTTTGAAATACCACGCCAAGCTGACGACGATAGCTGGGAATCTGGGAATTAGACAGTCGATTAAGATTTTTACCGTTGATCAACAGAGAGCCTGATGTTGGGCGCTCCAGCAGCATCAGTATTTTTAACAATGTGCTTTTGCCTGCACCGGAGCGGCCGGTTAAAAACGCCAGCTCTCCAGCATCCATATTTAAACTGACATTTTTAAGGGCCTCAAAGCCCCCCGGATAACGCTTGCTGAGATTGTCGAAACAAATCATCGCTCGCTCACATCGGCGGCCATTAATGCCTCTATAAATTGGCTGGCAACAAAGGGCTGCAGATCATCCTGCCCCTCACCCACGCCTATGTATCGAATCGGTGTTGAAAACTTTTCCGCCAACGCAAAGATAATGCCGCCTTTGGCGGTGCCATCTAGCTTGGTTAGAGCTATACCACTGATCCCAACAGCCTTATCGAATTGAGTCATTTGAGCCAGCGCATTTTGCCCAGTACCCGCATCTAAAACCAGCAAAACTTCATGGGGGGCACTGTCGTCAAGCTTAGCTGCAACCCGCTTGACCTTCTTAAGCTCCTCCATAAGGTTACTTTTGTTGTGCAAGCGCCCCGCGGTGTCGGCAATAACTACCTCTATACCTCGATGCTTGGCAGCCTGTATCGCATCAAAGATCACTGAGGCACTATCGGCCCCTGTGTGTTGAGCGACAACGGGCACCTGATTGCACTCCCCCCATGCTTGCAGCTGCTCAACCGCTGCAGCTCTAAATGTATCACCGGCTGCCAGCATAACGGATTTACCCTGCTGTTTTAGAGAATTTGCCATTTTGCCAATGGTCGTGGTTTTGCCCACACCATTGACGCCGACAACCAGTATCACAAAGGGTTGTTGCCCAGTCTCTGTATCCAGATTGAGTTCGCAGGGCTGTAATTTGGACAGCAACAGTTGCTTTAACGCTATGTGCAGCGCTGCGCCATCATTGAGCTGATTTCTTTTTACTCGCTCAGCTAGGTCTTGGATAATGGAATCGGTGACATCAACGCCTACATCTGCCATTAAAAGCAGAGTTTCAAGCTCCTCTAGCAAGGCGTCATCTATTGCCTTGGCACCGAGAAAAAGATCGCCAAGGCCACTGCCTGTACGAGACAGCGCGCCGCGCATACGCTGCATAAAGCTGGATTTATTTTCTGCCTTTTCTAAGGCCTGCTGCATTTCCTTCGGCGCAGTATCGCCAGACGCAAGATCTTTATCTGAGTTGGTATCTGAGTTCTTGCGTCTAAATCTATCCAGAAAAGATGGTTTCTGCGATTGATACTTGGGATCGGGAGACTTGGCATCCATAGAAAGGCTTTATATAGGGTTGTTGGTTTCTAGTGTATCCTATACTACCATCTAGCCCACAAAAAGTGGCTTAAAAATACACAGGAGAGCGCTTGCCCGTTGGTAAAAAAAATATCTTCAAACTCGCCTCAGACGGTACGAGTCATCGGCGGCAAGTGGCGCAGTCGTCGACTCAATTTTGCGCCTGTGGATGGACTCAGGCCCACTGGCGATCGAATTCGCGAGACTCTTTTCAACTGGTTGGCGCCCAGCATTGAAGGCGCTAAATGTCTCGACCTGTTTGCTGGTTCTGGTGCACTCAGTTTTGAAATTCTCTCCAGAGGAGCAGCGTCGTGCGTCGCCTTGGAAAATAGTGCTGACGCCGTCGCACAGTTGCGGGCCAATCAAACAAACCTAGACGCTGACAACTTAGCTATTGTTTATACGGATACCAGAGACTACTTGCGACAGACAAACTCTGCTAACCCCTATAATATTGTGTTTATGGATCCGCCGTTTGAACATAGACTGCACGGCGAAATTAGTCGCTCGCTAAACCGTGGCGGCTGGCTCGCTCCCAATGCTTTAATCTACTCTGAGTTGCCCATTTCAGAGCATGCTGACACACCGCAAAACTGGCAGTTGCTAAAAGAGAAAACCACTGGCAAAGTACGCTACTGTCTTTATGAAACTGTTGCCTAATGGATTGCGCTTCCTTTTTTCATACGTTGAGACCATTGCATTATTTAAGTAAGATGCTGATCCTTGCAAAATAAGGGCAGAGAAACAGACCTATGAAAACAATTGTTTACCCCGGTACTTTTGATCCAATTACCAACGGTCATATTGACCTCGTTGAACGGGCTTCTAGAATGGTCGAGAAAATCATCATCGGAATTGCCAGCAGTGAGCGCAAGAATCCGCTTTTCAATATTGATGAACGCATCCAGTTGGCGACAGATTGTCTGCAACATGTGCCCAATGTAGAAATTCATGGCTTCGACTATTTGCTGGTTAACTTTGTTAAGGACTGCAAAGCAGACGGCATTATGCGTGGTCTAAGGGCTATATCCGATTTTGAGTATGAATTTCAGTTGGCGAATATGAATCGAGCCCTATCACCGGAGGTCGAGAGTATCTTTCTTACCCCCGCTGAGCAGTTTTCCTATATCTCCTCTTCTCTAGTGCGAGAAATATCCTCATTGAATGGCGATGTAACACAGTTTGTGCCGACAAATGTTGCCAAAGCGCTGGCAGAGAAACTGCAAACTCAACAATAAGCCTAAATTCCGCAGTTGCACGCTATTATGGCCAATAAAGCCTTAGCGCTGACAGCCCGAACAGAATACCGAACTGCGCTGGCCGAGTCTTATCTCCTTCAGCGTCAGGCTGCAAACTGTGCAGGGTTCACCTGCGCGACCATAGACATCTAAAGATTGCTGGAAGTACCCTGGCTGGCCATCACTGTTAACAAAATCTCGCAAGGTAGTGCCACCCTGATCGATCGCCGCCGCTAGAATAGCTTTTATATTTTGGGCCAGCAATTGATAGCGCTCTCTGGAGATCCTAGCCGCCGATCGATCCGGCCTTATGCCGCTGCGAAACAGGGCTTCCGAGGCATATATATTACCCACGCCCACCACCACTGCGCTATCCATGATAAAGGGCTTTACCGCCAATTTTCGATTGCGCGAACGCCTGTAGAGAAGGTCGCCATCAAAGTTATCCGACAGGGGCTCTGGCCCCAGATTCGCGAGTTGACTGTGTTCATTGGCAGACCACAGCCAGCACCCAAAACGGCGCGGATCATGATAGCGCAATGCGCAACCATTGCTCAGCTGCATTTCAATATGGTCATGCTTGCGCCACAGGTCCGCAGTGGCGGTTATTCGCAGGCTCCCGCTCATGCCGAGATGAATTAATATTGACCCACAATCAAGTTTGAAAATTAAGTACTTGGCGCGGCGCGACACCGAGTGAATTTTTTGCCCCTGCACAAGCGCCTGAATATTCTCTGTAACCGGCCACCGTAGGGAAGCCTGCCTCACTGTTAGGGCGATAATCTGCTGCGAGCTGATATGAGGCTCTATGCCCCTGAGCGTAGTTTCAACTTCTGGTAATTCAGGCATACTTAAATGAATTGTTTGGGTTTTAAACCTTTTTAATTGAAAAGGCAGAATAGCATAGTAAGTTTGCGGGGGGGCGGATTAGCATCTCTAGCCGTCTTATGTTGATATGGCTGCAAGATAAATGAAAGCTACAATAGGTAATATTGCTGATCCGACAGTAATCACTGGTATTTTGATAAAATTTAAGTAGAATCCCCTGCATTCTGCCACAGACTCAATTTCGAAAGGCTCCAACTAAATGGCTTTAGGTAAAAGACGCAAAGAAGAGGACGACTCCCAAATTGATATGACACCGATGCTAGATGTGGTGTTTATCATGTTGATTTTCTTTATTGTGACTGCCTCTTTCGTCAATGAGTCCGGCTTAGGCGTCAATCGCCCACCCACCTCGGACCAACCGCCACCAGATTCTGAGAACACCAATATTGTATTTCGTGTATCTGAAAGCAACGAGGTAACTTTTGAGGGACGCAGAATTGATATTCGCTCAGTGCGCGCCAATGTTGAAAGGCTCCACGCAGAAAAGCCAGGGGCTAAAGTGGTTGTCAGCTCTCACCCGAAAGCCAAGACCGAGATCTTCGTCATAATTTCTGACCAAGCCCGAGAGGCCGGGGTCTACGATATCTCGCTCTCGACAGACTAGCGATTTGGGTTCGGTGAAACCGCCTTCTAGGTCTTGCTAACCCGACACAAAATAGCCTTTCCCGCAGATCATATCCCGTGGTTTTGTTTTTCCTGCGACTGTGCGATTATAGACTGGTACATAGGTATTCAAATCACCATTTGACTAGGCAACCGGATGGCCACACTGGATCTTTTAACCCTCAGCGAGCTAAAGAAGAGCCTGACTGCTTTTAACCCGTCTGTATCGCAACAAAAACCCAGTGCAGCCTTACAAACCTATCTAAATTTCTACAATCTGCCGACCTTATCTGATCAACTAAGTCTCGCTGTCGGGACCATAGTGGTCAACCAATCCCCTATCTTCGCCGCCGCTTGGCAACCGCCAAAATCTGTGGGAACAGCTCTTGTGGTTCACGGCTATATGGATCATCTCGGCCTGTACAACCACCTTATCGACTTCTTAATCAGTCGCAATCTCACTGTGGTCTGTTTTGATCTCCCCGGCCACGGTCTGTCTGCTGGTGAAGCTGCATTTATCGAGGATTTTGCGGACTACAGCTGCGTACTCGAGTCTTTAATTGGTGTCTGCCAACAATATTTCCCCGCACCCCTCCATGCCCTTGGACAAAGTATGGGAGGGGCTATTTTGCTTAAGCATCTAATCGATTCACAGAGCGCTACAGACTGCCCTTTTAAAACGATTAATCTCTTGGCCCCTCTACTCCGCCCAAAAGCTTGGTCAATCAATCAGTGGTTACTGACCTTTATCAGACCTTTCCGCAAATCAGTGAAGCGCGCCTTTAGTCGCAATTCGTACGATCAAAACTTTTTAAATTTTCTGCGCTATAAAGACCCTTTGCAAGCCCGCGCCATCCCCCTTCCATGGTTAGATGCCGCGGGGAAATGGGTGCGAGAATTCGAAATATCTAAGGGCAGTGATTTTCCGATTAACCTTATCCAGGGCAACGCCGATAAGACCCTGAATTGGCAGTACAACATTGAGGTATTTAAACACAAGCTGCCCAATATCAACCTGCATATGGTGGGGCGTGCCAATCATCATTTGGTCAACGAAATCCAACCCCTGCGCGCTAAGATTTTAGACGCTATCGAGCTCTAATAACTGCGTAAAATCCAATCAATCAGTGGTTATAAACTAGATCTGGCAACCAGGTGGCCAATTGCGGCCACAGCGATAATAATAGCATTAGCAACAACTGCATTAGAATAAAAGGCACCACGCCGCGATACATATCCGATGTCTCAACCGTATCTGGCGCTACCCCGCGCAGATAGAACAGCGCAAACCCAAAGGGTGGGGTCAAAAATGAGGTCTGTAGGTTAATGGCAATCATCACGCCTAACCACACCGGATCCAAGCCCATAGCTAATAACACTGGGCCAACAATAGGAATCACCACAAAGGTAATTTCAATAAAGTCCAAGATAAATCCCAGAAGGAAAATAACTACCATCACTAAAAATGTTGCCGCTAACAGCCCCCCAGGTAAGTCAGAGAAAAATTGCTCAATAATTTCCTCACCCCCAAAACCTCGGAATACTAGGGAGAACACAGCGGCGCCAATCAAGATCAAAAACACCATTGAGGTCACTCCGGTGGTGCCCTGCACCACCTCGCGCAAGCGCGCTGTGGTTAACTGGCCTTTTAGAGCGGCTAATAATATGGCCCCAAAGGCTCCGACACCTGCCGCCTCTGTAGGTGTGGCGACACCAGCGATAATTGAACCCAACACAGCAACAATTAGACAAACCGGCGGTAGAAGATTGGTCAGCACCTTGGACAGCTGTCTCTGTGCTGGCGCATCACTGCTAGCCGCAACGATCAAGCTGGGTCGGGCCACCCAGATAACGTAACTGCAATAGAGCGCAACCAAGATCAGTCCGGGAATAATAGCGCCGACAAATAGGTCGCCTATGGAGACCGTCTTGGGGGTAAAGATACCCATATTTAACTGCGCCTGCTGATAGGCGCTTGAGAGCGTGTCGCCCAATAGTACCAATGCGATGGATGGCGGGATAATCTGCCCTAAGGTGCCGGTGGCAGTTATAATTCCCGTGGCTTGGGAGGCGGAATAACCGCGATTGAGCATGATGGGTAATGACATCAGCCCCATGGTAACAACGGTGGCGCCCACAATACCGGTGCTAGCCGCTAGAAGCGCTCCCACTATCACCACAGAAACACCCAGACCACTGCGGAATCTGCCAAAAAGCTCGGCCATACTGCTAAGCAGGTCCTCTGCCAACCGAGACTTTTCCAGCATAATCCCCATCAGCACAAAAAGTGGCACCGCTATTAATGTGCTGTTCCCCATAATGCCAAATAGACGATTGGGAAATGCCTGTAGAAACGCTGGATCAAAATGCCCTGTCAGGGTACCTGCCAGAGCAAATAGTAGCGCTGTACCAGCCAGTGAAAAGGCCACCGGATAGCCGGCCATCAGCACTAGGCATACGGTTAGAAACATAACGAGGGGAATCCACTCTGCCATCACAAAATTTGCTCGACCCTTTTAGACGGCCCCTGAGGAGAGGCGCCACTGAGAACAATGATACTGTTAAGAATTTCTGCGAGACCCTGAATACCGAGAGTAATGGGCATAATTACCATCAGTGTTTTCAACAGATAAACAGCGGCTATGCCACCAGTTTCTGAGGATGTTTCTAAAATAGCCCAGCTTGCCACTACATAGTCCCAGCTACTAAAAAATACCAAAATACAAAAGGGAATCAGAAAAAAGACCGTCCCCAATAGATCGATAAGCGCCTTGCGACGCAATGAGTAATTCCGGTAAAAAATATCCACACGAACATGGCCACCTCGCTGTAAGGTGAAAGCTAGGCCAAGCATAAAAATAGTGGCATGCAGATAGGTAACAGATTCCTGTATAGCGATGGATCCGACGCCCAGAAGATATCTGGACAGAACCACCACAATAACCAGTAAAACCAACCATAACGTCAACCATGAAATGATGCGGCCGACCCTATCCGTAAAGCGGTTTATACAGTTTGCAATCTCAGATATATATTCCATGTGGCTATTCTACCCAGTTTTGACGGTTGGTATTATACAGACTGATGTAAAACTGGCAGTGTTGGCTGATTAAAATTCTGTTGTGCGTCGTC
>JANXGQ010000054.1 GCA_024959305.1 Porticoccaceae bacterium | reverse complement strand
CTCTAAAGTGACAAAGTTGATGACAGCTTTGATACCAGAGAAGACTCGCTGTAATGAGCTATTACTTAAACCTTTCTTGATCAACCACTCTCGCAATATAGTCGCATCTTTAGAGGTGTATTGGTCTATTGATCTGTTACCAAGGCACTCAATCAGATAGCCGGTGTAGCGTTGTGCTGTGGTGAAGAATAGCTTCTGTCGGCCAACACCTTTAACAGCAAAATAAAGCTCTAAAGCCTCTTTAATCGTTGGAAGTGAAGATGCCATTCCATCCACAACTAACAGGTGTGCAGCAGGAACATCCAACGTCTTTAATCTTAAACCTAACCAGTAATCGTCCAGTTTAGATGCAAAGGCTTTGGATGCAGTTACAGCTCTTAACTGTGAATCAGTTCTGAGAGATTGAATGATGCGAGGTTTTGTATAAAAACATCTGAGATCAGCAGGAACTGATCTAGAAAAATAATAGATGCCATCTTTGATGTAAGTATATTTGGGATGTTTAAATGTCTTCAATTTTGTCTACTGCTCCTCATCAGCCTCGAAAGAATCGAGAGCTAACAAGGGCTGCAGAGCTTTTGAAACATAAAAATGGCGGTGGGATAGGGATTCGAACCCTAGATAGGCTATTAACCTATGCCAGTTTTCAAGACTGGTGCATTCAACCGCTCTGCCATCCCACCGAATTCACTATTCAGACAGTTTATGTCTGTGTATTGAAGGCGGTGATTATACAGCGCCTTCTTACAGTGACAAGCCTCAATTACTCCTGTGATGGCTTTTCATCTTGTTTTTTCGCAGAGCTACTAGCAGAACCTTGCTCCGCGGTTTGAGACTCAGATAATTTGTTGGTCTCCTGCTTGGGCGCGCGATTTTTCCTGGGATCATTGGTTGCCCGTTTAACGGCCGGCTTTGCCACAGACTCTGTCCCTGAAACTTCTTGGGCGGCTGGGGCAGCCCTCTTAGGAGTGCGAGCCTCTGAACTAACCGCTATCTTTTTTTCAACAGACTTTGGCTTGCTTCGAGGATCATTACTTGCCCGTGTCGCGCCGCTTCCCTCAGCCTTAGAGGCTGAATCATCCGCCGCACCTGCCTGCGGTTTGTCGCCGCTAGTTTTAGACGGCTTTTCTTTTGCTTTGGGTGCAGCTTTCGCCTTGGGTTTCGCCTTGGGTTTTGCCTTGGGCTTGGCCTTGGCTTTTGCCTTAGGTTTGGGCTCTGAATCCGCTGTAGACGAAGATTTAGTATCCGCCGTAGCATTTGCAGTTTCTTCCTCGACTACCTTTGCTTTGGCAGGTCTGCGCTTCCTTTTAGGCTTGTCCGCTACCGGCTCGGCCTGAGTATCCGCGGGCGACGCTACTGTAGACTCGGTTATTTTAGTCTCCTTTGCATCGTCTTGCTTAGGTGCGGCCTCAGGTTTTGACGGCGCCTTTGTTTGTTGCCGCCTCTTGGGAGCAGTGGTGGTTTTGGATGCCTTGTCAGTGTCCTGAGCAGGTGCCTCTGCGGGTTTAGCCTGATTGTCAGAGGTCGCAGTTTGGTCGAGGGCGACCTCATTGTTGAGATGCTCTTGTGGAACATCCTGTCGGTTTCTCTGTCTGCGCGGTCCTCGTCGTCGACCGTCGGGGCGACGTTTAATGTCAGACTTTGAATGGCTGGCATTTTCGCTGGTGGACGCTTGCTTGTTGGTGTCTACAGTCTTGCTGGAATCACCATCGGCCTTTTTACTCTGTCCGCGCCGTCTATTCGGGCGGCTATCACTGCTGCGCTGATCTTGCTTGTGATCTTGCTTGGGGTCTTTCTTAGGATCTTGACTACTATCCTTGCCGGCATTTTTAGGGGTGGCTTTCTCTCCCTGTCGAGATGCGTTGTCACTACCTCTGCCAGTTGAGCGTTGGCTACCGCGTTTTCCGCGTCTCTGCTGTGATCCCCGATTGCTATTGCGCGATCGTTTAGGTGCAGGCTTTTCTTCTTCCTGCTGATCTTCCTGATCGCCAAACATGGTGGACCAGAGTCGTTTCACGAGGCCCGGAGATTTTTTCTCTTGGCTAGGAGATTTTTTCTCTGGGTCGAGGACAGGTGCTGGTGTAGATGGGACTATTGCCTTGACGGCGGGCTGAGGCAAGCTACTAGCTGACTGGGTATCCTCTGATTCGATATCTAGCTCTGACTTGCTGAGGTCCTGTGCCATTTTGTAACTCAAATCGGAGTCGTCGTCATCCTGTGTGCGAATTCGAACCACCTCAAAATTGGGGGTCTCCATTTCAGGATTGGGCAGCACAGTAATCTTAATATTGCTTCTCGATTCAACCGCTGTAATCTCTTTGCGTTTCTCATTGAGAAGGAAGGTGGCCACAGGTACGGGCACTATGACTCGAATTTCGCGACTGTATTCCTTCTGTGCCTCTTCTTCCACAAGTCGCAGTATAGAAAGCGCAAGAGATCTAGTGCCTCGAATAGTGCCTTGACCATTACATCTTGGGCATATCTTAGACATGGTTTCTTCAAGAGAGGGGCGGAGCCTCTGCCGTGACATCTCCATTAGGCCAAAACGCGATATACGCCCGACCTGAACTCTGGCTCGATCTATCTCCAGAGCATCGCGCATTTTGTTTTCAATGGCCTTTTGGTTGCGGTTATTAAGCATATCGATAAAGTCGATAACAATAAGTCCGCCCACATCTCTCAGGCGCAATTGCCGCGCTATTTCCTCTGCAGCTTCCAGATTGGTATTAAAGGCTGTTTCCTCGATATCGCTACCTTTGGTAGCTCGGGCAGAGTTTATATCAACAGATACCATGGCCTCGGTGATATCGATAACAATTGAACCTCCAGAGGGCAGTGTCACCTCGCGCTCAAATGCTGTCTGAATTTGATTTTCAATTTGGTAGCGGTTGAACAGAGGAATCTCGTCCTGATAAAACTTAACCTTACTTTTAAAGTCCGGCATTACAGTGCCGATAAAAGCCGCCGCCAGTGCATATGCATCCTTGTTATCAATAACCACTTCGCCGACGTCCTGGCGCATATAGTCGCGAATGGCTCTAATAATAACGTTGCTTTCTTGAAACAAGAAATGAGGTGCTTTGCTATCTTTTGCCTCAGTAGTTATGGTGCCCCATAGTTGCAGCAAATAATCTAGATCCCATTGTAGTTCCTCAGCGGCTCTTCCGATGCCGGCGGTGCGAACTATAGCTCCCATCCCTTCAGGTATTTCCAGTGCGCGCATGGCTTCTCGCAGATCGGCGCGGTCATCACCTTCAATTCTTCGAGAAATACCGCCAGCGCGAGGATTATTTGGCATTAGCACCAGATAGCGCCCGGCCAAGCTTATAAAGGTGGTGAGTGCAGCTCCCTTGGAGCCCCGCTCTTCTTTCTCTACCTGAACTAGAACTTCCTGACCTTCTTTAACAGCGTTGGCAACACGCGCGCGACTGTTATCAGAGGGTTTCTTCTTGAAATATTCTCGAGAGATTTCTTTTAGGGGCAGAAATCCGTGTTTCTCTGCGCCATAGTCTACAAAAGCCGCTTCTAGACTTGGCTCAACTCTGGTGATCTTGCCTTTATAAATATTAGATTTTTTCTGTTCTCTGGTTCTGTTCTCGATATCGAGGTCATATAACCTCTGTCCATCTACCATTGCAACACGCATCTCCTCAGTATGGGAGGCGTTGATTAACATACGTTTCATAATTACACCTTAAATGATTAAAGTGATCGAGCGGCAGCTAGGGAGATAAGGGGAGGTAGAGTGAGTAAGCTCAATGCCCCTGTCAATAAGGGCATACAGTTATTTTTAAAACCGTCCATTCCATGGGTCTAACAACAGTCCTAGGCAATGCTCAGATTGTGAGCAAATCCAGATACCCGCACGCAACAGATTATATTTAACATTTACGTGCAACAGACCATCTTTAGGTGATGGACTAATAACTAGCGGGCAGCACCAGCCGCCGCTACTATTCTCGTCAACAGGCAAAAAACACCTAGGCCAGCATATGACCCAATAATCCTGTTAAACTCTATTCTCAATTAGCTAACCAACCCTTTTAAATTTTGGCACCATTTCTTTGATGACGCTCTCTGGTGTCAATGACACTCGGGTACAGGTTGGTTGCAAAATTGCTTTTAAACTTATCGTTTGCTAGCTGAGCTGTCTCAGCATTGTTTTGTTGCCTCCCGCAGCTAACGCGGCAAACAACTATTAAATTTATACCCAAGTTCTATCACTTGGGATTTCAGTGGAGTAGGCCTATTTGCCTCCTGCGCTCCTCTAAGCGGCGCCAATATACCAACAATTGGGCGTTTCTTCAATTAGTCTATGTAATACAAGACAAAATTCTGTTTGTAAGCGGGGAACTGGTGGTTTTATTGTTTGAGTCTTTGACACTTGAACTAGTAGGTTAGGGTTTTAATAGTTTTTGAAATAAAAGGTTTTTAAAGTACGCACCCACTGCAAAAGATTGCTTCACTGCATTCGCAATGACTGAGCGGGGTGGGTATAATCACCCAAAATTCCGCAGATGTAGTTATAGCTTGTCAGATATAGATCAAAATAACCCCTTTGGCTCGGTTACTTTTCATGATGTAGATGAAGAGTACGCGGGGCAGAGGCTGGATAATTTCCTTATAAGGATTTTAAAAGGTGTGCCCAAGTCGCGTATTTATCGACTGCTGCGCAAAGGTGAGGTGCGAGTCAATAAAGGCCGAGTTAAGCCCGACACGCGACTGAAGGCGGGGGATTTGATCCGCATTGCACCCATAAGAGTATCCCAGCCGGGATCTGAAGCGCCGAGTAGTCAGTTTCGCAAGCGCCTCAACCAGAGCATTATCTTTGAAGATGATGGCTTAATTGTGCTTAATAAGCCCAGCGGCATTGCTGTTCACGGTGGCAGTGGGGTGTCTTTTGGGGTTATTGAGGGGCTGCGTGCAGATAGACCGGATAGTAAATATTTGGAGCTTGTGCACAGGCTGGACCGAGAGACCTCTGGATGCCTGATGTTGGCTAAAAGCCGTGCGGTTTTGGTCGGCCTTCAGCAAGCTATGCAGAAGAATAGGGTGGAAAAGTGTTATCAGGCCCTGGCGAAAGGGCGCTGGCCTAAGGGCAAGTCGAGCATTAATGCGCCGCTTAAGAAAAATCAGCTGTCCTCTGGCGAGCGCATCGTGCGTGTGGATGCCGAGGGCAAGCCATCGGTGACCCATTTTAAAATTGCCCAGAGATTTAAAGATGCCACTTTGTTAGAGGTAAGGTTGGAGACCGGCCGAACCCATCAGATTCGTGTGCACTGCCAGTTTTCCGGTCAGCCGATAGCCGGTGATTCCAAGTATGGCGATGGGCTGTTTAATGAGAGCTTGCGCGATAGTGGCTTAAAGCGGCTGTTTTTGCATGCCAGTAGTCTATGCTTTAAGCATCCGCTGTTTGGTGGCCGGCTAGAGGTGGAAGCGCCGTTGCCAGATGATCTTAAGTCTGTATTGGATCAGTTGAGATAAATTAAAGATGGCTAGCCGCAATTACAAACTGCTAATTTTTGATTGGGATGGAACATTATCGGATTCTGTTTCGCGCATTGCTACCTGTATTCAGCTTGCGGCAACAGATCATCAGTTGCCCGTGCCCAGTTTTGATCAGGCTGCCAATATTATAGGGCTGGGTCTGAGCGAGGCTGTGAATCAGCTATTTCCAACGGCGGATAAGCAGTTGGTGGCTGAGGTTAGCCGTAGTTATTCGGCCCATTATCGTCTTAAAGATAGTGGCCCCAGCGATTTTTTCCCCCATGTATTGTCAGTTTTAGAGCAGTTAAAGAGCAATAACTATCTGTTGGCGGTGGCTACAGGGAAAAGTCGCGCCGGTCTGGATAGGGCGCTTGCGGCCTCCGAGCTGGAAAACCTGTTCCACAGTTCCCGTTGTGCTGACGAAACCGCATCAAAGCCCAATCCATTGATGCTTGAAGAGTTGCTGGAGCAGTTTAAGTTGAACCCTGATCAGGCATTGATGGTGGGTGATACCGAGTATGATATGGCTATGGCGGTAAATATGGGTATGCCGAGACTGGCGGTGAGCTACGGAGCCCATGAGGCAAGTCGTCTATTGCAGTATCAGCCAGTTGCTTGTATGGGTTGTTTTTCAGAGATAATTAATCATTTATAATCAATAGGTTATACTGCATTTATTATCTAGGTTCTAGTGTATATCCACGCCGTAATCAGCCAATATTGAACAGAGATCTATTAGAGGCAGGCCAATTAATGAGCTGGGGTCATTGCTGTTAACACTGCTAAATAGGCTAATGCCCAGTGCCTCTACTTTAAAGCTACCGGCGCAGTCATAGGGTTGGTCGGAGTGCAGGTAGTTGTCTATCTGCTGTTGGTTGAGGGTTCGGAACTGCACCTCTGTGGTATTAACTCTGGTTTGTTTTAGAATTTTGCCATTGGACAGTTGCTGTACCACTGAAATAGCGCAGTGAAATTTCATTTTCTGCCCTGATTGTGCCCTTAGCTGGGCAACTGCGCGCTGGTGATTGCCCGGCTTGCCCAATGTCTTGCCGTTTAAGTCTGCAACCTGGTCTGCGCCTATAACCAGTGCATTGGGGAATTTTGTGGCTACGGCCAGAGCTTTTTGCTCAGCCAGCCGTTGCGCCATAGCCGAGGGGTGCTCTCCGTTGTGTGGCGTTTCATCTACCTGTGGAGACCGGCAGCTAAACTCTAGCTGCAAGCGTTCTAGAAGCATTTTTTTGTAAGGCGAGGTGGAGGCTAGGATTAAAGGCTGGGTCATGGGTTCAGTGCTCTTAAATGAAGTCTCAGTATGTCATTTTTCTTTGACAGATCATGGTCTTCCCCCTATTATGCGCGCCTAACTTAGTAGCATCAAAAAATATGTCACTGCCGGCTCAGATTGATCCATACAAGCTCGCCCTTCAAGGCATTCTCCTTGAAGGACAGATAGCTGTAAATGATCTACCTAGATTGAGTTCGTCAGTTATGGCTGTCAGCGGCCCGCTCAAAGCATCGATCCAGTTTGAGTTGGACGAGTCTAGGCAGCGGATAGCGAGAGGCAAAGCTTCAGTCTGTGTGGATGTGGTCTGCCAGCGCTGCTTGGATGCAGTGAATATAGAATTAAAGGCTGATTTTGCCCTGCAGTTGATTTACTCAGAGGATCAGATTGCCAATGTGGCAGCGAATTATGAGCCCTGGGTCGTGGTTGATAGAATGGCAGATCTAAACTCGGTTATCGAGGATGAAGTGCTGTTAGTACTGCCAATCGTCAACTATCATAGGGCTGAAGATTGTACAGGCGATACCTTTGTTGAAAAGGTTGCCGCGAAAGGTGAGGAGGCTGTGGTTGACAGTCCCTTTAATGTTTTAAAGCAGTTAAAACAACAATAACTGTAAAAAATTGTTTAGGAGTGTAATCCATGGCTGTTCAAAAAAGTCGAAAAACCCGTTCGAGACGCGGTATGCGTCGCTCTCATGACGCGCTTACCGCAGCGACTGTTGCAACTGATTCAACGAGTGGTGAGAAGCATTTGCGTCACCATATTACTGCCGACGGCTTCTACCGCGGTCGCAAAGTGATTGAGACAAACGCCGAATAACTAGCTTTATTCTTTGATCATGCCAGTTAGAATCTCCGTGGATGCTATGGGCGGTGATTTTGGCCCCAGCGTTGTGGTGGCGGCCGTTAAAGCATCGCTGGCTGCAAATTCCGATGTGACTGCATTGCTGTACGGTGATCGGGATATATTGGCCTCAGAGATCGGCGATGATCTGGATGCTGAGCTAAAATCGCGACTAGAGGTGCGCCATAGCCCGTCTCTGGTAGATGCCGACGATAAGCCCTCTGTGGTAGTAAGATCTAAAGGCGATTCATCTATGGCTCTGGCTATTCGGGCCATTGCAGATGGTGAAGCCGATGCCTGTATCAGCGCAGGTAACACGGGTGCGCTTATGGCACTGAGTCTGTTTAACTTAGGTACCTTGTCGGGCATTTCTCGCCCCGCTATCTGTTCCGAGATTCCCACCGACAACGGACCCTGTCTGTTATTAGACCTCGGAGCCAATTTGGACTGTTCTGCGGCCCAACTTTCACAGTTTGCCACCTTGGGATCACTGACCGCTCAAAAATTATTGGGGATTTCAATGCCTAGCGTGGGTTTATTGAATGTTGGTTCCGAAGCCAGTAAGGGCAATGGTTTGATTCAAGCCACAGCGGAGTTGCTGGAAGCTGATCCATCGATAAACTATCAGGGTTTTGTAGAGGGAGATGGTATCTTTCAGGCAGTTGCCGATGTGATTGTCTGTGATGGATTTAGTGGTAATGTGGCTCTTAAAGCGGGCGAAGGTGTCGCGAAATTAATTAATCGAAGAATTTCTGAATTCTGTCTCGGTAACTGGTGGCTGAGATTGGTGTCGTTGCTAATGGGCAATCGTTTGTTACAGCTTAAATCTTCGATTCAACCGTCGCTGTTCAATGGCGCCTACCTTTTGGGGCTCAACGGGGTTGTTGTGAAAAGTCATGGAGCTGCTGATATCTTGGGATTTACCGCTGGACTTGATACTGCTATCAAGGCTGCACGTCATCAGTTACCCTCTATTCTGTCACCAATTTTGAAAAAAAATAACTATTAATCCTATTCTTTGAGTTCTATAACTATGAGTAAACTAGCATTTGTATTTCCCGGTCAGGGATCGCAAAAGATTGGTATGTTGGCTGGGTTGGCAGCCCAATATCCGGTAGTGGAAGAAACTTTTAACGAAGCTTCTGAGGTGCTGGATTACGATATATGGAAGCTGGTTCAGCAGGGCGCTCAGGAAGATATCAATCTGACAGAGCGAACTCAGCCGATATTACTTGCCAGTAGCGTAGCTATCTGGCGTCTCTGGAATGCCAGAGCCGGACAGCAGCCATTGCAGATGGCTGGCCACAGTCTTGGGGAATGGTCTGCTCTGGTCTGCTCTGGGGTGGTTGATTTCTCTGATGGGCTTAGAATTGTCCGTGCTCGAGGTCAATATATGCAGCGGGCAGTCCCGGTGGGAGAGGGTGCAATGGCAGCCATTATAGGCCTTGAGGACAAGGCTGTTATGGAAGCCTGTGCCACTGCTGCGGAGGCAAAGGTCGTCGACGCGGTTAATTTTAATGCCCCGGGTCAGGTGGTTATCGCGGGATCAACGGCGGCTGTTCAGCGCGCTATAGAGAACTGTAAGAATGCCGGCGCTAAAAGGGCGTTGCCATTGCCAGTGAGTGCACCGTTCCACACATCGTTAATGAAACCGGCGGCTGACAAGTTGTCTGAGATAGTAAATTCAGTGACATTTAAGGCACCCAAAGTACCGATTGTTCATAATGTTCATGCTCAAACAGAGGCTGATCCTGCTAAAATAAGATCGTTGATGCTCGAGCAGATATACAGTCCAGTGCGCTGGGTAGACTGCGTTAAACGGTTACAGTTAAACGGGGTCACTGCGCTGGTTGAATGTGGTCCCGGTCGAGTATTGAATGGTCTGGCAAAACGCATCGACAGAGATTTATTGGCCATGGCCACTGAGGATGTAGCTGATTTTGATGCTGCACTAACAAATTTTAGTATTTCTGAGGAGTAGAGCATGACAACTGAAAGCAAAATATGCCTAGTAACTGGCGCTAGTCGCGGTATAGGGGCGGCTATTTCAGATAGCTTGGGCGCGCAGGGGTATATAGTGATAGGAACCGCAACTTCTCAGTCAGGTGCTGACAAAATTACTGAGCGTTTTACAGAAAAAAATATCAGCGGTGTTGGTATGGTATTGGATGTGACTGACAGTCAGTCTGTCAGTGACCTTCTAGATAAGGTCGTGGAACAGTACGGCGCGCCGACAATTCTCGTCAACAATGCCGGTATCACTAAGGACAATCTATTGCTGAGAATGAAAGATGATGAGTGGTTTGATGTGATTAACACCAATTTATCATCTATTTTCCGTCTCTCGAAAGCCTGTTTGCGACCTATGACTAAGGCGCGTTGGGGACGTATTGTGAATATCAGTTCGGTGGTTGGCTCTATGGGCAATGCCGGTCAGAGTAATTACTCGGCCACCAAGGCCGGTGTCGCCGGTTTTGCTAGATCACTTGCAAAAGAGATAGGCTCCAGAGGCATTACCGTCAATACGGTTGCGCCCGGCTTTATAGCTACAGATATGACGAAAGATCTACCCGAGGCCAGTAAAGAGGCTATGCTTAAGCAGATCCCTCTGGCTCGATTGGGATCCCCTGATGAAATTGCCTCAGTGGTAAGCTTTTTGGTTAGTGATTCTGCCAGTTATATTACCGGTGAGACTATTCATGTAAATGGCGGCATGTATATGGCGTAGATGCCATATACATGCGGTAGACATAAATTTTTTTGATTTGAGTACTAGCATTTTAAGATTTGTGAGGTAAAATGCGCGCCCTAACATAAAGATTTCGGTTATTCGAGTCGCTGTGGCTCATCTGACAAGAAAGACATCTGATCCCTTATAGGAGTGAAACAACGATGAGTAACATCGAAGAACGCGTTATTAAAATGGTCGCTGAGCAACTTGGCGTGAAAGCAGAAGACGTCCAATCAACTTCATCTTTTGTAGAAGACCTAGGTGCGGATTCATTGGATACTGTGGAGTTGATCATGGCTCTTGAAGAGGAATTTGATGCAGAGATACCGGATGAAGAAGCTGAAAAGATCGCTACAGTGCAAGATGCGGTCACTTACATCCAAGCGAATAGCTAAGTAAAAATAATAAAAACCGCTCCTTTAAGTTAAGGGGCGGTTTTTTTATGGGCGCAAGTTTTGTCATAATGGTCGCTGTCAATTATCAAAGCACAGCATACTATGCCAAAATCCAAATTCTACGGTAACCTCAATGGTCAGCTAATAGATTATTCTGTCAAACAGAGGGCCGATCTGTTTCAAGACCGTGGCTTGGCCTATGGGCATGGTCTGTTTGAATCAATTCTGCTTTATAACGCTGAGCTTCCTCTTTTAGAGCGCCATCTCTTACGACTCTGTCGCGATGCCCACAAACTGGGTATTCCTATTCAATTTGAAAGGGTAGAGCAGTATCTAAAACAGCTTGTAGAGGTTCTTGAATCCGATGCTGTTGGCAAAGGAGTTCTTAAGATAATCGTCACAGCTGGCGTTGGAGGTCGTGGCTATCAAAGCCCAGAAGTGACTGACCCGTCTATTATCTGCCTCTATTCGCCTGTACCTGAGGATATGGATCGCCAGAGGGGTGAGGGCATTGCAGTGCGTTACAGCGAGCACAGACTGCCATACAACAGTGCCTTGGCTGGTATCAAGCATCTCAACCGCCTAGATCAGGTGCTTGCGCGGCGTGAATGGGATTGTGCAGATTATCAGGATGGGTTGATGTTCACGGATGCAAATCAGTTAATTGAATCCATATCTGCCAATGTTTTTTTAAAAAATGCCTCTGGGGATTGGTTGACTCCCCGTTTGGATGTTGCCGGTGTCTCTGGTGTGATGAGATCTCTTCTTCTCGAAGAGATATTCCCCGCCTGTCAGATTCCAGTTGCAGTGGTAGAGGTAAGCTCTGGCGAGTTGGCCTTATGTCAGGAGCTATTTGTCTGCAATTCGATCAGGGGGCTGGTTGCCGTCACTTCAGTACATAATTCCCAGAATAAGCCTGTTAAGTCTTTGCCTATAGGCGAACAAACTCTTATGCTCAGATCGAAACTGGTTGAAAAATACCCCCATTATCAATGAAATATCCAATACTAAAACTGCTTGCGCCATTAACTCTGATATCGATCCTTATTGTCGGGTTAGCTTATATGATTATTCAGCACAATTTAGACAGGCCAGTGGCCCTGCCTGAAACTATGGATTTAGATCCACAGGGGCGATTGCTGTGGTCAATTGAGAGGGGTAGCAACCTCAGTGAGGTCAATACAAGACTTCAGAATCAGCGGATTATCTTATATCCATGGCTATTAACTGCCTATGCAAGGCTATTTGATCTGACGTCCATTCAGGCGGGGGAGTATTGGATTGATCCCACAGATACGCCATTGACGCTCTTAAATAAATTTAATCGTGGTCAGGTTGTTCTATACAAGATCACCTTTCTGGAGGGTTGGACATTTAAGCAGTGGTTACAGCACTTGGCAGAAGTACCGCAATTTTCTGCGGTAACCTCAATGGATCAGTCAGAGTTACTGGAAGCTGCTGATATTGATATAAGCCATCCAGAGGGCTGGTTTTTCCCAGATACTTACAGTTACCGCAAGAATGACAGTCTATTCGATATTCTCAATCAGGCACATAAGCATATGCGTAGCGAATTGAGTCGAGCTTGGCAGTCCAGAGCGTCCGATTTGCCCTATAAAACAGCCTATGAGGCATTGATTATGGCCTCTATTATTGAGAAGGAAACTGGATTGGCGGCGGAGCGACCGGCCATTGCTGGGGTATTTGTGCGGCGTTTACTCAAGGGGATGCGCTTGCAAACTGATCCCACGGTTATCTACGGTATGGGTGATCGCTATCAGGGCAATATACGCCATCGAGATTTAAAACAGCACACGCCTTACAATACTTATAGGGTCAATGGATTGCCGCCGACCCCTATTGCTATGCCGGGGGCGGCATCTATTCAAGCTGCGCTGCACCCTCAGTTGGGGTCTAGCCTTTATTTTGTTGCTCGAGGTGATGGTGGTCATCATTTTTCTGATAATATGAGGGATCATCTTGAGGCAGTGCGACATTATCAGATTGAACAGCGGGCGCAGGAATACCAATCGGCGCCATAAGAACCATAAAAACTGTGAATTAGGTATCTATGCGAGGCAAATTTTTAACAATTGAAGGCACAGAGGGCGTAGGTAAAACCACCAATATTGAGTTTATCAAAGGCTGGTTAAAATCTAGAGAGGTTTCCTTTGTCAGCACTCGTGAGCCAGGGGGCACCCCGCTTGCTGAAGAAGTTAGACAGCTGCTGCTGGCAACTAGAGATGAAGAGGTTTGTAGCAAAGCCGAATTGCTACTGATGTTTGCCGGCAGAGCCCAGCATTTAGATCAGCTGATAGAGCCTCAATTAGCAGCTGGTAACTGGGTACTGTGCGATCGCTTTACCGATGCTACCTATGCCTATCAAGGGGCCGGAAGGGACATGGGATACGAATTGATTTCTAATCTTGAGGCAACGGTTCAGGGAGACCTAAGGCCGGATCTTACGCTTATTCTAGATATACCGGTGGAACAGGGCTTGCAACGCGCTGGCGAGCGCAGTCAGCCGGATCGTTTTGAACAAGAACATACAGTATTTTTTAAACGGGTTCGCGAGGCCTATCACAACATTGCTAAGCAATATCCGCAACGCTGTGTGTTAATTGATGCATCATTATCTCTGCCGCTGGTTCAAGCGCAGATTGGCGATGCCTTAGACAACTTTTGGTTGTCGCTAGAGGAGCGCGGATAAAATTGGCAACAGCGCTTTCGGTTAACAGTTCAATGTCATTGCCTTTCCCTTGGCAGCAGGCAGTGTGGGAAAATTTTAATCATCGTATCGAACAGCGGCGAGTGCCCCATGCGCTTATATTAAATGGCGGCGAAGGAATGGGTGTCGAGCGCCTCGCCTGTGCAATGGCCGAACGATTACTATGCGTGGCGACGCACAATGGATATGCCTGTGGCAGCTGTAAAGCTTGCCAGCTATTGGCGGCGGGAACCCATCCAGATCTTATTCGGGTTGAACCTGAGGAATCGGGTAAGCTGATTAAAATTACCCAAATCAGAGGGCTCTGTTCGGCTCTTGAAAAAACATCCCAGCAGGGGGGTTGGAAAGTGGCGCTGATAAGCCCTGCAGAGTCCATGAATATAGCCGCTTCCAACGCTCTACTTAAAAGCTTAGAAGAGCCTCAGGCCAATACCCTTTTGATATTGATCTCACATAGACCTAGTCTGGTGCCGCCAACAATTCGCAGTCGCTGTCAGATCGAAACTCTGGGGATACCGGGGAGCGATATGGCCCATCGCTGGCTGATGGAGGTGGCTGGGGAGCATGCAGAAGTTTCCAAGGTTCTCGAAATGGCCGGCGGGCGTCCACTTTTGGCTCTGGAGTATCTACAGGGCGATGGGCTTGAAAGCCGACAGCATGTTGAGGCGCTTTTAGACTCTGTGCGTCGAGCCGAAGCCACACCGCTGGATGCTGCACAGGCGTGCCAAAAATATGATGCCGATGAGTTAGTTGAATGGATTATGAATTATATTCACCGACTGATAACTGGAGAGCTTCAAAATCAGCGCAACCCCGCTTTATTTCATTTTTTAGATAAGCTAATTAAGGCCAGAGGTTGGATTTTGTCGGGCTCAACTATAAATACTCAGTTACTTTGGGAGGAGTTATTTATAGAATGGTCGCAGGTTTTTCAGCGAGGTCGCTAAAGGCTTCCCACTGTTATTGGTCACTGAGAAAGGTTTAGTATGCTTGTAGATTCCCATTGCCATCTCGACCGCCTAGACCTTTCAGAGAGGGAAGGGGGGCTAGATTCCGTTATTCAGGATGCCGAGGCTCGCGGCGTGTCGCATTTTTTGACTGTGGCAGTGGATCTGGACAGCTCCAAATCGCTGATGGACCTGACATCAAAATATAGCAATATCTATTCCTCGGTGGGTGTGCACCCGCTTCAAGAAACTGAGTTGCCAGTTCCCTCTGTGGAAGAAATTGTCTCCCTAGCGCAAGCACCCAAAGTGGTGGCTATAGGAGAAACCGGTTTGGATAACTTTTACAGCGCTGATACCTACGAGTGGCAGCGCAGTAGCTTTGTCAATCATCTTAGTGCCGGTCAAAGGCTTCACAAGCCGGTGATTGTGCATACTAGAGATGCACGAGAGGAAACCATCAGCCTGCTTCGGGAGCACTGTTCAGCAGCGGCTGGCGTGCTGCACTGTTTTACCGAGACGTGGGAGATGGCCGAGGCCGCTCTGGATCTTGGATTTTACCTGTCTTTTTCGGGTATTGTGACCTTCAAGAATGCCAGTGATTTGCGCGAAGTGGTTGCTAAAACCCCGCTGGATAGGCTTTTAGTTGAGACCGACTCGCCGTGGCTGGCGCCGGTGCCATATCGAGGTCAACAGAATGAGCCCCAATATGTTTATGAAGTCGCCCAGTGCGTCGCCGATGTAAAGAATATTAAGATTGAGGAATTGGCAGAAATTACCACTCAAAACTTCTTTCGACTGTTTAAAATAGACAATTAAAAAGTCAGAGAGCATAAATTATGTCCGACAACGGCGATACCCAGTCACAATTTATTATCAAAACCTTTCCGGTGGGGCCACTGCAGTGCAACTGTTCAATAATAGGTGACAGAATTTCAGGGCGGGCTCTGGTGGTCGATCCAGGTGGTGATGCAGATCAAATACTGGCACTGTTAAAACAGCTTGAGTTAAAATTAGTGGCGATTATCCACACCCATGCACACCTAGACCATATATTAGCTGCTGGGGAAATAAAGAATGCCACAGGTGCGCCAATATATTTGCATCAGTCTGACCAGTTTTTGTGGGATATGGTAGAGCAGCAATGCCTAATGTTTGGCGTGCCTCCAGTGTCACTGCCCAATCCAGACCATTATTTGCACGATGATCAAGATCTTGGCTGTTGTGGCGGCGTGGCCATCCACACCCCGGGTCACACGCCAGGCTCTGTGAGCTTTTGGTTTGAGGAATACAAGACCCTGATTGCTGGGGATACGCTGTTTTTAGGTAGTATTGGGCGCACCGATCTTCCCGGAGGTGATTTTGATCAAATTGTCACTTCAATTAAAGAGCGGATCTATAGTCTCGCCGATGATGCGGTAGTGGTTACTGGGCATGGCCCCAATACCAGTATTGAAAATGAAAAAGTCGCCAACAATTTTGTCCGCGCATAAGGATTTATTATGAAACAACAGATTAAAAGCATGTTGGAACTGCAGGACAGTATGAACTGCAAAGTCCATCAAAACTGGCGCTCACAGAATTTTGAGTGGTATCGTGCTATTTGGATAGAATGCGCCGAATTGCTTGATCACCACGGCTGGAAATGGTGGAAAAAACAGCATCCGGATATTGATCAAATTGCCTTGGAGCTAGTAGATATATGGCATTTCGGACTCAGCTTACTATTGCTTAAGGATCAGCCCCTAGAAAGTATTACTGAATCAGTGATTGAAGGATTTTCTACACCTCAGGCCAGCGGGGATTTTCCGGTCGATCTCGAGGGTTTTACCTCTAACACATTGATTAGCAAAGATTTTGATATCGCTGGTTTTGCCGGTCTGATGAAGGGCATTAATATGGACTTCGATCAGCTTTATATTGGCTATGTGGGTAAAAATGTTCTCAATTTCTTTAGGCAGGATAATGGCTACCAAGACGGCAGTTACCACAAGCAGTGGGGCGGTCAAGAGGATAATGAGCATTTGGTAGAGATCGTTTCAAGGCTGGACACATCATCAGCCACTTTCAAAGATGATCTATATAGTGAAATGGAAACGGTTTACCGCAAATTGTGTGATTAAATTATTCCCTTGAGGCCGAACTGTTGCCAATCGCGTATATCAGAAAGGCGGTAATTCCCAGTAGAAACAGGCCAATTGCAATATGAATAGTTGTTATGTGCATCCTTGAAATCTCCTTAATATGGGGCTGCGGTTTAGAAAAGGGAGTATAAAGCGCAAGGGATTTTTAATGACAGCAACAGTTTTTGACACACACACAGAGCCGCCAAAAACCTTGGTAAAGCAGGGGTTCCAGATAAGCAGGCGGACGCGCATGTGGAGGTTTTGATGGAAGTTACAGCGGAGTTAGCAACCAAATACGACATTAAAGATTTGAAGAAAGACTTTAAGAAAGAGATTGAGTTACTTGGCCACGGTCTCAGGGTTAAAATGTGGCAAATGCAACTTGCCACCGTTTTAGCGATCCTCGGAATGAATTTCGTGATGACAAAGCTCATAATCATACCAACCGCTGTACAAGCCGCACTACAGGTGGTGCAGTAACCAGAGCGTAGCTTTATCTGCTACCGTAGAATCGCCGCAAATATCGCATCCATGACTCGCGTGATCCTGTTGTCGCCAGTAACAACCTGCAACTTTATCAACGACTCTCAAGATCGACTAAATAGTCACTTTGAAGTCTCTTAGTGATGCTTTTTTCTGTGCGGGCACTATAATGTCCTGCGCTTTTTAGCGACATTCGAGATTAATCATTTTATGGAGATAAACCGTGACTTCACCCGTTCGTGTTACCGTTACAGGTGCAGCAGGTCAGATTAGCTATTCCCTGTTGTTTCGTATAGCTGCTGGCGAGATGTTGGGCCCCAATCAACCTGTTATTTTACAAATGCTTGAAATTACTCCAGCTCTGGAGGCACTGAAAGGTGTTGCTATGGAGCTTGAAGATTGCGCTTTCCCACTGTTGGCTGGGGTGCTCTGTACAGATCAAGCAGAGATTGCATTTAAAAATACAGATTACGCATTGCTTGTCGGCGCTCGACCTCGTGGACCGGGTATGGAACGCAAAGATCTGCTCGAAGCCAATGCGGCAATATTCTCCGCACAGGGCAAAGCTATCAACGACCATGCCAGCAAAGATATTAAAGTGTTGGTGGTCGGCAATCCGGCAAATACCAATGCATTAATTACTCAGCGCAATGCACCGGATATAGATCCTCGTCAATTTACCGCGATGACAAGGTTAGATCACAACCGGGCCATGAGCCAAATTGCAGAGAAAACGGGGACTACCATTAACGATGTCACCCAGATGACCATTTGGGGCAATCATTCGGCAACTCAATACCCGGATCTCCACCAGACTGAGGTGAAGGGGCAGGCCGCTATAGATATGATTGATCAGTCTTGGTATGAAGAGCAGTTTATACCCAGTGTACAGCAGCGAGGAGCCGCTATTATTAAGGCTCGGGGAGCCTCCAGTGCCGCCTCGGCCGCCAATGCTGCAATCGCACATATGAGAAGCTGGGCTCTGGGCTCTGAAGCGGGCGATTGGGTGAGCATGGGCGTTTGCAGTGACGGTAGCTATGGAATTGCCGAAGGGCTTATTTACTCATTCCCCTGCACCTGTGCCAATGGTGAGTGGAAGATTGTTCAAGGTATCGAAATCAATGAGTTCTCCCGTGGCAAAATGGCTGCCACAGAACAGGAGTTGACAGAAGAAAAGGATGCGGTAGCACATCTTCTGCCGTAGAAAATAAAAAAGCTGTCAAACTAACCTTTGGCAGCTTTTTTTGTTTGGGCTTAAAAAGATCTGCTAAAAACGGCAGTTAATCTAGCTTTTTATAGTAGTTTTCATCTACAGTTACAGCCTGTTAGGGTTATTTGAATAGAGAGAGTAGTGTGGCATTTGTAGAAGTTGGAACCAAAGCACCTTCATTTACAGGTTTAAACCAGAGAGGTAAGGAAGTTTCGCTGGCCGATTTTGCGGGAAAAAAGAACTTAGTTGTGTATTTTTACCCAAAAGCAATGACCCCTGGCTGTACGGTTCAGGCCTGTGGTATGCGCGATACCTATGCAGATTTCCAAGCATTGGATACCGCAGTGCTGGCGGTCAGTCCAGACTCGGTTGATAGGCTGGTTAAATTTGAAGATAAACAGGAACTTAACTTTGATCTGTTGTCGGATGAAGATCACCAGGTTACCGAACAGTATGGAGCCTGGGGATTAAAGAAATTTATGGGCCGCGAATTTATGGGCGTACTGCGCTCTACTTTTGTGATTGATAAAAGTGGCCATATAGTGATGGTTATGGACAGGGTGAAAACAAAGACTCATCACCAAGAGGTTTTAGACTGGGTTAAATCCAATCTCAGCTGATGCCTGATCAGGTTTACCATTCAATATTTATTACAATAATTATTTTAGATTAAGGAAATTTAATATGCTTTTTGTTTCTAATGCCTACGCCGAGGCAGCTGGTTCAAATGAACCCAATCCAATATTCACCATTATTATGTTTGGTGGACTGTTTCTGTTTATGTATTTTATTGTTATACGGCCACAGCGCAAGCGGCAGAAGGAGCATAGCGACCTAGTAGGCTCCTTGGCTAAAGGGGATGAGGTGGTTATGACCAGTGGCATGTTGGGCAAGGTTACCAAACTCGAAGGCGAGTATCTGGTACTGGAAGTCAGCAATAACCAAGAGCTTAAATTTCAAAAAGTCGCGGTGCATGCGGTATTGCCAAAAGGCACCATTAAGGCGATTTGATCAACTGACAAATGATCATCAGATGATGAACTTAACGGTTGGCATAAACTAAACCCATGTTGGCCTATCCTGCAAGGCTTGACTTAGCACAGACCCCCACGCCTTTCTACGCGCTGGACAGATTTCGTGCTAGCTTGCAGGATCAGGGTCTGTCTGTTCCCCGATTGTGGATCAAGCGCGACGACCTAACCGGATGTCTGACATCTGGAAATAAGGTGCGCAAGCTTGAATTCCTTATGGCGGACGCCAAACAAAAGGGATGCACTGCCATCATAACCAGTGGTGGCGTGCAATCTAATCACTGTCGCGCAGTTGCTGTTTTGGGAGCGCAGTTAGGGTTTAAGGTTCACCTATTGCTGCGGCTTGATCGGGATCCTGATCCAGTGGGGAATCTATTACTGGATCAACTGCTGGGTGCCGAGATCAGCCTATACAGCAAAGACCAATTCAAACAGCTCGATCAATTATTTAGCCATTGGCAACAGAAATACTCAGATCAGGCTGTTTCCAGCTATTGCATACCCACTGGCGGCAGTAATGCAATCGGTATCTGGGGCTATATAGCGGCATCAGAAGAACTGCAGAAAGATTTTATACGAGAGCAAATAAATCCCAGTCGAATTATCCATGCAACCGGCTCTGGCGGCACCCAGGCTGGGCTGACTCTAGGCTGCCATATGCTCGGTATGGATACTAGGGTTGAAGGCTATGCAGTCTGTGATAACGCCGCGTATTTTGAAATCAAGATTAAGCGGGATATCTCAGATTGGAGTGCAGAGTATGCAAGCGCCGTCAATATAGATCAGCTGGTGATTAAAACCAATGATCAGTATATTGGCCCGGATTATGCCGTTGCAGAGCCAGCGGTATACCAGATGATTAAACGTCTGGCCCTGACAGAGGGCGTTATACTGGATCAGACCTACACCGGCAAGGCGTTCTACGGTATGGTGGAGGATATTAAGCAGGGTCGATTTTGCAATGAGACTGACATAGTATTTGTACATACGGGTGGTCTTTTTGGACTTTTGGCTCAGCAAGATTTATTGAATTGTTAGGCTGACAAGAGGTGTTGATGTTCGAACAGATAATTGACTCAATCAATGGCTTTATATGGGGTCCGGTAATGCTGACCCTGTTATTGGGGACTGGCATATTTCTGACCATTGGGCTGCGCGGTATGACAATTACCCGTATTCCCTATGCGTTTCGACAGCTTTTTAAAGGTCGTCAAGGCAGTGGCGAGGGTGAAATCAGCCCATTCAACGCGTTGATGACCGCACTTTCCTCAACAGTGGGTACGGGCAATATAGCGGGGGTAGCCACTGCTATAGGCATAGGGGGTCCCGGCGCACTGTTCTGGATGTGGTGTACAGCGTTGGTTGGTATGGCCACCAAATATGCAGAGGCCGTATTGGCGGTGCACTTTCGTGAGACTGACGATGCGGGCAGCAAAGTTGGCGGCCCCATGTACTATATAAAAAATGGTTTGGGCAAGCGCTGGAAGCCACTGGCGATTATGTTCGCCATTTTCGGCAGTTTGGCAGGTTTTGGTTTGGCCAATACGGTGCAGTCCAATACGGTTTCACAGGTACTGTTGAGCAGCTTCGACATTCCCACTGCGCTCAGTGGTGTGGTGATGTCAGTACTGGTTGCCCTAGTGCTGCTGGGCGGTATCAAACGTATTGCCCAAGTAGCGGGTAAATTAGTGCCTTTGATGGCAGTTGTCTACCTGCTATCCACCCTGATTATCTTAGCGCTCAATAGTGCTGAAATACCGGCTGCTTTGGTACTGATTGTGGATAGTGCCTTTAGTGGCACAGCGGCCACTGGAGGCTTTGCCGGAGCCACTGTAATGCTAGCACTGCGTATGGGTGTAGCGCGGGGAATCTTTTCCAATGAATCTGGCTTGGGTTCGGCGCCAATCGCCCATGCAGCCGCAGCAACTAACAGTCCGGTAAGGCAGGGCACTATCGCTATGCTGGGAACCTTTATAGATACCCTGATTATTTGCACCATGACCGGCCTGGTGTTGATAGTGACCAATGTATGGAGTACCGACCTACAGGGTGCCGCTATGACGCTGCATGTTTTCGACGCGACCCTGCCTCTAGGTGGGAGTATTCTAGCGATCTGTATCGCATTATTTGCCTTTACCACCATGCTGGGATGGAGTTATTACGGCGAACGCTGTGCGCAATTTCTTCTCGGGCCAAAGATTGTGATGCCATTCAGAATTTTATGGGTTGTCGGCATTTTTCTGGGCACCCAAATGAGTCTGGGTGTGGTGTGGAAGATGTCAGACGCTTTAAATGGTTTTATGGCCATACCCAACCTAATAGCCTTGCTACTTTTATCTCCGGTGGTTTTCAGATTGACTAGAGCGTATTTTGCCAAGGCTGTATCAACCCCTGATACAGTGACCGATGGAAATCCCTAGGCATGGCTAAAGGCACAGGCCCAAAACTGGTTATCGCCATATCCTCAACGGCTCTGTTCGATATGCGTGAAAGCCATAAGATATACGAAGAGCAGGGTGTAGCTGCCTATGCGCAATATCAACGTCAGCACGAGGATGTTATTCTCGAGCCAGGTGAAGCATTCCCTCTGGCCTCGAAGCTGTTGCGCATCAATGAAAAATTAGGGGGCGAACCCAGAGTTGAGATTATCCTCCTTTCCAGAAATTCGGCGGATACTGGGCTGCGGGTATTCAACTCCATAGCTCACCACAATCTCAATATATCGAGGGCGGCATTTTCAGGAGGTGACAGCCCATATAGATATGTGTCTGCCTTTGCCTGTCACTTATTCTTATCCACCAATGCAGGTGACGTTCGCAACGCGTTGCACAGTGGTATGGCGGCGGCTACTTTATTGCCCTCTCAGGGAGCCTCCAATACCTCGGATGAATTGCGTTTCGCTTTTGATGGTGATGCTGTGCTTTTTTCAGACGCCTCGGAGCGGATTTTTAAAGAACAGGGGCTGGATGCATTTACCGAAAATGAGAAAAAGTCAGCGCATAAGCCATTGGATCCGGGTCCATTTAAAAACTTCTTGGAGGCATTACAGGCACTGCAGTCGGAGTTTCCCAGCGGCCAATGTCCAATTCGCACCGCGTTGGTAACGGCTCGGGCAGCCCCCGCCCATGAGCGAGTGGTGCGCACCCTGCGCGAGTGGAATGTGCGCATTGATGAAAGTCTTTTTCTCGGTGGGTTAAGCAAAGGCGACTTTTTAAAGTCATTTGGTGCCGATGTTTTTTTTGATGACCAGCAGGTGCATTGCTCATCGGCTAGCGAATACGTTGCCACCGGTCATGTGCCTCATGGCGTGGCGAATGAAAAGCCTTCAACATAGCCACTTAAGCTGACCCACAGCGCCGTTAAGAAACTATAAATTTAATACCCAACCCCAAAAGGATCATTGCAATCAAGGTTTGTAGCAGATCGCTGGGCATACGCGCAGCCAGTTTGGTGCCAAAATGTATAGCGGGAAGAGAGCCGATAAGTAGGCAGACCAACAGTAAAAGATCTACATTGCCGAGAATAAAGAAATGTCCCAATCCGGCGATCAGTGTCAGGGGCACCGCGTGGGAAATATCTGTACCCACAATCTTTACCGTTTTAAGATAAGGGTACAGCAACATCAAAACAGCGGCTCCAAAAGCGCCAGCTCCCACCGAAGATAGGGTGACAAAAATACCCAGAAAAATGCCGGCGAAAAAAACCATAATATCAGCATATTCTTTAGGTTTCTGTTGCGGGCTCAACGCTTCTTTAGCACTTAATCTGCCGCGAAAGATAATCACCAGCGCGGTCAGTACCAGCATAATACCCAAGCTGTGAGTCAGTATGGATTCATATTCAGAGGAATCCGAAAATACATTGCTTAAGAACTGTGTAGTTATCAATGATGCCGGCAAACTTCCTAAGCCTAAAAATGCTACCACACGCCACTCTATGGTTTTTTGACGGCTGTGGGACAGCATGCCTCCAGCTTTGGTAATTGAGGCATAGAGAAGGTCAGTGCCTATGGCCACATTGTATGGAAAGCCAAAAAGAATAAGCAGTGGGGTCATTAATGATCCACCACCCACGCCGGTCAATCCAATGGCCAGTCCCACCGCAGCACCGGCTCCGATGTAGAGCGGGTTTTGATAGATTGTGACGAGTACTGTGAATAAAAAATCAATCATAGAAATCTGCACTTAACTCAAAAAACCTGTGCACTTTAACAACTGGTTACTATTCAAAGAAAGAATAAAATTGTATAGTTTTATAGCTTAAACGCATATATAGCTAAAGAAGAGGGGAATGTGGATGAAGTTACAGCAGCTACGTTACATATGGGAGGTGGCACACCACAACTTAAATGTGTCTGCGACCGCCGCTAGCCTCTATACCTCGCAGCCCGGGATAAGCAAGCAAATTAGGCTACTTGAGGATGAGTTGGGCGTAGAGATCTTTACCAGAAGTGGCAAACACTTAACCAGAGTAACTCCTACTGGGCAGGAGATTTTAAATATCGCGGGCGATATTTTGCAACAGGTGGAGAGCATTAAACAGCTCACCCAAGAATATAATAGCCCCGAATCAGGCAGCTTGGCGATTGCAACAACCCATACTCAGGCTCGCTATGCACTGCCCCATGTGATACAAAATTTTATTGATAAGTATCCGCGAGTGGCGCTCCATATGCATCAGGGCACGCCTATACAAATCTCAGAAAAAGCAGCGGACGGCACGGTTGATTTCGCCATTGCAACAGAGGCGTTAGCGCTTTTTTCAGATCTAATTATGATGCCTTGTTATCGATGGAATAGGTGTATTTTGGTGCCCAGAGACCATCCGTTAGCATCTGTTGAGCAGATATCGCTCGAGGATGTTGCCAAGCATCCGCTTGTAACCTACGTATTTGGTTTTACCGGTCGATCTAAATTGGACGAGGCTTTCGCTGAGCGCAATCTCACCGCTAAGGTAGTATTTACTGCAACTGATGCCGATGTTATTAAAACCTACGTTCGACTAGGTTTGGGGATTGGGATAGTAGCCCATATGGCTTACGACCCAGATATTGATACTGATTTAGTGGCTATTGAGGCTGGGCATCTGTTCGATTCAAGTGTCACCAGTATAGGGTTTAGAAAAGGGACCTATCTCAGGGGCTATATGTATGACTTTATAAACGGTTTTGCACCTCATTTAACCAGAGAGGTAGTCGACGAGGTTATGGCGATGCCAAGTAAGGAGGCGCAAGAGGAGTTTTTCAAAACTCTAAAGTTGCCTACATTGTGATTTAGCCTGAGGCAGGGCATGCGGATTTCGCACGAAAACTGCCGTTATTGTGAGGAACGCAGTGTACCCAAAGCACTAACTGCGCTTATGGGGCAGGCCCACGAAGCAATCTCCCAAAGTACGCGCCTGCTACATAAAGACTGCTTCACTGCGTTCGCAATAACCCTATTTTTTTGGCTAGCTTGGTTTATCCATATTGACAGCGTGGAGCCCGCACTCTTTCTTAGTGGACTCCTCCCACCACCAGCGACCTTCGCGTTCATGTTGACCCGGCCCAATGGCCCTTGTGCAAGGTTCGCAACCAATGCTGACAAATCCGCGGTCGTGAAGTTCATTGTAGGGCACTTCAAACGCGCGTATGTAATCCCAAACTTGCTGAGACGACCAGTTAGCCAAAGGATTAAACTTAGTTAAAACATCATTTTCGCGGGCGAATGCTTTATCGTCTTGGATAACTGGCACACTGGCTCTAGTGCCAGGACTTTGGTCGCGGCGCTGCCCGGTAATCCATGCGTCTAAGGTTAAAAGATGTCGGCGCAATGGAGAGATTTTTCTTATCCCGCAACACTCCTTGTGGTCATCTTGGTAAAAACTAAATAACCCTTTTTCCTTAACCAATTTTTCCACTGCCAGAGACTCGGGCATAATGATATCTATATCAATCTTATAGTGATTGCGTACGCTGTCCATAAAACGGTAAGTCTCGGAGTGCAATCTGCCCGTATCCAAGGAAAAAACTTTAATATCGGGGCGGATTTTATAAGCCATATCAATTAAAACTACGTCTTCTGCGCCACTAAAGGAGATAGCGATATTATCGTGATTTTCCAGCGCATAACGCAGTATTTGCTGAGGTGCTTTGGTAGAAAGTTCGCGCTCGATATCTGTGGTATTGATTAAATTATGCATGGTTATTAGGTACTCATATTTGCTGTGAAACCAAGGATCTGGGACTCTCTTATAGCCAGCTCCGAAATAGGCTACAACTATACCAAATAGCTGAGTTGGCGAACAGTAATTAGGCGCTCTAACTTTTGATTCGGCACAGCTTGAACCATGACGCCGATTGCGAAGGCTCGATAATTTCAGTAGAGTGTATACATATTGTTATTAGGAGTTATTGTGGAGATTGCCTGTTTGGACTTAGAGGGTGTTTTGGTACCAGAAATCTGGATTGCGTTTGCTGAGAAGACCGGTATTGAGGAGCTTAAAAAAACGACTAGGGATGAGCCTGACTACAACGTGCTTATGAACTACAGGCTGGATTTGTTGCGTCAGCATGGTCTAGGATTGAAGGAGATACAGGAAGTGATTGCTACGCTTGCGCCGTTGGATGGTGCTGCTGATTTTGTAGATTGGTTGCGCGAGCGATTTCAAGTGGTAATTCTTTCAGATACCTTCTACGAGTTTGCAAGCCCACTGATGAAACAGTTGGGCTATCCCACGCTACTGTGCCATAAGCTCGAGATCGATAGCGATGGCAACGTAGCTGACTATAGACTGCGGCAAGCCAATCCCAAGCGACAAGCTGTGGTGGGTTTCAAAAGTATGTATTACAGAACCATAGCGGCCGGAGACTCGTATAATGATACGACCATGTTGGCAGAAGCAGATGCGGGAATTTTGTTTCATGCGCCTGACAATGTTATCGACGAGTTCCCACAGTTTCCTGCTGTACACACGTTCTCTGAGCTAAAGCGCGAGTTTATTCGGGCTAGCAATAGAGATATCACTCTGTAAAAATAGACTTATGGTGTTCAATAAGAACTATGCAGAATAACAGTTCCAGTGCTGAGAGGATTCGCGAGAAGAAAAAGCTGTTTCTGGCTCGTGAACAGAAAATTACCAAAGCCGCTTTAGAGTTGCTGCTGGAAGAGGGCATCGATCGGGTTACCGTGTCTAAAATTGCATCCCAATCCGAGATTGGCAAAGGCACGGTCTACAAACACTTCCTGACTAAAAATGAAATCCTTATCAGAATAGTACTCGACTACGAGCGCACTATTACCAAAAGTTTGACCTTGGGAATTGAGAGGGCGGAGAGCGGTGATTCAGGCGCTGCCGCCAAGGCCTATTTTCAATCACGCCTTGAAAATCCGCGGCGTGACAGGTTAATGCAGCAGTTGGAAGCCCGCTTGATTGACTCGGGGGAAGTGATAGCTCAAATTGAAGAATTGCACCGCTTGAGACGCTCCAACGAAGATTCGCTCGCCGGTTTAATGACTGAGCTAATTGGTCGGGGTGTGCTTGAGGATGTACCTGCTCATTTTCACTATCTAGCCTGTTGGGCACTGGCTCAAGGCGCCGTGGAGCTGTACTCTAACCGCACCTGGGACTACCGAGCTGACACTGCGGAGCTGATGGAGTTTATTACCAATATAGGTGTAACCATGGGTAACCGCGGCCAGTATCGCAGCTCTAATTCTGAAGATATAAAAAGCGCTAAGTGACTTCGCTCGTGGACGCTAAGCCGACCCCAGATAAACTTTTTTCCGATCTGATAGAACAACAAAAAGACCACTTGGGAGCACTTCCTCCCGTGCATCTATGGTATCCAGAAAAAACAGGCGATATGGATCTCAGGATAGATAGAGAGGGGAGATGGGTACATGAAGGGCGGGAAATTAAACGACCGGCGATGGTTAAATTATTTTCGACAATCCTTAAATTCGAGGATGGCAAATTTTTCCTAGTCACCCCAGTGGAGAAATGGCAGATCAACGTGGATATTGCGCCCTTTTTTATTGTTGAGGCGAGGCGAGAAAAGCGCAATGCCAAGCAGGCAGTGGTTTTGGTAACCAGTACTGACGACTTTATTGTAGTCGGCGCGGATCACCCCCTAGTGATTAAGCAAGGGACGCTTGCAGAGGAAATTTCACCGCTGGTAAGCGTTCGCGATAACCTGATGGGCCTTATCAGCCGTTCAGTTTATTACCAGCTGATCGACTGGGGGCAGGTGGTCTCTCTGCCCAATGGGGTCAATGAGCTGTTTTTAGAGAGCTTGGGTAGCAGCTTCTCACTGGGCCATTTTCCCGACGAATAGAGTTACATATTTGGGTAATTGGGCCCTCCGGCCCCTTCAGGTGTGACCCAATTAATATTTTGGCTGGGCTCCTTAATATCGCAGGTCTTGCAGTGCACGCAGTTCTGCGCATTTATCTGAAATTTCTCAGCACCATCATCGGTTACAATCACTTCATAAACGCCCGCTGGACAGTAGTGCTGGGCAGGTTCGTTATAGAGAGGCAAATTTTTACTGATTGGCAGATCTGGGTCAGAGAGCACAAGATGACAGGGTTGATCTTCCTCGTGATTAGTATTCGACAAAAATACCGAAGAGGCCTTATCAAAACTCAGTTTTCCATCGTATTTTGGGTAGTTTATGGTTGGGCACTGATCCGCAGGTTTTAAGGTTTCGTGATCGGCAATTTTGTTGTGCATAGTCCAGGGCAACAGACCGTTAAAGATATTAATATCAATAAAGGCGCAAGCTGAGCCGAGAATATTGCCAAACTTATGCTGTGCCGGACCAAAATTGCGTTGCCTATGGAGCTCTTTATAGGCCCAAGAGTTCTTGTAGGCCTGTGCATAGTCTTCAAGATCTGTATTGCTATTGTCTGCAGCCAGCGCCGCGGCAACGGTTTCCGCCGCTATCATGCCCGACTTCATCGCGGTATGGCTGCCCTTAATTTTCGCAAAATTGAGCGTTCCCGCATCATCACCAATCAAAATCCCGCCGGGAAACGACATCTTTGGCAGCGACTGCAAGCCGCCCTTAACCAGCGCCCGCGCGCCATAGGTAATTCGTTCTCCACCCTGCAGATACTGTTTGATTTCTGGGTGATGCTTATAGCGTTGAAATTCATCGTAGGGGCTCAGATGAGGATTGCTGTATGACAGGTCGGTAATGAGTCCTACAGCCACCTGATGGTCTTCCAAATGGTATAGGAAGCCACCGCCAAGGGATTTGCTTTCATCCAATGGCCAACCTGCGGAATGCACCACCAGACCCGGTTTATGTTGTTCAGCTGGCACCTTCCACAATTCTTTAATGCCAATGCCATAGTGTTGCGGATCCTTGCCCTTATCGAGATGGTATTTGGCAATCAACTGCTTGCCCAAATGACCGCGACAGCCCTCGGAAAACAATGTGTACTTGGCGCGCAATTCCATGCCTTGGATATAGCCATTTTTGCGCTCGCCGGATTGGCTAATACCCATATCGCCGGTAGCAATGCCCCTGACTTCACCACTATCGCCATACAGCACCTCTGCGGCGGCAAAGCCAGGGAAAACCTCAACGCCCAAATTCTCAGCCTGCCCGGCCAACCAGCGGCACAGATTGCCTAGGCTAACAATATAGTTACCTTTGTTGTGCATGGTTTTAGGGGCAAATAGCTTTGGTACCTTTATGCGCTTCTTAGCGCCGGTAAACACAAATACATGGTCATCTGATACTGGAGTAATAAGAGGGGCTGCCATTGATGGCCAATCTGGGAACAACTCATTGAGCGCTGTCGGCTCCAAAACAGCGCCAGAAATAATATGCGCGCCGACCTCTGAGCCCTTTTCCACCACACAAACTGATATCTCTGGATTGATTTGTTTTAATCGACAGGCTGCAGATAATCCCGAGGCCCCGGCCCCCACGATAACCACGTCATAATCAATATGTTCTCGTTCCATGATTGTTTTCCCTTGCGACATTTTAGTCTGTATTCTACCGACCTTGTAAAATCGAAGCTATAATGAATAGTAATAGTGCAAATTTCTAGGGCTGGCAGGTTATTTATGCTGACTGGTGGGTCGCAATGAAAGCCCCATACGCTTGATTTGTGAATTCCGTCTGGGCAATATGTGCGCGCTCCAGCAGAGGATTTGAACTGTTGATATCCGTTGCGACCCACTGCAACAAACCGATAGACATAGCTGAAATAAACCGATATATACAGTATAGATTAGATAGGGACGACTATGAAAATAATGGTAGCGGTTAAACGCGTTGTAGATTACAACGTCAAAGTTAGACCCAAATCAGACAATTCCGATGTAGATTTAGCCAATGTCAAAATGTCTATCAACCCATTCTGCGAAATTGCCGTTGAAGAGGCAGTTCGGCTCAAAGAAAAAGGCCTGGCCTCTGAAATTGTAGTGGTGTCGGTAGGGTCTCAGCAGGCACAGGAGCAGCTTCGCACCTCTTTGGCATTGGGAGCGGACAGAGCCATACTGGTCAATACAGATAAACCCATGGAGCCCTTGGCAACGGCCAAATGCCTCAAGGCGGTATGGGATTCAGAAAATCCCGATATTGCCCTAATGGGCAAGCAGGCGATCGATGGCGATAATAACCAAACCGGTCAGATGCTTGCCGCGTTGACTGGTTGTGCCCAAGCGACCTTTGCCTCAGAGCTTATTATTGAAGAGGGCAGCGTCAAGGTTACCAGAGAGGTCGATGGTGGACTGCAGACCTTATCCCTGTCCCTACCGGCTATAGTGACCACCGATTTGCGACTCAACGAGCCGCGTTATGCATCGCTGCCAAATATTATGCAAGCCAAGCGAAAGCCGCTGGATACAACGACCCCTGAGGAGCTCGGTGTTGATATAAGGGCGCGCGTCAAGTTACTGGGTGTGGAACTTCCGGCACAGAGACAGGCCGGCATTCTGGTTGAGGATGTGGCTCAGCTAGTTAATAAATTAAAGACTGAAGCGAAGGTGATCTGATGAGTATTTTAGTTGTCGCTGAACATGACAATAGTCAATTAAATGTTGCCACGCTCAATTCCCTATCGGCAGCACAGGCAATCGGTGGAGATATTGATATATTGATAGCCGGTGAATCCTGTCAAGCTGTTGCTGAGCAAGCGGCGCAAATCCCCGGTATCGCTAAGGTACGGGTTGCTGATAACGCTGTATACGGCCACTTTCTCGCAGAAAATGTGGCCCCTTTAATAGCCGAAGTAGGCGCAGGCTACAGCCATATTCTCGCCACTGCGACCACCACCGCAAAAAATATTATGCCCCGTGTAGCCGCGCTGATGGATGTGCAGGCGATTTCTGATATTAGTGCCGTGGTCAGTGAGGACACATTTAAGCGCCCAATTTATGCCGGCAACTTGATTGCCACTGTGCAGTCGGCTGATGCAGTCAAGCTGTTAACGGTGCGTGGAACTGCTTTTGATGCAGCGTCAGATCAGGGGGGGTCTGCAGTGATTGAAGCTGTGGCTTGCGTACACAATACACAGACCTCTTCTTTTGTCAGCGAAGAGATGGCGGTATCGGATCGACCGGAGCTCACTGCGGCTAGCATTGTTATTTCTGGTGGCCGGGGCATGGGCAGCGGCGATAATTTTGATATGTTGTACAGAATTGCCGATAAACTGGGCGCTGCTGTTGGAGCCTCAAGAGCGGCTGTAGATGCCAACTTTGTCCCCAATGATATGCAGGTGGGGCAGACCGGTAAGATTGTGGCACCAGATCTATATATAGCTGTCGGCATTTCCGGTGCTATTCAGCACCTTGCGGGCATGAAAGACAGCAAGGTTATTGTGGCTATCAACAAAGATGAAGAGGCGCCGATCTTCTCGGTGGCCGACTATGGATTAGTGGACGATCTGTTTACTGCCCTGCCTGAATTTGAAGCCAACCTGTGAAGCTATAGAAAGTAGGTTATAGATTTAGGTTGACCCAAATAGGGCAGTGATCCGATGGTTTTTGGTGGCCTCTGGCATCCAGATCGATTCCAGAATCAGCTAGGCAAGCTGAGGCCGAGGCCAGTATTAAATCTATTCTAAGACCTCTTTTAGGCACCTGCTCGAAACCGCGACTGCGGTAATCAAACCAGCTAAATGTTTGAGCGTCGTCGGGATTGTCCGCTCTAAAACTATCGATTAGACCCCAGTTAAGCAATGCTTGAAGCCACTCCCGCTCCTCCGGAAGAAAGGCGCATTTACCTGTTTTAAGCCAGCGCTTAGCATTTTCAGGCTTAATGCCTACATCTGCATCTCGATAAGCCACATTCATATCACCCATCACCAATACCAAATCATCGCGCTGAAAATTATTGTCCAAGTATGCCAATAGATCCGCATAAAACTGCTGTTTGGCAGGGAACTTGGTGGGATGTGCGCGACTCTCGCCCTGCGGAAAATAGCAGTTAATAAGGTTTAACGTTTTATTGTTGAATTGATACCGGCCATGGATCATACGGCACTGACTATCTGCTGTATCCGAGGGAAAGCCGCAGGCAATAGACAGTGGGCTCTTAGACAGTGGGCCCTTAGACAGTGGACTCTGTTTGCTCAATAGAGCCACGCCATAATGGCCTTTTTGACCGTGGATATCGGCCTGATAGCCCAGTGCTTGGATTTCTTTATAAGGAAATTCCTCATTGCTCACCTTGGTCTCTTGAAGGCCTATAAAATCCGGTTGATGCTTATCGATAACAGCCTTTAATTGATCGAGCCGCGCGCGCAGCCCATTGACATTAAATGACATTATTTTAATCGTTTGATCAGACATGCTAGAGCGCCTTATGGAGTGCTTTGAATCCGAGCTATTTTGGTATCATCCTCAGCCGCTTGGGAACTTGAGAGCAATCTAATTTGATCGCTTAGAATATAAGCGGTTTCATTTAATATAGGATCAGATTCAGCTACAGGCCTATCTTCGGCGTCCTCTTTATCTTCCTGTTCTTCCCAAGCCTCCATGCCGGGGTAGGGCTTAAGCCCCTGTGTTAAACGTCGTTTATTTTCAACTTTGAGCAACTGTGAATCCCAGGTTTCGTTCTTATTTCTGCGGCGCTCTAAATTCAGTGACAGGGACTGCTCTTTACCCCAGTTTTGAGTTAAAGCTAACTGGTCGACCATATTGGCAAAATTTGGATCGCTGTAAGCGCGTTTTTTATGCTCGCTTATCAGCGGCTCAAGAAATGCTTTTAACTGCTTGGAGCGCTGGTGGGGGACTGCGTGAATCCGATCCCAGGGCAGGGCGTTCTCCTGTTGGCTTTCACCGACTTCCTCTCTGTCATAGGTTGGCGGCAACGCAATATCTGGAATTATCCCGCGGTGTTGCGTGCTGCCCCCTGACACACGGTAAAACTTAGAGATGGTCAATTTTAACTGACCACTGCTGAGATCCGTTATATTTTGCACTGTACCTTTTCCGTAACTCTGACTGCCAACAACTAGTGCGCGGCCGTAATCTTGCATGGCTCCTGCGAATATTTCCGAAGCAGAGGCGCTGAGGCGGTTAATTAAAACCACCAGTGGCCCTGAGTAAACAGCTTCTGAGGTAGCCCGCTGGTTGCGGTATATTCTCTTATTAGAGTCGCGAATTTGAACTACCGGACCATAGTCGATAAACAGATCTGTCAGTGCTGTTGCCTCAAATAACGAGCCGCCACCATTGTTGCGCAGATCCAATATAATGCCGTCGACATTTTGTTTTTGAAGCCCCTGTAAAATGCGATATACATCCCGCGAGGAGCTTTTAAAATTTGGGTCTTTTTTTCTATAGGCTTCAAAATCCATATAGAAGGTGGGTATCTCTATAACACCCAACTTGTAGCTTAGATCGCCGGATTGAATATCTAATACTTTACTCTGTGCCGACTTTTCTTCCAGCTTGACCCTATCGCGCACTATAGAGATAATCTTAGGGTTATTCGCCGCTGAGCTAACCTCCAGGCGCACCACCGATCCTTTTTCTCCTCTGATCAGCGCAACCACATCGTCAATTCGCCATCCCACTACATCTACTATCTCTTTCTGTCCCTGTCCTACGCCGATAATTCGGTCCTTTGGCTTTAAAATACCTTGCAAATCGGCTGGCCCACCGGGAATAATTCTCACCACCTCTGTATGTTCATCTTCAGTGGTTAATTCGGCGCCAATACCCTCCAGCGATAGGGACATATTAATCTGGAAGTTCTCAGTAGTGCGCGGGGAGAAATAAGCTGTGTGAGGGTCGTAAAGAGAGGCCAGGGCATTGACGTACATTTGGAAGGCGTCTTGGCTGTCGCGCTGTATATACTGGGTTAGCTGAGTTTTATAACGCTTGATTAGTAACTCGCGCGCCTGCTGTTGTTCCTTGCCGCTGAGGATTAATCGTATCATTGAATCCTTCAGGACTTTGGCCCAAAAAATATCTGCTTCTGTAGAGGATAAAAACCAATGGCGATTGTCGGGATCCAATACAATTGATTCATCAACAGTAAAATCAAAGCGGTACTCTTTATCTTGTAGCAGGGCTATATTCGCCTTTAACTGGTCCGTCGCACGCTCTCTGAGTCGATTAAAGATATAGAAGCCAGCGTGCACATCGCCGCGCTTTGCCAAATCATCTAGCCTGTGCTGCCATTGATTAAATTCGCCAATATCCGAAGCTAAAAAATAGCGCTTTAGTGGATCTAAGCGCTCGATATAAGTATTGAGGTAGCTCTCGGAGAGTTGATTGTCGATGGGCTGGGTAAGGTAGTGTTTGGTCGCCAGTTTATTAAAGATTTCCCTATACAGTTTAGTTTGCTGAGTCTCTGCTTTAATAGATGTCAGGTCCTCGACGCCGGATGATGAAACAGCTAGCGCGGCGGTCAGAACAATAAAGAGGGTAAGGGTGGCTAATCGGCGCATGATTTCCTTGGCTGGCTTGGCATTTGGTTTAAATGATTATACGGAATATACAAACTGTTGATAATAAACTTTAGACCTATTTTGGCCATCATTCGAATTTATTAATCATTATCGGTGGCAGGGGAGGTTTGCTTTTTTGTTGTATCCGATTAAGGATTATCTGCAAATCACAACCCTGATAATCCTGCTTTTCTTGTATCGAAAGATGGTGAGATTGAAACTATGTTGAGTAATCGACCAGGCGAGGAAGGTTTTAATCCATTTTTTCCTAAAAATGATAGGGAAATATTCCGGACTCTGGCGCTCCTTGCGCCTAAGTCCGAATTGTATTGTCAAAATCCGAGTTTTATAAACAAGTATTTTATTAACAATTTGATTTATCTACTCAGCTATCCAATTACTTGGGTGGGTAAAAGTATTTATAGTTCAGAGGCATCAAAAATGAAAACCCTATGGGGAACTTTGTTCCCATCTATTGATGAGATATTTGAACTCTATAATAGCCTGATCCGACCCTATTTAAAAAGCATACAGATGCCTCAGTTTTACTTCTTGGGATCCGAAGATGGCCTTTTCCCATATAGCAGAATAGAAGAATTCATTATGAAGAATACAGATCAGGAATGGATTGAGATAAGACCTACCGATGGAGGTCATTTGACCCCTATGCTGCATCCAGGAACTACATACAAAGAGATAGAGGTGTTTCTTAAGTCTGATATCGGGCCCATGTCCACATTACCTATCTAGAGAAATAGAACTCTGGAGCGGATGAATAATTGGGGTTAGGGCGATAAGGGAACTATTGCTCTGACCCTAATTAGCCAATCTGTAGAGGGGAAGCCATATACATTAAAGAAGTTAGATTACTATTTCCTCTAATCTCAATTAGTGGACATAGCTAGACAATAGAGAATTGACTTGATACAGTGCGCCTAAGCTACAAATAAGGCTATTGGCCAGTTTCAGCAGTTTAATGAGGAAATCTTAAAGAGTTAGCTATGGCGAAATTTCAGGCAACCCCTTTATTCGATGCGCATAAGACCTTTGTGCGTCTGCCGATGGGTTTGGCAATGCTCGGCGAGTATCCGGATTCAAAAGCCTTTGTTGAAAATCTCAGTGCATCTAACCCAGATATAACGCAAGACTTTCTGCAGACTCAGGCCTTCCTAAAAAGTTACAGCCGTAAAAGCGAAGCCACCTATCGCAGCTATCGCAATGAGGTTGAACGCTTATTATTGTGGGCTTGGACTGTAGCGGATAAAAGCGTGATTCAGCTTAAACGGCTGGATTTGGAGGCTTTTTTTGATTTTGTTCATAGCCCGTCATCGAGCTGGGTTGCCGATTCGGTACAGGATCGCTTTAAGATAATCGGCGCAGAGGCGCGTCAAAATGAAAATTGGCGACCATTTGCCGCCAAAATCAGCAAGGAGGACCGTAAAAAAGCCCTGGCAGGGGGCTTGGATATTAAGCCGACAAAAGAGGGTCATAAGCTATCTGGCGAGGCTATAAAGCTCTGTTTTTCCGCCATATCCTGTTTTTACGACTACTTAGCAGATGAGGGCTATGCTTTTGGCAACCCTATTCCGGCGATACGCAAGCAATCGCCCTACCTTATTAAAGGCGCCACCCAGAAAAACATTAAACGCCTTTCAGATTTACAGTGGGATTATGTATTGAGTTGCGCAGAAACTGCGGCTGATACTGATGCCGGCAATGAGCGTATGCTATTTGTAGTGGCACTGCTTAAAACCCTTTATTTAAGGGTCTCTGAACTGTCAGATCGCCCCAGTTGGCAGCCTATTTGGCAGCATTTTTGGGAGGATGCAGACGCCAATCATTGGTTAAAAGTGCTGGGTAAAGGCAACAAACTGCGCGATGTCTCGGTGCCAAGTGCCCTATTTCCCTATATTAAGCGCTATCAGGCCTATAGGGCTGAGTTAAGCCCTAATTTTAATAGCAATGCGTCTCTGGTGGCTAAAAATCGAGGCACTGGTGGAATGACGTCGAGACAGCTGCGCCGTATTGTTCAAGAGTCTTTCGATTTAGCTTACGATAAAATGCTGGTGGAGGGATTTGCTGATGATGCCAAAGCGCTTAGGGAGGCTACTACCCACTGGTTGCGCCATACTGGGGCTTCTCAGGATATCTCAACCAGACCTCTTAAGCATATGGCGGATGATCTGGGGCATGCCAGTATGGGCACTACAGACCAGGTCTATATACAGTCGGATATGAAAGAACGGGCGCGAACAGGCAAGAATAGAGATGTATAATTATCTTTTTAATCAATTAGTTATAGCATTAATATAAGATTATTTAGATATTGCGATGGCGCCTATGCCGGCAAATTGGTAGCGATTACAATCAATTTAAAACCTTAACTGCACACGCAGCGAAATGGCATCGCCCTCTTCCTGATCGTCGTCTTTAAATATACCTGTTGAATCTGTACTGATAACATTAAGCATAAACTTAATGCGCTTATTCAAATGATAATTTACCCCAAAAAGTAAGCTGTTAAGCTGGAAATCGGTGCCGCTATTAATCTTATCATCCAGATTTATTGACCCCAGTGAGCCATACCTTAAAACCAATTCTATAGCGCCTGCTGAAGACGAGGGTTTAACAGTCCCAAAACGACCTTTTTTGTAAGGGCGATGGTCGCCGGATAAAAAGTAGGATCCTTGAAGATAGTAGGCTTGATAGCTAGTGCTATTGATGCTTTCAGTGGCTTCTATTTTCTGATATTGGTACTCTGCTTGCAGAGATAGAGCGCCCCTCCCCCAAGCCGATTCCAGGCCGATCTGATCAATAGAGTCCGTCTCAATATTAGCTGTATCCAGAAAGTTGATGGCAGAGTGAACGCCACCATCGCTTTCAATTTCATATTCAGATCCATCTAAGTCCCTATTTGAAAATGAGATGCCAAAGTGAATGTACTCAGGGTTATCATTAACAGGGCTGAAAGTCACTCTTGCCGTATAGGCAAGCCCGCCGTCCTCTTTGGTTCCGGCGTTATTCCCAACTTCATACAGGCCGAGACTCCAACTGCGTTTACTATTGGAATCGGCAATATTAATACCGGGGTTTCGACCCAGGGCGAACGCCGATGCAGCCAGACTTCGCTCAATCACCGATGAGTTAAGTGAGCTAGTTAAATTTTCCAGACCAAAGGGCTCTTTAGACTGCCCAATCCTGATGTCGGCAAGACTCCATCCCTTATAGCGCAGGTAGGCATCTTTCAATTCGTATTTATTGTCTTCTTCAGTTAAAGAAAGTTGTATTTTGCTTGACCAATCTTCAGCAATCGGGAGCTTAAAATAGAGCCGTGCGCGGCGCAATTCTGTTTCATGTTGCTTATCATTGGCGCTGTCATTTGCACCATCATCTTGGCGATAAATTCCGTCGAACTGGTCGGCATCGACAACAATGCGGCCACCGGTTTGCAGGCCGTCCCAGAAGCCACTATTCCAAAACCAGTTGGTCACTGGGGGGCTCGTTGACAAAATGTCTTCTCGGCGATCATCCGCAATGGATACCGTGGCGCCAAAAGAAATTGTCGCCAAAGCAGTCGTCAGGAAAGCTCGCCAGAAAATATTAGCCATTAGTTTCGCTCTTTGACAACAGTGCGTCGACGTTATTGGCCGTTGGGATTGAATCATCAACCCTGTGGACTGGGTTATAGGATACCTTTAGATTGGCCGCATCATTCAGAAAATCAATGCTTGCAACCTCTATATGCACAATATCCATCCCTGTTCTCTCTTTGAGATCCGCCATTAGCTCATCGTAGCGCTCAGGCTTTATATTTTGGATATTTTCATAGCGGATATTTTTTTTGTAAATCTTGGGAGCAAAAAAATGGGTTTCTCCGATTGCAACCAGACCACAAAGCAAGCCGTTGACTAGCATCAGGCTCGGTGCAGACAAAGGCCCAACACCAGTTATCAGTGCGATTACGATCACCAGAAAAAGATAGCTCATATCTCTTATTGGGATAGACTCTGTTCTGTAGCGCAACATTGCAAATATTGCAAACAGCCCGAAGGCAAACCCCATGGATATCTCAACAGCCTGAAGCAAATGAGTTACCAGAAAAACTCCGTTGCCAAACATAAAAAAGCCGAATAGAGAGTCTCG
>JANXGQ010000002.1 GCA_024959305.1 Porticoccaceae bacterium | reverse complement strand
ACAGGAGCCAAATGATTTAAGCTGATCCGTGGCACAGAGGCGAGGTATCTTTACCCCGGACTCGGCGGCGGCTCGCATAATCGAAGTGCCTTCGGGAACAGTTACCTCTACGCCATCTATATTGAGACGTACCATTCTGCTACTAGGACTGACAGGGGTTCCAAAATCATCCTGCGGTTCGTAGAACTCTAACATATCAGTTATCCCCTGCCTTATCCGGCCCTGAGCGCTGAAAGTCCTCGGCAAAATGGTCCAGCGCACTACGCACCGGATAGGCGGTCATTCCACCCATAGCGCACAGCGAACCATACTCCATGGTGTCACAGAGGTCGCGCAGCAGAATGATATTATTGTCACGGTCTTGATTAGCCACTATACGCTCAATCACCTCAACGCCTCGAACAGCACCGATGCGACAGGGCGTACATTTGCCACAGGATTCGATAGCGCAAAACTGCATAGAAAACTGCGCCTGCTCAGACATATCCACAGTATCGTCAAATACTACAATACCCCCGTGCCCAAGCATCGCCTCAACAGCTGTAAAGGCCTCATAGTCCAGTGGCGTATCCCATTGTGACTCGGGCATAAACGCCCCCAGAGGACCACCCACCTGTATTGCCCGAATCGGGCGGCCACTGTAAGTGCCCTGCCCATAGTCTTCTACCACTTCTCGCAATGTGGTACCAAAGGCCAGTTCAATCAGGCCGCCACGTTTAATATTGCCCGCTAACTGAATCGCCAATGTGCCCCTAGAATTACCTGTACCAAAATCTTTATAAGCCTCTGCACCCTGCTCTAATACTGTGCAAACAGCTGCCAGCGTCAGCACGTTATTGACCACCGTGGGCTTGCCAAACAGTCCCTCTACCGCTGGCAGTGGCGGCTTGGCTCGAACCACACCCCGTTTACCCTCAAGACTTTCCAGCAGTGCCGTCTCCTCGCCACAAATATAGGCACCTGCACCCAGTCTTACCTCGAGGTTAAAGGTTTTGCCGGAACCCTGAATATCAGCACCCAGATAGCCCGCCCGCCGAGCCTTTGCAATGGCTTTATTGAGCAGACTGTGCGCCAGCGGATACTCAGAGCGCAAATAGATATAGCCCTGAGTGGCCCCCACAGCTAAGCCGGCAATCGTTATTCCCTCGATTAATTGATAGGGATCAGCTTCCATCAGCAGACGGTCGGCAAAGGTGCCAGAATCTCCCTCATCTGCATTGCAGACAATATATTTCTGATCGCTGGGGCTATCTAAAACGGTCTGCCATTTAATGCCGGCGGGAAATGCCGCCCCGCCGCGACCGCGCAATCCAGACTCTCGTACCTGATCAACTATCTGTTGGTCTGTTATCTGCAAAGCGTTGTGCAATCCCTGATAACCATTTAAGCCAATATAGTTTTCTAGACTTAGAGGATCGCCGCGCCCTGCTCGCGCAAAAGTCAGGCGCTGCTGTGATGCCAAATAAGGTATATCGTCGACCACACCCAGATACAGCGGGTGACTGCTGGGATCAGTGGATAAACTATCCAGAATGCAAGCAATATCCTGTGCTGAAACTGGGCCAAAGGCGATGCGACCCCGATCTGTATCCACCTCTAACAGCGGCTCCAACCAAAACAGTCCCCTGGAACCATTGCGCACCAGCTCTATACTCTGATTCCGTTGGCTACCCGCATCTAGCAGAGCTTCTGCCACTTTATCGGCACCCAGTGCCAGCGCGGTTGTATCCTGAGGAATATAAAATACTGTCATCTCTAGCCCTCGCCGCCCTCAATATCGGCGATCAACTGATCAAAACCCGATTGATCTACTCGCCCATGGATAGAATCATCTATGCGCACCGAGGGAGAACAGGCGCAGTTACCCAGACAATACACAGCTTCAAGGGTAATTCGACCATCTGCGGTAGTGTCGCCAAACTCTACAGCCAATGCTCTTTTGGCATGCGCTTCCAACTGCCTGGAGCCCATAGATTGACAGGCTTCAGCCCGACATATCTGCACCCTGTGCGCACCTGTGGGCACAGTTTTGAAGTCGTGGTAAAAGCTGATCACGCCGTGCACCTCAGCTCTTGAGAGATTCAGCGCAGTGGCTATGATGGGCACAGAGTCATCTGGGATATAACCGGCTTCGCTTTGAATAGCATGCAAAATAGGCAACAGGGCACCGGGTAGATCTTTTAACTGATCTACAATGCTTTTAAGCACAGTGCTATCAATATTATTATTATCTTTCACCATAGCTGGGGACTTTGACTTTTAAAAAATCATCCAAAGTCTAACACTTGCAGCTTATTAGGCACCACCCAAGCGGCTTATAATTATCAGATAAAGCTCCATGGCTAAACCCAATTAAAGCTAATCCTCAAGATAACCCCAAAATGCAGAGAGCACATCGTCTCCATTGATATAGAAAACCGAATCGCCATGGAAAAATGCGCGCTGACGATCTCCATTCCACCAGTTATTGTAGCCCCCTGAAATATGCCCGACTTCAGTAAACGAGGCAAATTCAGGATAGTCTTTATTATTCAGATTGAACATATACAGCCTATTCTCCTGAACATAACCCATATCTGCAGAGGAATAAGCCATTGTAACCGGCACCGAGAAACGATCTATACTCTCGTTCAATTGCTGATAGGTAAAGGCGTGGCGGTTGTATCTGGCCGGTGAATGGCTCCAATGTGAGCCGTATCCAAGACTGGTGGAACCCAGCGAGTACGGATTGTCGATAGAGGCCACATTAAACAGCTCCAATTTAACCAGTCCATTCTCATCCTGCCCCAAACCCAGCAGCAAATCCTCATTGACTGGATGCAGAAAATCAGAAAAGCCCGTGACCTCGAGTTCACCTGCAATAACCGGATCAGTCTGATCCGACAAATCCAGTACATAGAGTGGATCAGTGCGCTCAAAGGTTACCAGATAGAGGCTGTCGCCAAAAAATCTTACCCCGTACAAATCCTCATTGGGTTTTCCAATCTCCTGTGGATGCGTATCGTTGGGTAACACAGCCACCCTATCCAGACTAAGGGCTGTATCAGACTGTTTCAAAATAAACAGCTGATGGTCTCTCTGATCCGTTGCATCACCTGTCCACTGGCTAGTCACCAGACGCAGATGGCCCTCGTGTTCATTAATCCGGAAATCCACTTCGCCAGAACCCGTAAGATAACCCTCAACCATACCAGAGCCTGTATAGGCGAGATCAGAGGACAGGTTAAATCTGTGCACTAGCGTGCGCGTATCCGTCCATGCATAGTCGGCCTGCGTAAAATAAATAGCATTTTCACTGACATAAATTCCGGAGGTAGATTCCAGATAACAGGCGCTGTTAACCAGGCTTTTTTCAGCCACATCAATAGCGACCAGCATGGTCATGGTTGGATAGCCGATCTGCTCAGGTGCTAAATCGTGCTGATCATTGACCATCAGACAATCAGTTGCCGCAAGAAAATCTGTCTGCTCACCATTAATATAGGCTTTTGGCAATACATTAGCGGCGTTGAGATTATCCAGTAGGGCCTGATTTTCCCCCGCCTGTGCTTCATTCGGATAGTCAATCCAGCCATCGAAAGTCGGCGTATGACGGACCACCATATAAACTATATCGCCCTTCTTGCGACTGGTAACAAAGCCCCCCTGCAACTCAAATTGCCACTCCAGCTGCGGCTCGGTTACATCCTCTATATCATAAACCGAGAGTCCCGTAGTCTGACCCTGCCAAGTGGAGGCATTCATAAATACATCGCCGTACAGACCCCACCATCCAGAGCTGCTAATAGCCGCCAACTGGGTATCATTGGTGTACAGCCCTTCCACCGTTCGGTTATCAGTAATCGCAATACTGCCTACCTGATTGGTCTGCGCCTGTTCAGAATCTGTAGCCACAATTCTAATACTTCGCTCTTCGAGGGGCGTTGAATAAATGAGCGCCTGATCCGCAACCGCAGCATCCTCTTCTACCTCTATAGCATCATTAGCTATGGCAATAGGCTCATCAAAGATAAAACAGCAATCATCAATCATGCTGTAACTGGGCGCTATAAATAGGTGATTTCCGTTATATTTAACAAAGTCGTGCTCATCAATGGCAGCCTCTAAGGTATAGGTTGTAGTAAAACTATTACCACCGCCACCACTGGCACCACCATCATCAGCATCCATCGCCGCAAAATCCACTGCCATCTCAGGCATGCCTTCACTGAAAGCACCAAAGGTTCTGCTAAACCCTTGGCTTAGCTGTGTTGACAACTGATCCCCGTCAGCCACTGGGACCAATAGCCCCGAAGCCTGATCAAGCGTCTGACCAGCCGCATTGGGCATATAGGCATATAAATACTGCTCAATAGCCGTAGCCGTAGTTCTGGTTGCATCTGTAGCAATCGCGCCATTGATCAGCGCTTCCCCTAACAAACCAAACAGATAGCGCAATAACAGCAAGCCATCAGTCAGCGCATCGACAACGCCATTACCATCTATATCAGCAATCAGTAACGCTGCCTCCATCGCAACTTCCACTTCACTGGCAGACAGTGAAGAATCAACAGAAATAACCCCGTTGGTCAAAGAATCACCGTGCAGACCAAAGGCGCGCCTTAATAACAACAGTCCATCTGTCAGTGCGTCGGCTTCGCCATTTTTATCAAAGTCCCAGCTCGCTAGCAGAGTATCTAACTGGGAGCTGTCTGCAGCAGACGCCTCAACAACAGAAATACTACCTAGCATACCGGAGTGCAAATAACAGTAGTAGGCTATTGAATTCTGAGCAAAATCGTCCGGTATGCTGACTGTTAATCGCTCATCCTCTTGGATCGAGGCAATACCAGAGACTTCATAATCAGTGCCAGTACTAGCTATATCGAGCGATGAATCTGACTCGCGCCAGCCTAAGCCCAGATTAAAAGGATGCCCAGAATCGGTGCGGATAAAGGTATAAGTGGAGCCCTTAACCAGCTCTATGGTTTGCGATTCAGCGTTTTCTGCAGATGAAAAAATATAATGCGGGGCTACAGATGGATCAGCCTGCAGTCGCACAAAGATTTCTATATCTTCTGAATAAGCTAGGGAACTAACCAGAGATAAAAAAACCAGTATTATCGGATTTAAAGCGAGTACATTAAAAACTGAAAAACGGCGCTGCACTGTCACCACCTCACAAATTTTATTATCTCATTAAGATTAGAGACATTATCCCTATCCTATTGATTTATTTGTTGTTAATTTTTTTTGCCAGCCTGTAGATGCCAGCCAAAAATCTCACTGCGAAAGTTCCGCTGCGAGAGTCAGTATATTACTTTTTAATGATATTGCCATAGGAATATGCCCTATGGGGGTATATATCCGACAACAGGGGCGCTCTAGATCAAGGAGTCAGAGTCATTTGATCTTCTGACCCTGCGGCCACAATCCATCGCTGCCGCTCTATTTCTCAGTACAAATTCGCTGTTCAACTGCGGAATTTAGATTTAACCGCATTTTGCTCAAAAAATGACTTAATAGAGCGGAAGTGCTATAAATGGACTCTATATAAATAATAATAAAAGATTCTCTATGTTTAGATTCAGCAAACTTGTTCTTATGGGTCTAAGTCTTATCGGCCTAAGTGGCTGTGGTTCAGAGGGTGAAAATACCGTCGAGTCCCCCCTATTTAACCCAGCTGAACTAGTTGCTGTGCAGTCAAAGTCTTATCCAGACTCAAAAACCTCGGCTTTTAAAGCATCAAAGCCATCCAGCGAATCGTCTAGCTGGGATATGGATAAAGATGGCAACGCCGATGCCTTAACAGATGGCTTGTTAATGCTTAGATATACCTTCGGCTTAAGGGGAGATTCTCTTTCTTCTGGCGCTGTATCGGCCAACTCTCCACTATCTTCAGCTGAAGTTGAGGCTGAGGTAGAGGCTGCTCTTGTTATTGCTGATATTGATGGCGATGGCCAAGTGGATGCCCTGACCGATGGATTACTCCTTCTGCGTTATTTATTTGGGTTAACTGATAACTCCCTTATAACGGGTGCTATTTCAAGCAATGCCTCCCGAGCAACTGCCGAGGCAATCACTGAGTATTTAGCTGGGCATATGCCTGGAGTGGATACTGGCGGCGTAGACGACGGTAACGGGGATACCGATGGCTCACCCGAAGCAGTATTTATTAATGAAGCCTCTTCCTCTAATTCCACGTTTGAAGATGAAGATGGGGATAGCCCCGATTGGTTCGAGTTATATAACAGTGATTCAGCAGCCATTGACTTAACAGGCTGGAGCATAACCGACGATATTTTAGAACCGGCAAAATGGGTTTTCCCAGATATAGTACTCGCCGCCGGAGCCTATCTGCGCGTATGGGCATCGGATAAGGATAGAAGCATAGGCGGGATTTATAAAACCTTAGTCGATCGCGGTGATAACTTCCGTTATATGGTGCCCCAAGCAAACCCCAGCAGCACATGGAAAAACCTGACGTTTAATGATAGTAACTGGCAACTGGGGGCCAGCGGATTTGGCTACTCCGACGGCGACGATACTACTCAGATAGCGGCTGGCTCCCGCTCAGTCTATGTTAGAACCATTTTCTCAGTTAACGATCTGGAATTAATGGATAAGCTCTGGCTGGATATAGATTTTGATGATGGCTTTGTTGCCTATATTAATGGTGTTGAAATTGCGCGCTCAAATATACTGGGGGAAACACCAGATTTCGACGCGAAGACAATAACCGACCGCGAAGCGAGAATTTATCAAAGTGGCAAGCCTGTTAGGTTCCCGATTAACCAATTCCAAACCCTACTGAATGATGGAGATAATGTTCTTAGTATTCAGGTACACAATATTTCTACCAGCTCATCTGACCTTAGTTTAATTCCATTTTTATCGGCGTTTTATCTTGGATCAACAGAGGATGGTGTATCAGCACCCAGCATACTGGCCTTTGAAGACCCCAGCCTACACAGCAATTTCAAACTGTCCTCCAGCGGCGATTCGCTGACCCTATTTGATAGCAGTAGCAACCAGATTGACCATTTAGAGGTTACCGGCCTCTCCACGGACAAAAGTATTGGACGCTCCTCGCTGGATGCTAGCATTGTGTATTTTGAAGTTCCCTCCCCCGGAGCTGAAAATCCCGAGGAGAGTTATACTGGAATTACCCAGAGTGACGTTATTTTTTCTCACGATGGCGGCGAATTTGATGGCCAGACTGTTAGCCTAAGTGGTGCGGGCGCAGGTGAAGAAATTCGCTACACTTTGGATGCAACAGTTCCCAATAGTCAATCCGCTCTCTATTCATCACCTATTGTTATTAATGATAATAAGGTTATTCGCGCTCGAATCTTCAAAAACAACCATATTCCTTCGCGCACCGAGAGCCGCACCTATATTACCTCCAACACCCATTCCCTGCCCATAGTCACATTGGTCTCAGAGCCGGATAATTTTTTCGATGAGCAGACAGGCATTTATGTTTATGGTCCTGAAGAAAATTATGAGCAGGATAATCCCTTTTTTGGTGCCAATTTTTGGCAGGATTGGGAGCGCGAGGTTCACTTTAGTTTTTACGAGCCAACGGGCGAACTG
>JANXGQ010000075.1 GCA_024959305.1 Porticoccaceae bacterium | reverse complement strand
TTTAAAAAAGGGATCTACGTCTTCCTTCAACAATATCTGTAGAATTTCTACCTCTCCATACTTGGCCGCCAGCCAGAGTGCGTTGCTGCCTATCAATTGATGACGAATGCTGTAATCCGCGCTAAAACGCCTACCGGGTGTACCATGTTCAATAACAGCATTGATATCAGCACCGTGACGCAATAGTGCTTTAACTAAGTCGATCTGACTACGCAGTACAGCCGCATGCAGCGCTGTATATCCTGCCTCGGCTGTGTTGGGATCGGCTCCCTGATCCAGCAAGAATTTAGCCAGTGGCCCGTGGCCGCTATGGGCAGCTATAACCAGAGCGCTGGCACCGGATGCTTCAGTGTCCTTTACATCGGAACCGGCTTCGATTAACACCCGCGCTGTCTCTATATCACCATTGCGAGCGGCAAAAATAAGTGGTGTCGAACCTCCATGCGCCATGCGAAAATTACCTGTCGGGTTGGTATTACCAGCAGTATTTTCGAGTTGATACCAAACTTTTGAACGGGCATGTAGATCAGCCCCATAGCTGATCAATACCTTTACTACATCAGCATGTTGTTGAGCCACCGCCCACATCAAGGCGTCCTGTCCCTTTTCGCTTTCTGTAGTATTTACGTTAGCACCAGCTTCCAAAAGCAGTTTAACTGGCCGGGGATTTCCAGACCGAGCTGCAGCCATGAGAGGTGTTTCCCCCATGCTCAGAGCAACATTTGGGTTGGCACCCGCTTCCAGGAGTTGCTTAAGCATATCGCTGCTACCGTTGATGGCCCCCAACCAGAGAGGTGTTGCACCCAACTCATTCACTGCATTCACATTGGCGCCGGAGTCGATCAGCAGGCGGGCCGCCGCCTGGTCATCTCTGTGGGCAGCCCAGTGCAGCGCAGTGGCTCCATCTCCCTGTGGTGAGTTAACATCAGTTCCCGACTTCACCAATGTGCGAGCAGCTGTTATGTCGCCCGTCTTAAGCGCATCAATGATAGCGGGGGTGGCCTGGGCAAGGGCCGCAACTGGCAAGCAATAACCTGCTATCAAGGATAGCCGCAGAAAAATTATGAGAATGCGATTTTGGTCCATAGCTTTAAATGCTAAGCTATTCTTTTACTGTTTGACAGTCTATTTGACACAAAATTAGGGTCATGGCACCCTCGATTTACTCGCTGTGATGTGGATGCAGCCGATATTTAAATTAGAGCAATTTAAAAAATAATAAGGACCTGGAATATGGCATTGCTATTCCCGCAACACTTCGGTCGATGCATAAGGCTGTTGCCCGTTTTCTTGTCTCTACTCTCCTTATCCGTCCCGATAAACTCTCAACCTTTACAACAGGGTGGAGAGCTCCTGCAGATGACTGTGCAGCAATACTGCATCGCATGCCATAACGACGCTCTTCAGTCCGGGGATCTTTCGTTCCAAACAACCGATTTTTCTCAGATAATAAGAGGGCATGGCGACACACCGGAACGCCTGTTAGCTCAACTTCGTTCCGGGAGAATGCCTCCTGCAGACATGCCTCGTCCTGACAGCAAAACCTATGCCTCCCTGATCGACTGGCTCGAAACCGAAATAGATAGCCTGGCCGCTGCTAGTCCGAACCCAGGACGCACAGATACGTTTCATCGGCTAAACCGGTCAGAGTATGCCAACTCAGTGCGTGACCTGCTTTCCCTTGAGGTTAATATTGAGGGGTTATTACCAGCGGATGACATCGATGCATATGGTTTTGACAACATGACGGATGTATTGAATGTATCGCCAGCTTTGATGGAAAGCTACCTTTCAGCAGCTCGCAAGACCGCTCGGCTAGCAGTAGGTGAGGCACCTCTGGGACCTATTGCAGAAAGTTATAATACGCCCATACTTCTCAGCCAAGCCGATCGCATGAGCGAAGACTTACCATTTGGCTCCAGAGGCGGCATAGCCGCCCGGCACTACTTTCCGGCCGATGGCAATTATGATCTCACAATCACGTTGCACCGCAACTACGTGAATTATGTGCGTGGCCTAGGCTCGCAACATGAGCTCGAAGTACGACTTGATGGAAAGTTAGTGCAAACGTTTAATTTCGGTGGCGAGGAACCTGATGTTTTACAGGCTCCTGCTAGTTATGCCGGCAACCAGTTCGGGGACTCGGAATGGGAAGAATATATGCTATTCGCCGATTCGAATCTTCGCGTACGGCTCTCAGCCACGGCCGGGCCTCACGTGGTGGGTGTCTCTTTCGTTCGTAAATTCACTGAACCGGAAGGCGTGCTTCAACCTCCTCAAAGCGTATTCGCAGCGGCGGTTAATGAAATGCGTGATGGTGACGCAGCAGTAGAACAGATCGAGCTTACTGGTCCTTACGAGAGCACACGTGCAACGGACACAC
>JANXGQ010000083.1 GCA_024959305.1 Porticoccaceae bacterium | reverse complement strand
CCAAGCATTACTCACCCGTCCGCCGCTCTACTCACACCGAAGTGTTTTCGCGCTCGACTTGCATGTGTTAGGCCTGCCGCCAGCGTTCAATCTGAGCCATGATCAAACTCTTCAGTTCAATCTTTTTACCTCGCCCGTTAAGGAGAGGGAATAGTTACGCAAAAACTTGCTTTACTATTCAAAATCTCAGCTCATAAAACTGTACTTACCTAATTCATAAATGAATCGATGAGTCACTTGCTTATGATAATTTACTATCCCTATCAATTAGCAAGTGCCCACACGCATTGCTTGATTACATTTTTAAAGAACATTCGCTCCTCAGAGCGGGACGCGTATTTTATAGATAGCGGCCCCATTGTCAACAGTCGAAAGATAAATAATTTAGTTTATTTTCTATCTTGAAATCCGGCGTAAATTTCGCGCCTGAACCTCTCTGTTGGGAGCGCGCATTCTACAGACCGGCCGGCGACTGTCAACAAGTATTTGAGTTTATTTTTAACTATTTTGCTCGCCGCGTTAGTCGCAGCTACAGAAGTTCAAAAAGATGGTATTTTTTCTTTCCCAATCTGACCAAAAAGTAGCGCTTATAAAGGGCGTTTTTAACAGAAAAAATCTGTTTGGCTTGCATATTGTCATCAGCGCCCTTGGCAGCCCCATTCACAAACACCGAATGGCGACCCAGTGCATCTTTTACTTCACGGCCTGCCTTGACCATCCCAGAGTCAGTGAAAAGCTGCGTAAGGGGCCTATCTTCCAATTCTGCGGCAGCTAGACTTGAGGAGGGCAAGCCATCCTGCCTTAGCTGCTGTAAATCCTGCTCCGATAGATCTTTGGAATCGCCACTAAATAGCGCGCCCGTAATACGCAGCGCCGCATCCAGTCCCTGCTTGCCATGAACCAGCTCTGTGACTTCACGCGCCAGAATGCCCTGCGCCTGAGGCCGGCCCTGTGCGGCGGCATCCTGTGCCTCAATCTCAGAAATTTTCCCAATAGATAGAAAGGTGAAGTACTTTAGGAACTTGTAGGCATCTGCATCTGCTACATTGAGCCAGAACTGATAAAAACTATAAGGTGAGGTTTTCTGTGGGTCCAGCCACACAGCGCCGGCCTCGGTCTTGCCAAATTTTGTACCATCTGCCTTGGTAACCAGCGGCACCGTCAGACCAAAGCACTGGGCCTGATTCTGACGCCGGCTTAAATCAATACCACTGACAATATTGCCCCACTGATCACTGCCGCCAACCTGAAGCGTGCAATCGTGGCGGGCATTTAACTCGGCAAAGTCTAAGCCCTGTAGAAGAGAGTAGGAAAATTCAGTAAAGGAGATACCCGAACCCTCGCGATCTATACGCTGCTTAACCGACTCTTTGGCAATCATACTGTTGATCGAGAAGTGTTTGCCCACATCGCGCAGGAAATCCAGCGCACTCATATCGCCGATCCAATCTAGGTTGTTGGCAACCATGGCTGAGTTATCGCCACAGTCAAAATCAATAAACTGACTGACCTGATGTTTTATCTTGTCCGCCCATCCGGCAATTACATCCGGCGAGTTGAGCTTGCGCTCATCCGCTTTAAAGCTGGGGTCACCAATCATTCCAGTGGCGCCGCCGACTAGGGCGATAGGCCTGTGACCCGCCTCTTGTAGTCGCTTAAGTACTAATAGAGGCACCAGGTGACCCAGATGCAGACTGTCGGCAGTGGGATCAAAACCACAGTAGACCGACCGCGGTTGATCTAGATGGGCTTCAAGTTCAGCATCCCCAGATATTTGCGCGACCAAATTTCGGGTTTGCAGTTGTTGTATCAGTTGTTTGCCGCTGAATTTCATTAGGTCTTTTACTCGGTGGTTTCGAGGATCGATTACTGTACAGATTGATCAGACAATTACAACATTTTGAGACTGTTTTTAACCCCCTATGAATGAGTACCACCCTAAAGCAATGGCCTCCCTGTCTCAATGTGCAGTTTAAGTTATTACTGTAACTTATTATTTATTCAAGCTAGAATCCCCCGATATTGCCGAAGTTGAGTCCCTCTATGAGTAGCTGGCCACAAATTGTCGATCACTTGCGTAAAATAGCCCGAGGCCTCCCGCCTTACCGGGTTTTAGTTTTGCTCGCAGTCGGCATCTATGGCGTGGCAATGGCTCTGGACCCCCGACAAGAAAGCACATTTTCGGGACAGCCAATCCAAGAGCCCTTGGATATTGATACGCAGATAACCGCCGCAGAAAACTTGGCACAAGACCGGTCTGCGATCGATCTTAGCTGGAGCCAGCAGACTGTTTCTCAAGGGGACAATCTCTCCACCCTGTTTCAAAGGGCTGGCCTTAGCGCTCTAGATGTACACAGAGTCGCTACCTCAGAAGATGGAAAATACCTGCTTAATCTCTACCCGAGCGAGTTGCTGCGCCTTGGTATAGATCCTCAGGGCAACCTGCGTGAAATGCATTACCAAAAGTCGCTGCTGGAAACCTACCTGTTCAAATTTAACAATGGCAACTATAGCTCAGAGCGACAGTTGCGAGAGCCGGAGGTATTGACCAGTTATAGAGAGGGGGTTATCCAAGACTCCCTGTATCTAGCCGGAAAGCAGGCTGAGCTCCCAGACAAAATCGTTATGGAGCTAGCCAATATTTTGGGCTGGGATATCGACTTTGTATTTGATATCCGAGAGGGCGATTCTTTCGCCCTGCTCTTTGAGGAGCGCTATATCGACGGCGAAAAACTCTCTGCAGGCAATGTACTGGCAGCCTCATTTACCAACCGCGGTAAAACCTATAGTGCTGTGCGCTATACAAATAGCCGCGGCCACAGCAGTTACTACAGCCCCGAAGGCCTGAGTATGCGCAAGGCCTTTCTGCGCACACCGCTGGATATTTTTCGTATCAGTTCGGGGTTTAATCTGCGCCGCAAACATCCGATACATAAGAAAATAAAAGCCCATCGCGGTGTGGATTACGCCGCGCCCCGAGGAACGCCGGTCTACTCAACAGGCGACGGTAAAGTCATAGAGGCCGGCTACAGCAAAGCTAATGGTAACTATGTAGTTATTCAACATGGGCAAACCTACACCACCAAATACTTACATTTAAACCGAAAAAAAGTACGCAGCGGGCAAACTGTGCGTCAGCGCCAGCTGATAGGCTCGGTGGGCGCAACTGGCTATGCCACCGGCCCTCATCTGCATTACGAATTTTTGGTCAATGGTGTACACCGCAATCCCCGAACTGTGGCCCTGCCCCAAGCAAAGCCCATCCCTCAGTCTGAGAAAGCGGCCTTTCTCAACAGCACTGGCACGCTGCTAACCCAGCTTGCCAACCATCAACAGCCAGACCAGCTAGCCTGGAACAACAGCAGTCCACAGGATGCTAATTGATTCCGCCCTATGAGCGCCGCTAATATTTTTATCGGCCTAATGTCCGGCACCAGTGTTGATGCGGTGGATGCGGTGGCAGTTGATTTCGCGGACGATAAATTTAGTTGGATCGGCAGCCATAGCCAGACCATAGCAGATAATTTAAAACAGGATATTCTCAGGCTCTGCCACTCCGATGCCGACAGGGTGCAACTACTTGCCGAAACCGATCATAGGCTGGGCAAGCTCTATGCGGCAACCTCATTGGCCTTATTGGATAAGTTGGGACTGGAAGCGTCACAGATTGCGGCGATTGGCTGTCATGGTCAGACTGTGCGCCATGCCGCTCCAACTGAGCACTCAATCCCCTTTAGCCTACAAATTGGCGATGCCAATATCCTAGCGGCCAACACCGGCATTGCGGTGGTCGCCGATTTTCGCCGCAAAGATATGGCGCTGGGTGGCCAAGGTGCACCACTGGTGCCCGCCTTCCATCGCCAGATGTTTGCCAGTGCCGAGAAAAACCGTGTGATTGTTAATATAGGAGGCATTGCCAATATCACCTCCCTGCCAACCGACAATAGCTGCACAGGTTTTGATACGGGCCCGGGCAATATGCTGATGGATCTGTGGAGTCAAACCCATTTGGGCACTGCCTATGACCACAATGGCGACTGGGCCGCCAGCGGCTCGGCTAACCGCGAGCTGCTACAGCAATTAAAGTGCGATGATTTTTTTGCGCAGCCGGCACCCAAGAGCACTGGCAGGGAACTATTTAATCGCGACTGGCTTAACACTCAGCTAAGCGGCTATACCAATCTGCCACCAGAGGATATTCAGGCCACATTGCTTGCCCTGACCGTTGAAACTATCTGCGAGGCTATAGATGGGCTAGGGAACCCTGTGCAGGAGGCGTATATCTGTGGAGGTGGCGCTTTTAACAAGGCGTTGATGGCTGGACTCAAACAACTGCTTCCCGCGGTAGCCGCCACAGAGGCACTGGGTATAGCGCCCAACTGGGTAGAGGCCTGCGCCTTTGCGTGGCTGGCCAAGCAGCGCATAGAACATAAAGCCGGCAACTTAGCCGCGGTTACCGGCGCTAAAAGAGAAACCATTCTCGGTGCAGTTTACCTGCCCTAAAAGAGATTGTCGCGTGGGCCTGCCTCATAATGGGGCTGTTGCGACCTTGTTTATCAGATAGTAAATGAGGCGCCACAGCCACAAGTGGTTGAGGCATTGGGATTGGTAATTACAAATTTAGAACCCATTAGACTCTCTTCATAATCCACTGTTGAACCGACCAAATACTGGTAACTGAGGGAGTCAACTAACACCGTGACTCCATCTCGCGAAACCGGCGTGTCATCTTCAGCCATGATATCTTCAAAAGAAAACCCATACTGAAACCCAGAACAGCCACCGCCGGTCACATAGACCCTCAGCTTTAGATCTTGATTATCTTCTTCCACCCTGAGGCTCTGTACCTTAGCTATAGCGCCGTCGGTGATCTCGAGTACGGAGGGTGTAAATGTTTGTATAACTGACATACTTTCTCCACAAGCCCAGCCTAAGAAAGCTGGTTGGGCCTACTACTGTTTATCGAACATCTGCTTATTGCTGCGAATATCTTTAATATTAACCGCCTCAGCAACAGCATCCTGCGACGAAAGGCGCCCATCGGGCTGTGGCTGCTGATAGATACAGGAGCCCACCACCTGAGCCCCCGGTTGCATTTCCATCAAGCTGTAATGAACGCTGCCGTTGACCTCGCACTGAGATTCTAGGCAAAGACGATCTCGGGCATAGATATTACCCTTGATGAACCCATTCACTTCAACCAATGATGACAGAATATCGCCCTGTACGGAACCCCCATTTAACACCCGAACTCGAGCGCTTTCCTGCTCGGAAATAATATTGCCCACAACAGAGCCAAGAATCTCCAAATTGCCTGCGAAGGTCACATCACCAACCACCTTGGTGCCCTCCGATATCAGCGTGGTGGGAGCGTTAGAAATGCTGACCAATCCCCTGTAAAAATTTTTAAAGCGCATCATTTATTCCTCTGCAAGCCAAACAAATTTCTTATCGAATTGAGGCTGTTCCATCCATGGGTAGCGGAGCATAACTCTGACCGATTCCGGTGCAAAGCCCTCCGGCAACTGCAAAACGCCTCGGTTGATGGAGAAATATTTAAGCCTTAACTTTATAGGTAAAGCGTTTATTTCCACATCTAACAGATCCAGCGGCAAACTCACCACTTTGCCCTGCTGTCGACCCATAACCCACAATTTGGCATTGACTCGCAGGGCTTTCACTTTATCGATTTTCTGCCGCGCGACCCAATGGTAGCGAAAACGTCGATCACTGATCTTCACTAATTGTAGATCACTGGCCGAGAGTCCGTTGGGTTGATGGTTGTCCTGTAGCATTTCCCTGTAGAGTTTGAGCTCCTGATCGCGGCTATAGATTTGCCGTTGTAACTCGACCAGCTGCTGTCGAGTTGCCTCGAGCGCTGCGGTATCAACCTCTGCGGATAGTTGCAGGCGAGTTACTGTGCTTTGGCTTGCCGCCAAGTTTTCCTCGAGCCCGCTCAGCCTGCTGTGAAGTTGTTGGCTGTTCTTTTTATACTGACTTAGAGCACCATCAGCGTAAAAATATCCCAGCAGTACTGCGCCGGCTAGCAGCACTAAAATAGCACCCACCCACCCATAAAATTGACGGATTGTACAATGGATTACCAAGCGGCGATTTTCTATCATTAGGGCATCAGTGCCGGCATTGAAAGTCCTGCGCATTCAGCTAGGTTGTACATAATATTCATGCACTGTAGCGCCTGACCAGAGGCCCCTTTGGTGAGGTTGTCCTCCACCACCAAAATCACTACTTTACGACCGCCTCCAGGTCGATGTATGGCGATGCGGCAATAGTTGGAGCCGCGCACTGACCTAGTCTCTGGATAACTACCCGCAGGCAGCACATCGACAAAGGGCTCGTCTTGGTAGCGCCGCTCATACAGTGCCTGCACATCGATGTCATCAGCCAGCAAATTTGCGTAAAGCGTGGTATGTATGCCGCGATTGATGGGAAGCAGATGGGGAACAAAGGTCAAACCCACAGCTGTGCCGGCAATATCAGCCAGCCCCTGTTCGATCTCCGGTTGGTGTCTATGCCCTGAGGCGGCATAGGCCTTAAAACTATCACTGATTTCAGAGAGCAAATTAGCCACGCTGGCCTGTCGACCGGCGCCGCTGACACCGGATGCAGAGTTGGCAATTAAATCACCGGCATCTACATGCCCAGCCTCCAAAAGTGGCATTAACCCGAGCTGCACGCTGGTGGGATAGCAGCCAGGGCAGGCCACTAGCTTGGCTTTGGCAATTGCTGATCGATTAAATTCAGGCAGCCCGTAAACGGCCTCTGCCACTAACTCAGGTGCTTTGTGGGTCTGTGCATACCAGTGCTCCCATAGGGCTAGGTCGCGAATTCTAAAATCTGCGGAAAGATCAATCACTCGAATGCCCGCTGCCAGTATTTCTGGCACTAGATTCTGAGCAACTCCGTGGGGAGTGGCAAAAAATACCAGATCGCAATTTTTGAGGTTTCCCATATCTGGCTCAGAAAAAGCCAAATCCACTATACCCCTGAGATTTGCAAATAGATTGGCTACCGGCTTGCCTTTTTCAGATCTTGAGGTAATGGCCACCAATTCAGCATTTGGATGTCCCGCCAGCAGACGCAGCAACTCGACTCCCGTGTAGCCTGTCCCACCTACAATACCAACTTTTATCACCACAGCCTCGCTTTTAAATTTCCAGATTGGGTTCCGGCGCCTATAATACCCCAATCTTGAGCAACCAGATAATAATGCTGGGCGTATTAGCGCAAAAGCACGGTTAATTGAACTAACAGGGGTCTATATGTATCAGTGGGTACTAGCTTTCCATGTAATAGCGGTCATTTGCTGGTTTGCAGCCCTATTCTACCTGCCGCGACTATTTGTTTATCATGCGCTGGCGGACGACGAGGTCAGCATTGAGCGCTTTAAAGTAATGGAGCGCAAACTGTACCGCGGCATCGCCAATCCATCCATGATGGCCACTGTGGCTCTGGGTCTGTGGTTGCTGTCAATGGCACCACAGGCCTATTTGAATCAGGGTTGGTTTCAGCTGAAGGCCGTACTGGTGGTACTGTTAGTGGGCTATCACCATTTGTGCTTAGCCCATATGAAAAAACTCGCCGATGGCAGCAGCGATAAAACCCATATTTACTTCCGTGTATTTAATGAAGTGCCGGTTCTATTTGTGGTTGCCATTGTTATTTTAGTGATCGTAAAACCTTTTTAAATCTAGTTCAGGAAGCCGCAATGCCTAAAAAACCTATTGGTTCAAAAATTTCTCGCTCAAAGGATCTATTTGCCGCGGCCCAACAACATATACCCGGCGGTGTTAATTCACCGGTGAGGGCTTTTCGGGCAGTGGGCGGCACACCGGTGTTTTTCGAGCGCGCCAGTGGCGCCTATATGTACGATGCCGATGGCAATTCCTATATAGATTATGTGCTGTCTTGGGGGCCTATGCTACTGGGTCATAATCATCCTCAGGTAGTGGACGCTATTAAAGAGCAATTGGAGAAAGCAACCTCCTTTGGCGCCCCCACTGAGCTGGAGATAAAGCTAGCAGACAAAATCTGTTCAATTGTCCCGGGCATGGAGATGGTGCGTATGGTCAACTCCGGAACCGAAGCCACTATGAGTGCCATACGACTGGCGCGGGGTTATACCGGCCGCGACAAAATTATTAAATTCGAGGGCTGTTATCACGGCCACTCCGATTCGCTGTTGGTGAAAGCGGGGTCGGGCGCTCTTACCCTAGGTGTACCCAGTTCACCGGGGGTGCCAGACAGTCTGGCAGAGCATACGCTAACGCTTTCCTATAATAATATTGAACAGGTCAAACAGGTATTTGCTGAAATAGGCGATCAGGTCGCCTGCGTTATCGTCGAGCCTGTAGCGGGCAATATGAACTGCGTGCCGCCAATACCAGGATTTCTAGAAACATTGCGCGAATGCTGTTCCGCCAGTGGCGCACTACTGATTGTAGACGAGGTAATGACCGGCTTCCGTATCAGCCAACAGGGCGCGATTGGCTATTACAATATAGAAGCCGACCTTATCTGCCTTGGCAAGGTGATCGGCGGCGGTATGCCGGTCGGCGCCTTTGGTGGCAAACGGGAACTTATGCAGCATATAGCGCCATTGGGGCCGGTCTATCAGGCGGGAACTCTGTCCGGCAACCCAGTGGCAATGGCGGCGGGTCTGGCGACCCTTGATCTGGTCTCAGAGTCGGGCTTTTTGGACCCAGTGGTTGAGCACACCGAGCGTTTGGTAAAAGGCCTTGTTGAAAGAGCGGCCAGTGCCGGCATTCCTATGACCAGCAATAATGTGGGTACTATGTGGGGCCTGTTCTTCACTGAAGAGCAGAGCATTATTAACTACCAGCAGGTAATGGACTGCAATACCGAACGCTTTGCAAAATTTTTCCACGGTATGTTGGACCAAGGCGTTTATTTGGCGCCTGCCTCTTACGAGGCCAGCTTTATGTCTTGCGCCCACAGCGATCTAGATATTGAAACCACCCTAGATGCGGCGGAGTTAGTCTTTTCAAGACTTTAGCCCCGATGACTGGGCGGAAATTGCAAATAGACCGACAATACAGAGTAAGCCGATAAACCAAACCGCAGACCTCAGGGTTGCCAAATTCCTGATATAGCAACCTTCGTAAAGAATTCGTGAGATAACAAATGTTACAGCCAACAGATCTATATGACTCTGCTCGACGCCAACCATATGGGCAATAATAACCGCGGCAATATAGCCGGGCAGGATTTCGAAACTATTCTGCTGCGCCCAATTAGCGCGCTGGCTGGCCCCTTGCAGACCAGCAAGAAAGTCTCTGGGCGCTTTATTGTTGTATTTGCGGCGGCGCACCGCGGAGGCTTTGGTAGCGGCCGCTAACATCCAGGGCATCAATACGGCCATTAAGATTGTCCAAAATGCGATTGTCATTAGGGTTCCTCTGCGCAGTTTTTTGCGTATGATGTAGAGTTCAGTATAGACTAAAATATTTGCTCAGATGGAGAGCTTATGAGCTTTAAAAGTAGCCGCGGTCCCTATCCCTACACCCGTATGCGGCGCAATCGCGCCGAGGGGTTTTCGCGTCGATTGATTTGTGAAACTCGGCTGTCTGTAGATGATTTGATCCTGCCGGTATTTGTAGTTGAGGGCGACAGGCAATCTCAGCCTGTTGAGTCCATGCCGGGCGTCAATCGACTATCCATCGATTTGCTGGTAAAGGAAGCGCAAGAGGTTGCCGCACTGGGCATTCCCGCCATTGCCCTATTCCCCGTAATCGACCCATCGCAAAAATCGCTACTGGCTGAACAGGCCTACAACCCCGAGGGTTTGGCACAGCGAGCGGTCAGGGCTATCAAGGCAGCGCTGCCGGAGCTGGGTGTGATTACCGATGTAGCCCTAGATCCATTTACCACTCATGGTCAGGATGGCATAGTGGATAAAGACAGCGGTTATGTATTGAACGACCTGACTGTTGAGGTTTTGGTAAAGCAGGCACTGTCCCATGCGCAAGCCGGTGCAGATATTGTGGCTCCGTCGGATATGATGGACGGTCGAATCTGCGCTATCCGTGAAGAGCTGGAAGAAAATAGCTTTCACAACACCCAGATTATGGCCTATTCAGCCAAGTATGCCTCGAGTTTTTATGGCCCGTTTCGGGATGCAGTGGGCTCGGCCACCAATATCGCCAGTGGCGATAAAAAGTCCTATCAGATGGATCCAGCTAACAGTGATGAAGCCCTGCATGAATGCGCTTTAGATCTGGATGAGGGCGCAGATATCATTATGATCAAGCCGGGCATGCCCTACTTGGATATTGTCAGGCGTGTGAAAGATGAACTGCAAGCGCCTACCTTTGCCTACCAAGTCAGTGGCGAATACGCGATGCTCTGCGCAGCAGCTGACAGGGGTTGGCTAGATGGCGAACAGGCTATGCTGGAGTCCCTGTTGGCATTTAAACGCGCGGGCGCCGATGGCATCCTCACTTACTTTGCAAAACAGGCGGCCCAACGCCTGACTGGTCGGTAGATTTGCGCCTCGATAAATACATTAGCAATGCCACAGATTTGTCCCGCACCGATGTTAAGAAACTAATTAAGGCGAGACAGGTCAGTGTTGACGATAAAATTGCCAGCAGCGGAGCCCAAAAAATAATCTCCGAGCAGGTGGTCGCCATTGAGGGATCGCCCATAAAGCTGGCGGGAAAACGCTACTTTATGCTGAATAAACCGGCAGGGGTTGTCTCCGCCGCCAAAGATCATCTTAACCCAACGGCGCTGGAGCTGATCTATGAACATCGCAGTGAACAGTTGCAGATCGCCGGGCGCTTGGATATAGATACCACCGGCTTGCTACTGATTACCGATGACGGGCAGTGGAACCACCGCTTGACCTCACCGCGCTCAGACTGCAAAAAGATCTATGCGCTGGAGCTGGAAAATCCCGTGGGTGCAGATTATGCAACAAGACTCAGTGCCGGCATTGTGTTGGAGGGCGAGAGACGCCGCTGCCGGCCGGCCACGATGCAGGTTATAGATGACTACCATATACATCTGAGCATTAGTGAGGGCAAGTATCATCAGGTAAAGCGCATGATGGCCACATTGGGCAACGAAGTGGTTAGCCTGCACAGATTTCAGGTCGGCGATATAGTTCTGGATCAAGGGCTGGCCCCGGGTGACTACCGCCCTCTTACTGCCGCCGAGATTGCATCTATCCTATGAGCGGAGTGCCGGATAAGACTGTAGCTCTACTGCTACAAAGAATGTCACAGTTGCAGGGCGACTGGTTGGTTGTGGCCGATGAAAACTGGCACGCGGCAAACTGGCCATCAATCGGCACTTCAGCCGCTAACAGCACTGTGGTTATCAGCAACCGCTTTGATATTGCCGTTGCCGCACAGCAAGCTGGTCTAAATTGCACCTTTAATGATTTTGATTTTTCGTCCCTACAGCCCCAGAGCTTTGACGGCCTGTTGTACCGAGTGTCAAAGGAGCGCGCCACCAGCCATTATATGATCAATCAGGCCAGCAGCCTGCTAAAACCCGAGGCAACATTGCTGCTGGGTGGCGAGAAAAATGATGGCATTAAAACCTATGTGAAACAGGCTGGCGGTTTATTTTCCGACCGCACAAATGCCCAAAAACAGGGTCACTGTTACCTAGTTGCCCTGCAGCTCAATAGCATTGGACCCGATCTACTTAACGATAAACAATATGCCCAGCTAAGGCCTTTGCCAATAGACTGCGACTTAAGCTTGCACAGCAAACCGGGGATTTTTGGCTGGGATAAAATTGATCGCGGCAGTGCATTTCTGGTTGAACATCTTCCCCAGTTTTTGGCCTCTTTTCAAAAGCCACCGCGCTCAATGCTCGATTTGGGCTGCGGCTATGGCTATCTGGCCCACAGTGCTATTGAGCATGGTTTTGAGCGTATAGTCGCCACTGATAATAATGCCGCGGCCCTATTGGCGGCCACCGAAAACCTAAAGGCTATCAATGGCATTCAATGGGATGTGATTGCCGCCAACGCCGGGGATCAGGTGTCCGAACAGTTCGATACGGTGCTGTGCAACCCGCCATTTCACAGCGGGTTTGCCGTCGATGGCGATCTATCCACTAGATTTCTTAAAAATACCCAAAGGCTACTTAAGTCCTCGGGGCGAGCACTGTTTGTAGTCAATACCTTTATACCCTTGGAGCATAAAGCCAAACAGTATTTCAATAATATTGAGGTGCTGGCTAATAATGGGTCTTTTAAATTAGTGGCGCTGAAAAGTTTAATCAACCGATAGCCCATATTGATTTTTCGGGAGGTATAAATTTTACGGCCTTTATAAGGGATGCTCGCGCTTACGAGCAGGACTTATCTAACATGCGTATAAATCATGCTCACGTGAGAATTTGCAACGAGTTTGCTACAGACAGTCCGCTAGCGGATCATTGGCCCAATGATGCCAATTACCCCCAAAAGATCCCATTTACAAGGGCACAATATAATGCCTGCCATAATGATAATTATGACTCTGGCTCTGACGCTCCTCGCAATAACTGATTTTTTGGGGATTCCCCGCAATAACGGCAGTTTTTATAAAAAATCTGAGCTAGAGCCCCATCGCCTTTTTAATTAGCTCATTTTTTAGGGGCTTAATTTGATTGACCCCCGACATACCCATATTGCGCATAAGTCTAAGGGCTGAGTTATCGGAGGCAAATAGCCGCTTAAATCCCTCCATAGCCGCCATGGTGGCTAGGTTGTTTGGCTTGCGGCGGCGCTGATAGCGCTTTAAAACCTGTAGTTCGCCTAGATCCATCTTTTTGGAACGGGCATTGGCAATTTCTTCCACCAACACCTGTGCATCGGCAA
>JANXGQ010000079.1 GCA_024959305.1 Porticoccaceae bacterium | reverse complement strand
GCTTCTTGCCATAAAACGCCATGTATTGACAAGATTTTTTACAGCATTTTTCAATCATTGCCTGGCTGTAAATATTGAAGATATAAACGCAGAATCCCTCGCATGAAAGTGCGGGGGATTTTTTTTGTTTAAGAGTGTGGAGTAGGTTGAGGTAATTTCTTTTGCATCGGACATAAAGTTGCATTTTGCAAGTTACGCTGTCTTGCGCCAATACAAAATGCCCACCCCAGAGAGGCTTCTAACACATAAGTATTATTTAATTGAGAATGCATAAAGCGTATAAGTAAGACTAGTGAGATGCGACTCGGCTAACAATAGCCACAATAAACTAAAGATTATGGCGCAAGTGGGTTTGACTGCGCCGATCAAAATAATATACCTTGATGCACATCTTATTGAATCACTCAGTTCGTTTAATAAAGTGACTTTCTGTTATCAGCCCAAAAGGTAACAGCTAAAAAATAAAAAAAAGAGGACATATAATGCCCCTGCAATTTGCCTTAAAGCTATTAAAAATATCCAGTCTATTGATGTTAATGCTGTTTAGTCTGAGTGGTCATGCCGTTGACACAGACAACGATGGCCTGCCTGATGATTGGGAAATTGAGAATGGTCGCAACCCATTGGTGGCGGATTATCAAGTATCGGCGGCGGGCAATCATAGCTGCGCCCTAGATGATTCGGGTGTGCATTGCTGGGGTCGGAATGAATATGGCCAGACCACTGTGCCGGCGTTAAGCAATCCCACTCAGGTATCGTCGGGGGGCTATCATACCTGTGCTATTGATGATTCTGCGGTGCACTGTTGGGGTAGAAACTATGCAGGCTCGACCAATGTGCCCGCTTTAAGTAATCCTACTCAGCTATCGTTGGGGTCTAACCATACCTGCGCACTGGATGATTCGGGGGTGGTTTGTTGGGGTTGGAATGGCAACGGCCAGGCCAATGTACCCGCGTTAAGTAATCCCACTCAGGTTTCGGCAGGGGGCACTCATACCTGCGCCATTGATGATTCTGCGGTGCACTGTTGGGGTAATTATTATGAAGGCCAGACCAATGTGCCGGCTTTAACTAATCCTACTCAGATATCGGCGGGGGAGGTTCATACCTGCGCAGTTGATGATTCAGGGGTGGTTTGCTGGGGCCGAAATAATTATGGTCAGACCGCTGTGCCGGCGTTAAGTAATCCTACTCAGGTATCGGCGGGTAATTATCATACCTGCGCCATTGATGATTCTGGCGTGCACTGCTGGGGTTGGGATAATTATGGCCAGATTGATGTGCCTGCTTTAAGTAATCCCACTCAGATATCGTCTGGAATGGCTCATACCTGCGCACTGAATGATTCTGGTGTGGTTTGCTGGGGTTGGAATGAATATGGCCAGATCGATGTGCCCAGTCTTATGATTGATCCAGATGGTGATGGATTATCTGCATCAGAAGAGTCCGAAGCTGCAACCATACCTTTGCAAATATTGGATATCGATGGCGACGGAAACTTTGATGCTTTAACTGATGGATTAATTATTTTGCGATATTCATTTGGGCTGAGAGGCGGGCAATTGATCGATGGTGCAGTGGCTGAGGGCAGCCTCAGAACCAGTGCATCTGAGGTTGAAGCTTATTTCGATTCAATCATGTCTGATTTAGATTGATTGATTAAAACCAAGACAATTTTTATTTTAGGTAAATAAATAAAATCCAAGCGATAAAATATTGCTATATTCAGGCTCTTTTCAGAGCGCAAAACCAGTTGCACTCGAATGATCTAATATAAAAATATATCGGCGTTTCTAAACAAAGCGCTTTTCAAGATAACTAATTATCTTTGACGATTCATACAACCATTCTACGCTATCGTCTTTTTCGATACGTAGGCATGGAGTTTGGATCTTACCGCCACCTTGTAACAAGTCATCGCGGAATGGCGAGCCATTTGATGCATTACGTTTGACTATAGGTAAATTCAATTTATGCATAGCTCTGCGGGTTTTGATACAAAAGGGACAAGCAAAAAATTGATACAAGGATAATTTCTCTAGCTCAGATTCTACCTGCTGTTGTGTTTCTAATGTACGTTTTAGTTTCGAACCGCGGGTGACAAAATCAATAGCGGCGATAATGCCACCTAACAGGTTACGAATAAGGTTTATTAACAATTTCATCTATACAGCTCAATGGGGTAGGGTGTTTGCAAGAACGCGCATTGTAACTAAAAAATTCATAGTTTTAAGTTTTTATTGGTCCCGCACAGCGGGACGTTGAGGTAAAGTCGAGCTGTATTAGTTCTCTGAGCTGGGCGCCGTTAACTCTAGTTCTGTCATTAAAAGGTCAACTTTTTTCTCAAGTTCAGCAATCTGTTTTTCCAGCCTATCTACACGTTCTTGCGTCTCATCGGATGCCGGTGCTTTATGGTCACTGCGCTTGGCGGCGATGGCCGTTAAATCAGGCGCGCCGCAGAACAGATGCACAAAGCGATCCTCGCGCTGACCGGTTTGGCGAGGTATGCGCTGAATCATAGGCGCGGAGTCTTGGTAAAGCTGCTCCAGAATATCTTCAACCTGCTGATCGCTGTCAAAATTATGCATGCGTTGGGTGCGAGTGAGCAATTCATGGACTGTTTGTGCGCCACGTAATAACAACACCCCCAGCAAAGCTTGTTCACCCTTATCCACAGCTAATGTATGTGTTAGCCGTTGCGAGTAGCGATCGGCTCTACCACTGGGATCAATATGGATCAGCTTTTTCTCTGCAAGCTCGCGCGCACAACGCTGCAACTCACCGCTGGTATAGTTGCTGATAGGTTCGCGACTGGTTTTTTGATTGCAGCCCAATAGTAAGCTGTTTGCCGTTAATGGATAAGCATCAGGGGTGGTCTGTTGTTTTTCCATCAACACACCTAACAGGCGCGCTTCGATGGCACTTAGTTGGGGTTGAATAGTTTCTGGTGCGCTAGTCTCGCTCATAATCTGATGCTCTTATTTTTAGTAAAATTCTACAGGATAATTGGACTCAGAGTAAAATTTGCTAAGTTAGAGCTGCTTCAGCCAGATTAGCAGATCGTTGAATACCTGATCCCTATTAACTTCGTTAAGCATTTCGTGACGGCGGCCATTATAGAGGCGCATCTGAACTTCTAGGACGCCCAGCTGTAAGAGTATTTGTTTTAATTTTGTGACCCCCTTGCCGCGTTTGCCCACTGGATCTAAGCCCCCGGAAAACAGATAGATTGGAAGGTTTTTATCCAGTTTTTCTAGGGCTGATATTGTGAATAGTTCGCCCAAGCCCGCCAAAAAATCAAACCATGATTGAGTGCTGATCTCTCCACCACAGTGGGGGTCTTGGATGTAGGCATCTACCACTCTGGGGTCGCTGGATATCCAGTCTTTTGCGGTGCGTGTCGGTTTAAATTGCCTATTAAATTGACCAAAACATAGCTGTTCTAAAATAGGGCTGGTTATTTTTCCGCTCAGTCGCAGCCGTTCTATGAATGCCAGACTGCGGGCAATTTTAGCCATGATCGGTGGGTTATAGCCGCATCCAGATAGTGCAAGGCCGCTAAGAGGAATAGGAAAGCGGCGGTTAAAATCTTTGCCATATCGTTGACAAAATTCTAGTGCCATATAGGAACCCATACTATGGCCCAGTAGTATCAGGGGCACAGACTCAGTTTTCGCTATATGGCCGATTAATTGCCACTGGTCATCGAGCAGCTTGTTCCACCCGTCATTATCCGCTAGATGATAAAGGCTATTGGCTTTGCTGCCGGTTACTCCATGACCGCGATGGTCATCTGCAGTAACGGTGATACCTTGGTTATTTAGGAATTTTGCCAGATCTAGATAGCGCGCACTATGTTCTGACATACCGTGCATTATGTGTACCCATGCCAAGGGTTTTTCCACCTCCCACTGGTAATAGTAATGATAATTAGATTTATCATTTGCAAGTGGTATTCTTAGCATATCAGTCGACATGGATCCCTCCAGATTTTTACCCTAATTATTATGACTTTTGTCGGTTGGCAAAGGCCTGTAGTTGTTTCTCTGTTGCCGGCAATTGGTATTGGTCTTTCCATTCGCTGTAGGGCATACCGTATACAATTTCCCGCGCCTGTTCATAATCTATAGCTATGCCGCGCTCCTCAGCGGCCGCCATATACCATTTACCCAGGCAGTTGCGGCAAAAATTGGCCAAGATCATTAGGTCTATATTTTGTACTTCTTTGTGGCTATCTAGATGTTCTAGTAAGCGTCGAAAGGTGGCGGCTTCTAGTTCGGTAGAGTCTGATTTATTCATACTGTTTAAAGGTAGTTGGTTATTTATATTCAGTATAAGGGAATTTCGGGCTGTTTGTTGGTAGGTGATTTGGTTGGTAAATCTTACTCTAACTCCAATTTCTTTTGTGCACCCAATAAAAACCCCCGCCTATAAGGGCGGGGTTTTCTGTATATGGTGCACTCGGGTGGATTCGAACCACCGACCGCTCGGTTCGTAGCCGAGTACTCTATCCAGCTGAGCTACGAGTGCATATTGGTGTCATTTCAGAGGTCGCGTACTATAGGTGAGCATGGGGGTTGAGTCAATATAAGCGGCGGTTTTTTGGCGGTTTTTTGGCGGTTTTTTTGCAGCTAATGGTTACTGTGCAACCAGACACCGTCGAGCTGTGCCTGTCGGCGGGCAATCCGACCGAGATTGGTGGTATTGGCAGGGCTTATCTCAAAGCGAGTAAGCAAACATAAGCTGCGCGGCATAGTACAACGGCAAGCCCCAGAGTTGATTGATAAAGCTAGCTTTCACAAAGCGCTCGAGTGCAACCGCAAGGTCCGAAGCATAGAATGAAATTGCTGCAACTGGGATGATCCAGCCAACACTGGTCCCAACACTAGTCGCAACCATGATGGATATCACCCCGATATAGGCACTTACCGCGGGACGTAACTCCGCAGGGGCCTTCGTCATGATCCAGCGTCCAATAAGAACGGCCATAAGCGCCAAGGGAATGAGTGTGTACCCTGCAATATCCCAATGAACACCGAGAATCACGAACGCTGCGATGTAGACCACATGCCCGAGTAAGAAACTAATAATTCCAAGCAGAAAAGATAGTTTCGAGTTGCGAGAAATCAGCAACAGATCCCCCAGCCAAGACAACAGCAGCGCGACTAGTACGGCCTGACCATAGGCGCTATCCAGTGCATTGTTGGCCAGTGCAGCGCCAATAAAACCAAGGGACGCTAGCGGCTTGGCAACCCAAACCACTTGATGCTTCTTTACATACTCTGCCACTAATATAGCAACCAAACACAGGGCGGTAAGTGCAACCCAAATCATCGTCGATTCACCACTGCACCACCTCTATCAAAATCGTCAACTAAATACCCTGTAAAAATTGTCATATAAGACAAAGTCAATTTCCGTAAAAACACCCCTCAACACAAATCAAATGAGTCTGACCCTATTGATCACCCTATTGATCACTTTTGTACCTGCTATCGAGGCTTTAAGAGCCTAGAGGTCTGTTAAAACTGTGGTGCTTCTGCGATAAATACGGCTCTCACTGGCGCTGGATGGCCCTCAATAGTTTTGCGCGGATCCTCTGGATCCAAAAAGTTTGTCAGCGACTCGAATTTCATCCATGCAGTGGATCGCTGTTCCTCAGTGGATGTCTCACAAATATCCACTACCCTTGGGTTGCTGAAACCGATTTTGCGCATCCAGCTGACTAGGGTATCCGGTGCCGGTAGGCACCATACATTGGGCATTTTTCCATAGCGGCCCTCGGGCACTAACACCTGGCCCTCAGCACCTTGGATTATTAGGGTCTCGAGAATCAGTTGACCGCCGGGTCGCAGTAGTTCTTTTAGCTCTTGAAGATGATCCATAGGTGAGCGGCGGTGGTAGAGCACGCCCATGGAAAATACGCTATCAAAGACTCTGAGCTTGCTGGGCATCTGTTCAATACCCAGAGGCAGAACATCCACCGCATGCTGGTCGCCTGCGAAATGCTTGATGGCATGGAACTGAAATACCGATTTCGGCGATGGGTCTATGCCGATCACTCGTTTTGCTCCGGCACCTAGCATACGCCAGCAGTGGTAGCCATTGCCACAGCCTACATCCAGCACCAGTCTATCCTGTAGTGGTTGTATATGGGGCAGTACTCGATCCCATTTCCAGTCGGAGCGCCACTCGGTGTCTAGATCTAGGCCAAATAATTGATAGGGACCTTTGCGCCAGGGGTGCAGGTCCATTAAGGTGGCCTGTAATTGCTGTCTGCGACCTTTGTCCATTAGGCTGGGGTCGCCAATGCAGACCGCTGTTTTAAAATCTACACTGAGCGGATCGATCTCTGGCAGTTGCTCTAGACAGCGCTCCCAAGCCGGCATATCGCCCCAGCGCTCGCGGCGCAGTTGGCTTTTAAGTAGGTCTGGCAGGGTTTCGCCCCAGTCTGAAATAGGTGAGTCCTGTAGCCAGTCGAGTAGAGGCTGGTATTTTGTTGTTGAATCAGTCATATTGCCGCTCTTGATATTAGCGGCGATTATAGTTTATTTCTGCTAAGGTTTTAAAAATTTGAAGACCAATTTTGGATAATATTATGGATAACCAGCAGCTTGATGCGCTCGAGGAAAAATTTGCCTATTTAGAGGCTAGCAATGCGCAGCTCAGCGAGGAAATATTTCGCCAACAGCAGGAAATAGCCGCTTTGACCAAAGCTCATCAGCAGCTGTTAGAGCGCTTGCAGATGCTTGAGGACACTGAGGCTGAAAGCGCTTCCGGTACAGTGGGTTCTGTGTCGATGGAGAAACCCCCGCATTATTAATGATGTGGTATTTCATGGAGTGGAAGATATGTCAGATTTAGAGCTGTCGGTTAAGGCTGAGATTGATAGGGTATTTACGCAGCAACAGCGCTATGCGCTGGAACTTAGAAAGTCGGATTATCGCCAAAGGCTTGCGGTATTGGAGCGCTTTGAAAAGGTATTCAAAGCCTCTTACGACAAGATATATCAGGCGGCGGCTGAAGATTTTGCCAAGTCTGAGTCCGCGGTGGATACCGCTGAAATTCTGTCGGTACTCTCTGAGTTAAAGCATGTGCGGAAAAATTTACGGCGCTGGACAAAGCCTCAGGCGGTGCGCGCTACCGCGGCTATGTTTGGCACTAGCTCCAAGATAGTGACTGAGCCCAAAGGGGTTACGCTGGTTATTTCACCTTGGAACTACCCGTTTAATCTTACTTTCGGCCCTATGATTGGGTCTATTGCGGCGGGCAATACGGTGATGATCAAGCCGTCGGAAATGACGCCGGCAATGTCCTCGGTTATTGCAGATATTGTCTCCGAGGCATTTGAGCCGCAGCAGGTGGCGGTGTTTAAGGGCGATGTAACTGTAGCCAGTTATCTTACCAGTCTTGCTTTTGATCATATTTTCTTTACCGGCAGTCCTGCCGTGGGTAAGCATGTGATGGCTGCGGCGGCAAAAAATCTTACCTCAGTGACACTGGAATTGGGTGGAAAAAGCCCGGTTATTGTGGATTGTACTGCCAATTTAAAAAAGGCAGCCGCATCTATTTGTTTTGGTAAATTTACCAATAATGGCCAAACCTGTATTGCGCCGGATTATCTGTATGTACACGAGGCGGTAAAGGATCAATTTGTTGCCGCTTTATCTGAGGCTATTCAGGATCAGTATGGTGCACAAGATGATATTGCTGGCAATCGAGATTACTGCCGTGTGGTCAATGAATCCCATTACCAGCGCATTCAGGGTCTTTTGCAGACGGCGCAGGAGGAGGGTGCAACAGTGCTTAGTGGCGGGCAGAGTATAGATGCTCAGCGCTATATAGGCCCGACATTGCTGGGGGATATCAGTGATAGTTCAGCGATTATGGAGCAGGAGATCTTTGGCCCGCTACTACCCATTATTAGCTATTCTGATATTGATAAAGCCATTGCTTTTATCAATAGCAAACCCAAGCCTTTGGCACTGTATATTTTTAGCTTGGATAAAAAGCTGACGGATAAGGTGCTGCGAGAGACCAGCGCTGGCGATAGCTGTGTTAATGCAACAATAATACATGCGGCGCACCAAAACCTACCTTTCGGTGGCGTTAATAATAGTGGACTTGGCAAGTCGGGAGGAGTCTGGGGCTTTAAGGCTTTTTCTCATCAGCGCAGTGTGGTGGTGGATAGGCTTGGTTTGAGTTCGATATTTCACCCGCCCTATACAGTTGTGGCGAAGAAGCTGACCAAGATGGCTTTAAAGCTATTTTCTTAGGGACAATCGCTTATTTTATGGCTACCAGTGAGCCAAAGTTATAGCACTGGAACCAAGGGCTGGCGGTTTTAAAGCCGCAGCTTTGCAGTCGCTCAATATGGGTGCCTAGGGTTTCCGGCACCAACACCTCCTCAATGGAATCGCGTTTTTGGCTTATCTCTAAGTCGCTGTAACCCTGCTCGCGTTTAAACTGGTGATGGAGTTCATTGAGCAAACGGTTGAGAGCCTCTGGCTCAAAGTGCAGTTTTTCGGAAATAACCAGACAGCCATTGGGGTTGAGGCCATGATAGATATTACTGATCAGAGCTGAACGCTGTTCCAAGGGGACAAATTGCAGGGTGAAGTTCAGTACCACCAGTGATGCATTGCTGATTTGCACCTCGCAGATATCGCTATTGATCAATTTGGTGGTGGTGCTGGAGGGCTGTGAGGATAGAATAGAGGCGCATTTGTCGAGCATAGGCGCTGAATTATCCACTGCGTAAATGGTCGCTCCGCGGCCTTCTATACGATCGCGTATGGCGAGGGTTGAGGCGCCGAGAGAGCAGCCCAGATCATAGCAGTGACTATCTGTTTGCACAAAGCGATCAGCCAGCTCGCCGCTGTGATTGATAATGGTTTGATAGCCGGGTATTGAACGCTGGATCATATCGGGGAATACCTCGACCACAGCTTGATCAAATACAAATTTTGGCGTTTTCCCCAAGGGGCGAGCAAACAGATTGTCGCGTTTTAGATCGGTCATGGCGGTTAGTCTGACAGAGTCTCCAGAGGAATATTCGCAGCTAAGTCAGTGCTGGTAATCACGGCTGTTTGCGCCTGTTCTGGACGCAAATATTGTTCGGCAACCCGTTTTAGATCGGCTTCGCCAACCTGCAGTACCCGCTCCCTAAATTGGCTAAGGCTGTGCTTGCTGCGGCCATTTAATTCGCCGTGAAAGGCCTGTATGGCCTCGCCGGCTGGCGAACTGGGTTTATCCAGACTGCCTATAACGCCCAGTATGGCCTCTTCGATTTTTTCGTCACCCAGAGGTTGGGTCAACAGCCAATCTATAGCATTGTCGAAATCATCTAAGGTGCCGCTAATTCTCGGGTCTCTGTAGGAAAAGAAGCGAAAGGCACCAGACTGGTTGTCCTGCGATGCTCCGGCGCCATAGGCGCCACCCTGTTCACGTATGGCGCGGTGTAAATAACCATTGCGAAGCACAGAGCCCAATAGAGTCAACGGCGCCGCATCTGGATGACTGCTGGCAACAGTCGGATAGGCTTTGGCGCAGAAACTAACCTGAGTATTAGCGGTCCAGCAGTGATTGACCGGTTGCAGGCTGGGTGAGTAGTGGATGAGATTGTCGGCTTGGAGTTTGTTATGTTCGCTGACTAAAGCACTTTCCATTGTCGAACCAAATTCCGCAAGTTGCGGTTTTTCTGCCACCAGAAGATACTGGCGGGGCTGTTGCAAAACCAGTTGATGAATTTCTTTTAGCTGCTCGGCAAGCTGTTGCAAACCGGTCTCTGTGGCCAGACTTTTATCCAGTTTTCTTAACCTTGCTAGACCGCTCATACCGCCCCAGCGCTGGTTTAAGTGGGCATAGGCTGAGAGTCCGCCGCTGGCGGCTATCATGGCTAAAACATGGCCATTACTGACTACATTTGATTCTCTGTAGGTGAGAATCTGCGCCACTAATTCTTTGAGTCTGGCCAATTCATCGAAGCGAGCTAAGGTTAAAGACTCTTGCATAAGCTCGCTCATAGCCTGTTGATTGCGCGCTAAGCCTTTAGAGGCAAAGCTAATATTGCCATGTAGCTTGGAAAGACTATCTTTGTCGGTGCGAACTGATGCAGAGGCAGAGTATGAGCCAACAATTCCGGAATGCCAAAGTTGAGTCTGCTGGTAGTCGCGTGTGCCTACCCCCATTTCCGTAACGCAGGTGGTATACAGCGGCAACAGGTCCATTTGTTGAGCAGTCAGTTTTGGCATTGGCATAATAATTTGTTGATAAACCAGACCATTAGTGCCGGCACCGTAGCTGCTAAGGGGCAGTGGCGCCCGTTGAGTGCTAGTTACCTGCGGGTAGGTGATATCACTGGGAATATCTGAGAGGCTGACTTTCGGCAGTATTTCCAGATCTTCCTCGATTTCTTGACGTTCTTTTAGGGCGGCGGCAGCGTCGACAATGTCCTGTTTCTGCTGTTCGCTCAGGGATTCCTTAATGTCTGATAGACGATCCTTTTCAGCCTGATCTTTAATTTTTCCCAACTCGGCATCTGGTTTCAGCACTAGCCGAATTCGGTGTCGATTATCGAGCAGCAGTTCCCGTACCAGAGACTTAATATACTCCGGGTCGAGAATTTGCTGTCGCATTCTTTCCAATACAGGGTCTAGATCCAATAGGGAGACGGGATCTCCGCGGTGAGTGGCGCTGGTTAGGCAGGTCAAAATCAAATTGAGACCATAGGGATAGGATCCTCCAGTGACCTCTCTCTGCGAGAGTTCTAGCTGATGAAGGCTGGCGGCCACCTGTTCATGGGGTACGCCATGCTCTGCAATATCTTTAAGAACATCCACAATCATTGCCTCAACCGCATCGGCTTGCTCGGGGTTTGATCCCTCTATACCGCAGGCAAAACACAGCTCTTTCTGAGAGTCCTCAAGTCCGCACATAGGTGAGGGGGCAGTTCCCAGCTCAGTAGTTTCCAGAGCCTTCTGCAATGGCGACCCACTGTTGTCCATAAGCACGCTGGCCAGCAAGCGGGCGCGCATGGAACCCTCCAGATCGGTGCATTGACCCAATAGCCAGGCGACAACAATATGCGTCTTATCCTTTAGGTCCTCGCCTTCGCTGCTGGGTTCAAAAGCGTAGCGCTCCTCAAAATGCTGTGGTTCTGAATAGCGCTGTTCATCAGTGACCCCTATAACGCCCTCGAGTTGCTCAAAGCGGTGCAGAGCCTGCTCTTGAAATCTCTGCTGATGCTCTGCTGCCGGTATATCACCAAAGGTCAGGAAAACAGCATTGCCGGGGTGGTAATGGGTTTTATAAAACTGTTTAAATTGTGGGTAGGTCAGGTCGGGAATATCTGCTGGTTCACCACCGCTGTTATAATGATAAGTGCTGGTGGGGTACAAATATTTGCTCATGCTTTGCCAGAGTGTAGAGTTAATCGAGCTCATGGCCCCTTTCATTTCGTTAAATACCACGCCTTTAAATGTCAGTTCCGAGGCGCTGTCATTGGCAGTGGCAAACTCTAATCTATGGCCCTCTTGGGCAAAATCCAGCGGATCGAGGCGGGCAAAAAAGACCGCATCTAAATAGACCTCAAGCAGGTTGTTAAAGTCCTTTTTATTTTGACTGGCAAAGGGATAGGCGGTCCAGTCTGAACTGGTAAATGCATTCATAAAAGTGTTGAGCGAGCGCCTAATCATCATAAAAAATGGATCCCGCACTGGATATTTCTCACTGCCGCAAAGAGCCGTATGCTCTAAGATATGAGCCACTCCAGTCGAATCCATGGGCACTGTGCGCAGAGCTACAAGAAATACATTCTCTGCATTGTCTGATGCTAAATGAATATGTTGAGCGCCGGTCACTCTGTGGCGGTATTCCTCATAGCGCACTTTTAATGAGGGAACAATCTGGGTTCGCAATAGTTCAAAAGCTGGATGTACGACCTGTGTCATAAAGATTCATTTCTCTTGCAGATTTTCTGGGTTGGGCATTCTACCAAAATCAGGCCCTTTAACCTAAATTCCGTGATCAAACAGCTAAACCGTCACTGTTTGATGTGTTTTTATGCGGTGAAGTTTACGGTACTCAACCGGCGTTAGGTCTTTCCAGCGTTTAAAAGCTCGATAAAAAGTACTGGGCTCTGAAAAGCCTGTTAGGTACACAATTTCGCTGATGGCCTCATCGGTTTGTGTCAGCAATCTTACTGAGAGTGATTTTCGGTATTGGTTGATAATGCGCTGCAAACTGGTGCCGGCTAGATTTAATTGATGTCTAAGTTGCCTGGGTTTAATGTCCAGTCGCATAGATATTGCCTGCAAACTAATCTCCCCAGACTCTAACAGGGCGCCAATTTGACTGCGAACTTCCGAAATTAGATCCTGTTGTTGCAACAACTCAAGATGCTGATCAGCGCTCTGAACATGCATATTGAGTAGCTCTGGTTCAGCGTATAGGGAGCGGCAGTCAAGCATCTCGCTAGGGAAGAATAACTTGAATGACTTGGCGTTAAATTCAACTGGACAATGGAAAACTCGCAGATATTCATCTATATATGTATTGGGGGTATGTGTGAAAATGATCCGACTGGGTTTGAATTTACCGTCGGTCACAGACTGAAGGAAGCGTATTAAACTTACCACCATGGCTTCCGCTAGATGGGGTGTTACATACTGATGATCCGAAAAGTGGTTGGTCAAGCAGGCCTCAGGGGATTCGCTCAGATCGCCATGCATTGCATCACTGATTAGGCGCTGATAGTTAAGAACGCGCTTTAAACCATCGCCAAAGGTCTGGCTGCTGAGCAGCAGGTATTCGAGAATTTGCCCCTTGTAGACAGGCATATTTTCACCCAGATGCAGGCCTATACAGGGGTCGCCCGACAGGTCTGCCGCGGCTTGCCAAAATTTGGGTTGTGCGGAAAATTTAGTGCGTAGATTGGGTTGATAAAGTTTGGCGGGATCCAGTCCCGATCGGCGCAGTACCTCGTCCGCGTCAATGCCAAGATTGCACAGACCCTGATGGGCCAAGCGAACCAAAGTACCTGAGTCGGTTAAATTTGGCATACAATAAAACTGTTGAAGAGAGAATTCATTATACATAATTGGCCGAAATGACAAAGTGGTTTTTTTTCTTGCCAATGCAAACAAACTGGAGAGTGCGCAAAATGCGAGATATGAATCAAATAGAATCGAACCCAGCAGATTGCAATGTGCCACCCATGGTGATGACTGAACTTCCCAATGTTCCAATGTTACTTGGCAAGGCCGCGTTTAAGTTGGGGCATTATAATATTGGAGACCCTCTGCCCGCCCTAGCTGCTCGGGTGGATGGACTGTCCTTGGACGGCGCCCATCTCAAACGCTACCGGGAGATCTGCGGCTTTGATTCGGACAGGATACCAGCCACTTATATGTTACTGATGGCCTTCCCTTTGTTTATGAAACTTTTGCTTTGTAAAAGCTTTCCTCTGCGCACGATGGGACAGGTGCATCTGCGCAACCAAATCTCTGTACACCAGGCAATTACTATCGACAGCCGCTTGAGTATTTCTGCGTCAGTGGGTAGCAGTGAGCTTACCTCTAGGGGATTGGAGTGGAATATTGACAGTATTGCCGAGATAGACGGGCAAGTGGTCTGGTCCAGCCAATCGACTTTTTTGAACCGCTGTAAAACCGATATAAAGCGCGAAGTAACTGAGGAGAGAATAGCATCGGGGGATCCGCAGTGCTGGTCTGTCAGCGCAGATATGGGTCGCCGTTATGCACGTGTTTCCGGAGATTTTAACCCTATTCATCTGAGCAGCTTCACAGCAAAAATATTAGGGTTTAAAAGAGCTATAGCCCATGGTATGTGGAGCAAGGCACGCTGCTTGGCCGCTTTGGATAAGAGCATACCGGACGCTGGGTACAGCGTTGATGTGAGCTTCCATCGGCCACTATTTTTGCCATCCAGTGTATTGTTTTACTCACAGCAATTGGAGGGTACACACAGCTTCTCGCTGTTCGACCAGTCAGCTAGTCAAATGCACCTAGAGGGTGCAATTTTATAGGATATTAGTTATGCCCACTTACAAAGTTCCAGTTAATGATTATTTGTTCCTGTTTAATGATGTGCTTGATATGCAAGGCCATTACCAGCGAGTAGAGGGCGGTGATCAAGCGACTCCAGATATGATTGAGGCAATCTTTAGCGAGGGCGCTAAATTCTGTGAAAATGAATTGGCGCCGCTGTACCAATCTGGGGATAAGGGCTGCAAATGGGATGATGGTGTGGTGACTACGCCCCAAGGTTTTAAAGAGGCCTATGCGAAGTTTATCGAGGCCGGTTGGACCTCGCTCTCCGGTAGTCCTGAGATGGGTGGGCAGGGTATGCCGTCCTCTATCAGCTCTGCGTTTAACGAGATGCTAACCACGGCAAACTGGGCTTGGGCAATGTATCCTGGCCTCAGCGAGGGAGCCATGGCGACTATTGAAGATCATGGTACCGAAGAACAGAAGCAGGTCTATTTAACCAAGATTATCAGTGGCGTCTGGAGCGCTACCATGTGCTTGACCGAACCCCATTGTGGCACTGATTTGGGGCTGATGAAAACCAAGGCTGTGCCCAATGATGATGGCAGCTACAAAATTAATGGTACGAAAATATTTATCAGTGCCGGCGAGCACGACTTGACTGAAAATATCGTGCATATTGTATTGGCAAAACTGCCCGATGCCCCTGAGGGCACCAAAGGTCTCTCGCTATTTATTGTTCCTAAATTCCTTCCCGCAACTGATGGTTCTGTAGGTGAGAGAAATACGGTCAGCTGTGGTTCTATTGAACACAAGATGGGAATTCATGGTAACGCCACCGCCGTATTAAATTTTGATGACGCCACTGGCTTTTTAATCGGCGCGCCTCACGATGGTATGAAAACCATGTTTACCTATATGAACGTCGCGCGTATAGGTACAGCGCTTCAGGGTTCTGCCGCTGCGGAGCGATCCTATCAGGGTGCGTCGGCCTATGCGGTTGAGCGATTGGCTATGCGCGCACTATCCGGGGTGAAAAATTCCGAGGGTCCTGCCGATCCTATTGTCTGCCATCCGGATGTGCGACGAATGCTACTCACCCAGCGGGTTATTGCCGAGGGGGGTCGGGCGATGGTTTGTTATGCCGCTCAGTTTGCCGATCTTTATACTCGGGGTAAAACCGAGCAGGATAAACAGCAGGGTGAGGAGCGCCTGGGATTCTGTACGCCTATATTGAAAGGTTTTATTACCGAGCAGGGCGTGATTGCTGCAAATTATGGTGTGCAGGTATTTGGAGGGCACGGGTATATTCAAGAATGGGGGATGGAGCAAATTCTCCGTGACAGCCGTATTGCCACACTCTATGAGGGCACTACGGGTATTCAGGCACTGGATTTGCTAGGGCGCAAGACGCTGCTCAACAATTTTTCTCAATTGAAAGTATTTACCGCTGAAATGCTTAGTTTTGCCGCCAAATCGCTGCCTTGGCCCAGAGGCAATAAAACAACCCGCAAGCAGGCTTGGGCGATCGCCAAGCTGGCTGTTAAATGGCGCTATCTGGGGTTTCGGGTGGGCATGCAAGCCAAGCGCAATCGCGATGCCATAGGTGCGGGTTCGGTGGATTTTCTGATGTTTTCTGGCTATGCCTATATGGCCTATATGTGGGCCATGATGAGCTCCAAAGCACAGCAAAAGCTAGACCAAGGCGCGGGCGATAAGAATTTCCTGCGCGAAAAACTGCATACGGCTGAATTCTTTTTTGAGCGATTGCTGCCACAGGCACAGGCGCATGCAAAGACCATCAGTGCCAGTCTTGACTCGGTGATGGGTATGCCGAATAGTTATTTCGACGCCTCTTGATTTAGACGCCTCTTGATTTAGACGCCTCTTGATCTAGACGCCTCCTGATTAAGAGCTCCGCTCAGAATCCCCTGTGACTAAGAGGGCAATCTAAATAGATTGCCCTATACCAACGCAGCTGGTGGCAAATAGTACCCAGCCAATATTGCGGTAGAAAGTGCGATTATCTCTCTGTAGCAGCCATTGGTGGGCGCGCAACCCTACTATATGTCCAATGCCCGCAAAGGGCAGTAATAGCAGTGCATTCCAGAGCTGCAGGTCAATCCCGGCAAAGGCGAATGCAGTCATCTTGATACTGACCAAAATAAACCAGAGTACAAATAGCGTAGACCTGTATTGGTTGGGCTTAATATAGCGCAGTGCCACGGCGATAATTAGCGGCCCACCCACCAGAGAGGTGCCGCTGATATAGGCGCCAAGCACCAGAAATACAATATCCATAGTGCGGTTATTGCTGCGCATTGGCTTATCCACGATATAGGTCAGCGCATAGGCCGCAATAAGCCCAAAGATAATGATATTGGTCAGATCCACAGGTAGTACTAGGAGTCCAATAACGCCGGCGATCTTGGGGATAATCATTATCGCCATGCTATAACGCACAAACCCCCAGTTCACTTCGGCTTGAGTGGTCTCTATGGATCCCGTGCTGGAGTTTTTGTAGGCTTTATACTGATCGCTGAGTATGGTGATACCGGCAAAAAATAGCAGGTGAATTGAGATTATCGGCAGGAATACCAGTGGATCATTAAGCGCCAATAGTAGAAATGGCAGTGTAAACAGGGCGCCGCCGAAGCCGATGCCAGAGCGTACAAAGCCACTCCAGATAAACACTAGGACGATGGATATCAGTTGCATAAGGCTTAGATCAGGCATTTTATGGTGCTTTCACTCTAGTGATTGCAGCCCTGATCCCCATGGGCATGGCCGTGGGATATTTCGCTTTCGGTGGCTTGACGAATATCGATAATATCTACTTGGAAATGTAGGTTTTTTCCCGCAAGAGGATGATTCATATCTACATCGGCGTTAAATTTTCCGACTTTGATAATGCTGCCGTGGCGAACGCCGTTATCGGTATTAACTCGAATATCTTTGCCCGGACTCAGCTTGCCCTCATGTTTTAAATACTTTACTGGAATTCGCTGCTTGTTATTGACGTTGCGCAGGCCGTAGCCCTCGGCGGGCATTAGGGTAAAGGATAGTTTTTGACCTATTTCAGCAGCCCGCAGCTGTGCCTCGAATCCGCGTACCATCTGTCCGCGACCATGCAGATAAACTGAGGGCTTACCTGAATCGTAAGTGCTTTCTATAATATCTTGGTTATCGTCGGTGAGGATATAGTGGACAGTGACGACTGAGTTCGATGTAATACGCATTAAATGGCCCTTTTCGGGGGTGCATATTACCCTAAAAACCTTTTTTGGGTCATAACATTTTTTGGGTTACAACAAATGTCATCTGATAAAAAATCAACTGATACCCATAAAGAATCCTCGCGGCAAGAACATTTCGAGGACCTTTTTGACGAGAACATTCGGCCATTGGCTGGAAAAGGTGCATTTAGGTCAGTTGCGCCTTTTACAATGACTCCGGGGACAGTGGAGCGCAGGAAAGCCGCTCAGCAGGATGAAATTCAGCGCAGAAACTCACTGGATGCCTCCAGTGTGATAGAGCAGGTTGATCCCTACGATATATTGTCTTTCACGCGTCCGGGTATTCAGTACGCGGTGTTTAAAAAACTTCGTCAGGGCAAGTATGAAATTCAATCCACTCTCGATTTGCATCGCAAAACAGTGGAACAGTCGCGACAGGCTGTGTGGGATTTCTTAAAGGATTGCCAAACTCATGGTATTCGCTGTGCATTGATCACTCATGGTAAAGGTGAGGGGCGCGAGCAACCGGCAAAGTTAAAGAGCTGTGTAAACCACTGGCTTCGTCAAGTGGATCAGGTATTGGCATTTCATACCGCGAAAAAACAGCATGGCGGATCCGGTTCCACCTATGTGCTGATTAAAAAGAATTCACTGGCGCGCCAGCGTACCAGTGAACAGCTTGATCTCGAGGGACGAAGAAGCAAATAGCCTATCCTGCTCAGTCAGGCGCCGATAAAACCTTGTAAATCCCCTGTATCAGCTGTTTTAGCTGCTGGTTAGTAATAATAAAGGGCGGCATTATATAAACCAGCTTGCCAAAGGGGCGCACCCAGATGCCCTGAGCTACGAATTTCTTCTGTATTTGCGCGACATTGACAGGTTCTTTCATCTCGATAACGCCGATAGCACCCAGTACTCTTGTATTGGCCACAGTGCGCAGTTGATTGAAGGCTGGCAATTCGGTGGCCAGTGTATTTTCGATACGTTGAATATTCGCCGACCAGTCCTGACTGAGCAGTAGATCTATACTGGCATTGGCTACAGCACAGGCCAGGGGATTGCCCATAAAAGTGGGGCCGTGCATAAAGCATCCAGCCTCACCCTCGCAGATGCCGCGGCTCACTTCCTCGGTACACAGGGTGGCAGCCAAAGTCATATAGCCACCGGTAAGGGATTTACCCAGACACATAATATCTGGAGATATCTGTGACCATTCACAGGCAAACAATTTTCCGGTACGCCCAAACCCAGTGGCAATCTCATCGGCTATCAGTAAAACATGATGCTGGTCGCACAGCGCGCGCACCTGCCGCAAATACTCTGGCGAGTAGAAGCGCATACCGCCGGCGCCCTGAACTATGGGTTCTAGAATAACTGCCGCCAACTGCTTGTGATGGGTTTCAATTATCGATTTAAAGTCGGCAATATCTCGATCGTCCCAAGCTTGATCAAAAGCAATTTGCGGCGCTGGGGCGAAATAATGCTGTGGCAGCACTTTTTCAAATATATGATGCATACCATTCACCGGATCACAGACCGACATGGCGGCAAAGGTGTCGCCATGATAGCCACCCCTAAGGCTGAGTAATTTATTTTTATCTGCCTGACCCTGAGATATCCAGTACTGGAAAGCCATTTTGATGGCTACTTCCACACTGACCGAGCCGGAGTCCGCTAAAAATACCTTGCTGAGACCAAGGGGCGTTAAATTGACTAGTTTTTCACAGAGATTAACTGCCGGAGCATGGGTAATGCCGCCAAACATCACATGACTCATGCTATCGATTTGCTGTTTGGCCGCTGCATTTAGCACTGGGTGGTTGTAGCCGTGGATGGCGCACCACCATGAGGACATAGCATCGATTAACTGTCTGCCGTCCGCTAACTGCAGATTAACGCCCTCGGCAGAGACCACCTCATAAGCTGGAATGGGGTCGCTCAGTGATGAGTAGGGATGCCAGACAAACTCTTGATCTTTAGAGAGTATTTCTGATTGATAGGGGTTGTCGGCAGTCACTGTGGGTTAAAGCTCCAACGTGGTTGAATTATTACATTTTGTGGGGAGACTACCGAAATGCGGGTAAAAAATCACCAACTTTTGGTTGGTGATAAAGTGCTTAATAACTACAATAGCCCACCTTGAGAATATACCGAGGTATTTAATGCTCAATAGAAAAGATCAACTTGAAGCCAATAAGTTGCAGAAGCGCCTGCGCCGCAATGTGGGCAATGCCATTGCCGATTACAATATGATCGAAGAGGGCGATCGTATTATGGTCTGCCTCTCCGGCGGTAAAGATTCCTACGGCATGCTGGATATTCTGATAAATTTACAGCGCAGTGCGCCTATTAAGTTTGAGCTGGTGGCTGTTAATCTGGATCAGAAGCAGCCGGGCTTTCCGACTGATGTGCTGCCCAAATATCTGGACAGCCTAGATATCGAATATCATATTTTAGAAAAAGATACCTACAGCATAGTGACCAGCAAGGTGCCGGAGGGCAAGACCTACTGTGGGCTTTGCTCGCGACTGCGTCGCGGCACTCTCTACGGGTTTGCGGAAAAGATCGGTGCCACTAAAGTGGCTTTGGGTCATCATCGCGACGATATAGTGGAAACATTGTTTTTAAATATGTTTTATCAGGGCAAGCTTAAAGCCATGCCGCCTAAACTACTTGCCGATGATAAGAAAAATATACTGATTAGACCTCTGGCCTATTGCCGTGAGTCGGATCTACAGGCTCTGGCCGAATTGCGGAAATTTCCGATTATTCCCTGTAATCTTTGCGGTTCTCAGGACGGTTTGCAGCGACAGGTTATCAAAGACATGTTGGTGAATTGGGAGCGTCAGCACCCGGGTCGCATCGATACTATTTTCAATGCTATTAAGCATGTTTCTCCATCACAGCTGGCGGATACTCAGTTATTTGATTTTGCCGGCCTTAAGTTACAGCGGTCACTCCAACAAGGGCAACAAGAGCAACAGGGGCAGCGGGAAGTTGAGGATAGCTTTGCCACGCAGATCCCCTCGATCAATATCTAGCGCTAGCACTCCGCAACCAAAGGCAATAACTGATTTTTTTTCGGGCTCCGCGCAATGGCGGGGCTACATTTTTTCCATCACTTCAATACCCAGTAGCTCAAGTCCCTGTGCCAATGTGGTGGCGCTAAGTGCGCAGAGTTGCAGTCGACTATTGGCGGTTTCTGGCGCCACATCTTCCTTCAATATTGGGCAGTACTCATAGAAGCTCATAAATAAACTTGCCAATTCATAGAGATAGCTGCACAGGCTATGGGGATAGCAGTCTGCCGCCACTTGGTCGAGCACATCGTTAAATTGCAGCATCTTAAGTGCTAGCTGTTTTTCCTGAGGCTCCGCTATTTTTATAGGTGCGGAAAATCCATCAATATCTAGGTTTGCTTTGCGGAAGATACTGCAAATTCGAGTGTAGGCGTATTGCAGGTAGGGGGCTGTGTTGCCCTCGAAAGACAACATTGCATCCCAGTCAAAAATATAATCATTGGTTCGAGTTTTGCTGAGGTCGGCATATTTGACGGCGCCAATACCTACCTTGCGGGCGATGGTTTTAATATCTTCTTCGCTCAGATTATTATTTTTTTGTCTGACCAACTGTTCGGCGCGCTCTACAGCTTCGGTCAGCAGGTCTGCCAGTTTGACGGTACCGCCACTTCGAGTTTTAAAGGGGCGACCGTCCCTGCCCATCATGGTGCCAAAGGAATGGTGCTCGAGGCTAACTGGGTCGGGCACAAATCCCGCCTTGCGTCCGGTAACAAAGACCTGCTTCATATGTAAGGACTGGCGGGCGTCGATAAAGTACAGAATACGATCAGCTTGCAGCTCGTTGATACGATATCTCAATGCTGCCAGATCCGAAGTAGCGTAGAGGAATCCGCCGCCAGATTTTTGCACGATCATTGGCGATGGATCGCCGTTTTTATCCGCTAGCTCTTCAATAAAGACTACCTTGGCGCCCTCGGAGTCAACGGCTAGCTCCTTGGCGGTCAGATCCTTAACGACCTTCCCTAAATCATCGTTGTAGGCACTCTCGGGCTTAATATGTTCAGGCCCCAAGCTAACATTGAGACGATGGTAGATTTCCAGATTATGGGCCACTGATACCTGAATAAATTGTTGCCAGAGCTTGCGGCAATGAACATCGCCGGACTGCAGTTTAACCACATAAGATCTTGCGGTGTCGGCGAAATCAGGATCTGCATCAAAGTGTTTTTTGGACTGCTGATAAAACACCTCAAGATCACTCAGGGCCAGCTCGGCTTGATCGCCCTGTCCAAGTTGCAGTTCTAGCTCGGCAATAAGCATACCGAACTGCGTGCCCCAATCACCCATATGATTCTGGCGGATAACCAATTGGCCTTGATATTCTAACAAGCGGGCCAAGGCATCGCCGATAATCGTTGAGCGCAGGTGCCCAACGTGCATTTCTTTGGCCAAATTGGGTCCAGAGTAGTCGATTACCACTGTCTGGGTGACCGTTTGGGGTTCATCTGCAGGCTCCGACAGCGATGCGGATAAAAAATCATTTTTTATGGTAATATTGATAAATCCTGGCCCAGCTATCTCCAGTTTTTCTGCGATACCCTCAAGATTCACATGGTCGAGAATCTTTTGAGCCAATTCTCTCGGATTGGTTTTTAGCTGTTTTGCGGCGCCCATGGCTCCGTTGGCTTGGTAATCGCCAAACTGCGGTTTGCCGCTCAGGCTGAGTAGGGGCGAGCACTGGTCTGGTATACCCAGAGATTGCATGGCGTGCTGGAAACGGGTGTTTAATAAATTTTTTATGCTCATTTGCCCTAATAACTCTTTATTTGTGGATCGTTCGAGGGCGAATTGTAGGTTTTGAGGTGCTGAAAGCAAAGCCAAACTTGCAAAAAGTGGACATATTGCTATCATTTTCGTTTGCTGCCGTCCGTAGATGGATGGTGGCTGTTTGTATTTTAATTTAATCGCTACGGACTATTGATGGATTCGTTACTGATAACGCAAGGTTTAAATTTACTGTTCTATGGTATGGGGACGGTGTTTACCTTTCTAACTTTGCTGGTGGGCATAACAGGTCTTATGTCGATAATAGTGGTGAAATTTGCTCCGGACGAACCAGTAGAAGTCGCTGCAGGTTCCAATCAAATTCAGCCGGAATTGGTGGAGCCAAGAATTATCAAAGTGATTCAAGCAGCGATAAATCAGCATCGCGGCAATTAATTAAGGCTGATTCAATAGTTCATTAGGCCCTGTATTTCGGAATTTAATATTAAGGACATAAGTATGCCCTCTGAAACCTCTGCGCTTGGTATAACTGAAGTAGTACTTCGGGATGCCCATCAATCGCTGTTTGCAACACGTATGAGAATTGACGATATGTTGCCTATTGCTGAAAAGCTCGATCAGATTGGTTACTGGTCTATGGAATCTTGGGGTGGAGCAACCTTCGATGCCTGTATTCGCTATCTGGGTGAAGATCCCTGGGATCGGATTCGTGAGATCAAAAAAGCTATGCCCAATACCCCTCAGCAGATGCTCTTTAGAGGGCAGAATATACTGGGTTATAGACATTATGCTGATGATGTAGTGGAAAAGTTTGTCGAGCGCGCGGCAATTAACGGTATCGATGTTTTTCGTGTGTTTGACGCCATGAACGATATGCGCAATCTGGAGACTGCTCTCAGGGCGGTAAAGCAGGTTGGCAAACATGCGCAGGGCACAATTTCCTACACCGTTAGCCCTGTGCATACAGTTGATCTATGGGTGGATCAAGCGCGACAACTGGAAGATGCAGGGGCGGATTCAATCTGTATCAAGGATATGGCCGGTCTGTTAACCCCCTATGCGGGCTTTGATCTGGTCGGCAAATTAAAGAAAGCGGTTTCTATTCCACTGCAGTTACATTGCCATGCCACCACTGGTTTATCCACTGCCACAATCACAAAATGTGTGGAGGCTGGCATCGACAATGTAGATACAGCTATATCTTCTATGTCCATGACCTATGGTCATTCGGCCACGGAGTCTGTGGTATCCATTTTCCAGGGCACCGATCGCGATACTGGGCTGGATATAAAGGAGTTGGAGGAGGTAGCAGCTTACTTTAGAGAAGTACGTAAAAAATATGCTGAATTTGAGGGCTCCCTGCGTGGTGTCGATTCGCGGATACTGGTGGCACAGGTGCCCGGTGGTATGCTGACTAATATGGAATCGCAGCTTCGCCAACAGGGTGCCGAGGATCGATTTGACGAGGTGTTGGCGGAAATCCCCCGTGTTCGCAAAGACTTGGGTTATATCCCATTGGTGACGCCAACCTCGCAAATTGTAGGGACCCAAGCGGTACTCAATGTGCTGACTGGCGAGCGCTATAAGTCGATCTCCAAGGAAACTGAGGGCGTTCTTCGCGGCGAGTATGGCGCTACTCCAGCGCCGGTTAATTTGGATTTGCAGGCGCGGGTATTGGGAGAGAATGAAGAACCCATAAGCTGTCGTCCAGCGGATAATATTGAGCCTGAGCTCGAGGCGTTGACGGTGGAGCTTGAAGGACTGCGTGCAGAACAGGGCTTCACCCTGACCGCCAAGAATGGTCAGATTGACGATGTACTGACCTATGCGCTGTTCCCTCAGGTGGGGTTGAAATTTCTTCAAAATAGAAATAATGCGGAAGCCTTTGAGCCGGTGCCCATGGGTAAAAGTTTAGCGCCAATCAATGATGCCGGCGAAGAGATTTATACGGTGGAGGTTGAGGGCAAGTCCTACACAGTCACTGTCTCCAGTGGCGGTGATATCAGCGGTATAGCGCCTATTGGTGGAGCGCCGACTGGAAGGCTCCCAGCAACCGCTGGCGATCCGGTAAAGGCCCCGCTGGCGGGCACTGTGATCGAGGTTTTGGTTAAGCCGGGGCAGGTTGTGAGCGAGGGGCAGAGCATTATTATTCTAGAGGCGATGAAGATGGAGACCTCGGTTAGCGCGCCCTCCGATGGCACCATTGTCGAGGTGAGAGTGCAGGGTGGAGATAGCTGCACTGTTGGCGATGTACTGGTGACCTTGGCTTAGGGCTTTAAATCTATGGATAATTTACTAAGTTTATGGGCCAGTTCCGGGGTTGCTCAGATGGTATCTGGGCAGGCAGTGATGATGATAGTGGGTTTGCTGCTGCTGTATCTGGCAATTCGCAAGGGTTTTGAGCCATTGCTATTAGTTCCCATTGGCTTTGGTACCATCTTGGCCAATATTCCCGGTGCCGGCTTTGAAGCTGCGCCGGTTTATGATGCACTGGGTCATTTGGAAAGCCCCGGCGGCCTGCTCTATTATATTTATCACGCGGGCATTGAAACCGGTCTGTTTCCTTTGGTGATTTTTATGGGCGTCGGTGCTATGACCGATTTTGGGCCACTGCTGGCCAATCCCAAGACCTTAATGTTGGGCGCGGCGGCTCAGGTAGGTATTTTTACTACGGTTTTGGGCGCGGTTGCAATGAGTCACTTTGGAATTCTAGACTTCAGCATTCGCGATGCGGCTTCCATAGGGATTATTGGCGGTGCCGATGGGCCCACTGCTATTTTTGTCACCAGTAAATTGGCGCCGGATCTGCTCGGTGCTATTGCGGTGGCGGCGTACTCCTATATGGCGCTGGTGCCCATTATTCAGCCACCGATTATGAGAGCGCTGACCACAGATGCGGAGCGGCAAATTAAGATGGAGCAGCTGCGCCCGGTATCAAAGGCTGAGCGTATTGTTTTTCCTCTGACACTGCTGCTGTTAGTGGCTATGTTACTGCCAGATGCGGCGCCATTGCTGGGTATGTTTTGTTTTGGCAACCTGATGCGCGAATCTGGTGTGGTCAATCGTTTAAGCGATACCACTCAAAATGCGCTAATCAATATAGTCACTATTTTTTTGGGGCTGGGCGTGGGCTCAAAAATGAGTGCCGAGAAATTCCTCAACCCTGAGACCATGGGTATTTTGGCGTTGGGTGCGGTGGCATTTTGCATTGGCACCGCCTCTGGGGTGTTGATGGCAAAATTAATGAATAAGCTGTCTAAGCACAAGGTCAATCCGCTAATCGGTGCGGCGGGGGTTTCAGCAGTGCCTATGGCCGCTCGTGTCGCCAATAAAGTCGGTTTGGAGGCAAATCCTCATAACTTTTTGCTGATGCACGCCATGGGTCCCAATGTGGCTGGTGTGATAGGCTCTGCCGTGGCTGCCGGGGTGATGATAAACCTTGTTGGCGGTATGTAATGGGATCGGTAGAAGGCATTATTAGGCAAAAGCTTGAGCAGGCGTTTTCTCCCGCTTATCTAGAAGTGATCAATGAGAGCGCTTCACACTCGGTCCCCGAGGGCTCAGAAAGCCATTTTAAAGTGGTTATGGTTACCGATCGCTTCGTTGGAAAGTCTGCTGTGCAGCGCCATCAAGCGATCTATGCTGTGGTAGCTGAACAGCTGCAGCAGTCGGTTCACGCACTGGCATTGCATACCTACGCTCCCGATGAGTGGAGCGATAAAAAATCAGCCCCTGATTCGCCCCCATGCTTGGGCGGCAGCAAGTAGTCTCTACCTGCCTAAAATAGCTTTGTTTGATAGCGGTTAAGACCGCTAATTGTCTGAATCTCCTTGTTTGCTCTAAGGCTGTCCCATTCACCGCATATATACCCCCACTCATCGTATTGTGCTGGAGGTAGACGTTCAAGATGCACAGAATCAATAGGTGGATATGTTTCATTTCGAAGCATCTTGAACAACATAAAAACTCATCTAGGGGGAGTTATGCGTCAGCAATCAACCGTAAGATCATCTGGCAGGTTTTCAGGCTTTATGCAAACCAATTATGTCAGTACTCTTATAGCACTTTCATTCTCAATAATGCTCACTGCTTGTGGCGGTGGTAGTGAAAAAACGGATATATCAGAAGAGCCAGGTCCTGACGGCGTTGCGCCTACCCTGACATTAGTTAAGATTTATAACGGCTTTAATTCAGGCAATGAAGTAAAGCTTGGTGACGTTGTTAAAGTTGAGTTTGAATCCAGTGAATCCATTATGAAACCAACAGTTACTATTGCTGGTGTGGCTGCCACTGTTTCTGGTCAGCATCATGCCTGGTCAGCTGAACACACTCTGGATGACGATACTCTTGCAGATGGCCCGGTTTCTTTCGCGATTTCCTTCGGGGATGTAAGTGGTGTGGCCGGTAATGATGTTGCAGCTAGCACTGAAGGCGATCCGCTTGAGTATTGTAAAGAGGGTTGCGTCTCCGAAGGTGAAGCTGGCGGTATTGCAGGTGACTGGAAATTAGCTCCGGTTGCCGGCGCCTTGGGCGTAGGTCCTGTAGTGGGCGATATTAGCTGGTGGTCAAGCAGTGAAATTACCCTAACCGATAGGGATTGCCTATTTGATGATATCTACCGTTTCGGTGCTGATGGCAGCTTTGAAAATGTGATGGGCGCCACTACCTTTACCGAAGACTGGCAAAATGGCGATCAGGGTGAAGCCTGTTTAGCGCCTATAGCACCTCATGATGGCTCTAATCCAGCCACCTATGTTCTCGACGAGGATGCGTTGACGTTAACTGTTGATGGTCTGGGCGCTCATATAGGTCTGCCCAAAGCAATTAATGGTGGTGAAATCAGCGCTGGAGCAGCGGTACCAGCATCAATTGTCTACATTATTTCGGCAATGAACAATACCGAGATGACTCTGGATATTAACTTTGGTGCCGGTTATTGGCGCTTCCTGTTGCAGAAAGAGGTAACTGAGCAAGCATCTCCAATCATTGGCGATTGGACACTGGCTCCTGCAGCTGGTGCCCTGGGTGTAGGTCCAGTAGCGGGCGATATTAGCTGGTGGTCTAGCAGTGAAATTACCCTATCCGATAGGGACTGCCTATTTGATGATATCTACCGTTTCAATGCTGATGGTAGCTTTGAAAATGTGATGGGTGATTTGACCTTTACCGAAGACTGGCAAAATGGCGATCAGGGTGAAGCGTGTTTAGCGCCTATAGCACCTCATGATGGCTCTAATCCAGCCACTTATGTTTTTGACGAGGATGGGTTAACGTTAACTGTTGAAGGTGCGGGCGCTCATGTAGGTCTGCCTAAAGCAATTAATGGTGGCGAAATTAGCGCTGGAGCAGCGGTACCAGATTCAATTGTCTACACTATTGCAGCAATGAACGACACGGCGATGACTCTGGATGTTAACTTTGGCGCCGGTGTTTGGCGTTTCGAGTTGGTGAAATCAGCATCAGGATCAGCATCTGAAGTTCAGTCAGACCTTGTCGGCAATTGGAAAATATCGCCTGAGGCCGATGCCTTAAGTGTAATTCTGAACGGCAATGTCATGACATCAAAATCAGTCGATGCCTGCTTGCTTGATGATGTATTTAGCTTCGGTGCAGATGGTAGCTTTGCCAATGTAATGGGCACTGAGACCTGGCTTGAAACTTGGCAAGGTGCTGCTTCTGAGGGCTGTGGAACACCAGTTGCACCACATGATGGCTCTAATACTGCTGTTGTTTATTCCTACAATGAAGCGGCTGCATTGATCAAAGTTACCGGTGCTGGTGGTCATATAGGGCTAGCTAAAGTAATCGAGGGTTCTGAGTTGACCGATCCAGCTGATGCGCCAAACTCAATTAAATACACTGTTATTGAGTTGACTGCAACCACCATGACACTAGAAGTTGCGTCGGCTTACTTTGGCGGTAGTGGTGTCTGGAGATTTAAGCTGGTTAAAGATTGATATTTGAGAATATCTGGGAGTAGATATGACCGCGCCGCACTGGCGCGGTTTTTTTATGCGCATCAGATAGCCAATATATATTTTTCAGTTTTCCACGGGTAAGCGAGTCTTTGAGTGACTACCTCTGCTTGAAGGTTAGCTGAGCAGCGCTCTGCCAGATCCCAAAACGGCGGGCGTCCGGGGTCGGCAATCAGTATCTTTTCAACACCAGCTCTGCGAGTTCGTTTAATCAGATTAAACAGCGGCCTAGTCATTTCATCCCAAAAACAGATATCTGTTCCGATAATATAATGGTAATCCGCAAGTTCTGTGGTGCGGATAGATTCGAAGCTGCGTTGCTGAAAATTCATTCTACATTGGTTAATTTGCCCCTGAAGTTCTAGATAGGGCTCAACAGATCCATCTATATCTACCCCAGTGACCTGAGCGTTGTAGTTTTTAGCTAGAAACAGGCCTGCAAGACCCCATCCACAGCCTATATCCAAAACCTTTGCATTAGATTTAATGGGGTAGGTCATTAAATAGTCTATTAGTGCAAAACTTGAACGCCACACTTTATTTCCATGAGCACTGTGTCCCTGCTGAGAACGCTTTATTTTTCGTACCCCTGGATGGGTCGATTTGAGCGCTTTAAAGTTGTGATGCTGGATAAAATGATGGTTGTTCACAGTGATTGCCTTTGTATATCATAAGCCGATTGCCAGCCCACTATTTTAAACGTATTAAAGAAGGTTATGGTATGGCATTATTGTCGCAGTTTAGGTGTAAGTTTAATGGCCACTTAGTGGCAGGGTTCAAAAACAGTATTTGTGGATAAGGATTACTATGCCTGAATCAGATTACCATCCATTTTTAGTCGCGATTTATCGTAATAAAAATTTACAATTCTGGATTTTGCAAATCATCGGCTGGTTTGGCCTTTCCATGATTAGCTTTTTGAGTCTCACTCTTTGGTACAACCAGCAGAGTCCAGCATACATTGGCCATACGCTACTGCAGTCTGCGCTTGGAATCATAGTATCCACGCCTCTGCGTTATCTATTTCTTTTTTTTTGGGATGATAAGTTGGTGTTCAGGCTCTCAGCTGCAGTGGCGGGGATTTTAGGCTTGTCAATAGTTTGGACTATTCTCAGGATTAGCACCTTTATGTCGATGACAGGAGAGCAGGAGGTTTGGTCCGATTTTGGGGGCTGGCTATTTGGCTCGATCCTGATTTTTTGCTGTTGGGTGGCTCTCTATCATGGCATTAAGTATTACCAAATATTACAGAATAAAAATGAAACTTTGTTAAGAGTGGCCTCGGATAATCAGCGCGAGCAATTGCGGCGTTCGCATGCGGAAGCCATCGCCCATGAAGCTCAGTTGAAAATGCTTAGATATCAGCTTAATCCCCATTTTTTGTTCAATACCCTGAATGCTATATCGGCACTTATAATAGTGAAAGATTCATCTAAAGCAAATGCCATGATCGTCCAGTTAAGCCAATTTTTGCGTTATTCTCTCTATAATGATCCTATTCATATGGTGAGCATGGCGCAAGAGGTGGATGCTGTAAAACTCTACCTCAATATTGAGCAAACTAGATTTGGTGATCGCTTAGGGTTAGAATTCGATATAGCTTCGGATTGTGAGAAGATTAAAGTTCCCAGTTTAATCCTCCAGCCACTGGTGGAAAATGCGGTAAAATATGCTGTTGCTCCTATGGAGGCTGGTGGCAAGGTAAGTGTATTCGCCAGATTGGAGGGAAGTTTTTTGGTGATAGATGTGATTGATACCGGTCCTGGGATTAGTTTTCCAGAGAAGAAAGTAAAATCTTCCGGTGTAGGTATCAGAAATACGATTGATCGGCTCAAGGAGTTCTATGGCGACGATTATGAGCTCCGCCTAGATAATTCCCCCGACGGTGGCCTGCGGGTGAGAGTTAAAATGCCAATGGGCAAAGTGACTAAATAATCGTTTTTAAAGATAGGATATTATGCAAAAACTCAGAACAGTGATTGTTGATGACGAGCCACTCTCCTTGGATTTGTTGCGCGCTGTGCTCAGCGAAATCAGTGATATAGAAATAATAGGTGAGTGTAGCAATGGTAAGGAAGCGGTCGAGGCTGCGGTTAGATTGCAGCCCGAGTTGTTGTTTTTAGATATTCAAATGCCCGGGATGAATGGCTTTGATGTGATTAAGTCCCTTCAGACAGACATTATGCCCATGGTGGTTTTTATTACAGCGTTTGATCAGTATGCGGTCGATGCCTTCGACCTGCATGCCGTGGACTACGTGCTAAAGCCACTGGATGGGGAAAGAATAGCAAGATCAGTTGATCGCGCCCTAGATCGACTTAAAAATGATGTGGATCGAAGTTTTAAAAGTCCATTGATCGGTGCTATTGAGGAAATTTCCGCGCGCGCCGCCAAAGATGAATCCTCTGAAAAAGTCAGTAATAATCTTCCGGACGGGATGAAAAGAAAATTGTTAGTTCGCGATTCTGGTGTCGTCAAGGTTATTCCTTTTGATGATATCGATTGGGTTGATGCGGCTGGGGATTATATGTGTGTGCATGCGGGGGGTGAGACCCATGTTATTCGAAGCACATTGCGCGATCTAATGGACAAGTTGGATGACAAGTTATTTGTTCGAATTCACCGCTCTACCATCGTTAACGTGGAGCGCATTGTCAGCGTAACCCCACTTCAAAAAGGCGGCAGTCTACTGCATTTAATTCAGGGAGAGTCTTTAAAAGTAAGTCGAAATTATCGAGAGTCTATTCGCAATCTTTTTCAGTAAATAATTGAAAGGCACGGCTGCGTTCGGCGCTGTGCTGTCTGTTCTTTTGTAGGATAGAGTCAGTCAATAAGCGCACCGTCACTTCCCTAAAGCCATGGTTTGCCTAGAGCCATGGTTTGTGACATTCTAAAGGTCTAATTCCCAAGGACTGAAAATCGTTCTCGATCTCTGTCTATGCTAGCAACACCCAGATTTATGATATTCGATTGGATTTCACCCTAAATAATCTATGCGAGGGGACAAAGTAATAATGCGGCTTAAGTTCACTTTTCGCTATCTCAGCTATCTATGCAATCAGCTTGCTAGTTTAATTCCTAGCAAAAGGCTTGCGCCATTACTTATTGCGGCCATTTTAACGGCATCCTGTGGCGATGCAGAGTTGCCATCTGGGGAGGATATTGAAACCCGCGTGCAAAGTATCTTGGCGGATATGACCCTAGAGCAGAAGGTGGGGCAGATGGTTCAGGGTGAAACCAGATATGTAACCCCTGATGATGTGAAAAATTACTATCTGGGTTCTGTACTAAATGGCGGTGGTTCTTTTCCCAATGGGCGCAAAGATTCATCGGTTAAGGATTGGGTGGCGTTGGCCGATGCCTATTATAAAGCATCCATGGATATCAGCGCCGGTAGTGCTGGTATTCCAATTATTTGGGGCACGGATGCAGTACATGGTCATAATAACGTGATAGGTGCAACGCTGTTTCCGCACAATATTGGCTTGGGTGCCGCCAATGATCCGAGTCTGATGCGCAAAATTGGTGAGATTACAGCGCGGGAAGTTGCGGTTACTGGTATCGACTGGATTTTTGCGCCGACGGTAGCTGTGGTTAAAGACTACCGCTGGGGTCGAGCCTATGAGGGCTATAGCACTGAACCCTCTATTCCCAGTGCCTACGCCAGTGAAGTTGTCTATGGCATACAGGGTGATTTGCAGGAGCTTGCGACCAATCATGAAAAAGTACTGGCCACCGCCAAGCACTTTATTGGTGATGGCGGTACCCACCGGGGTATA